>CAZKXX010000014.1:0-52788 GCA_964556705.1 uncultured Acidobacteriota bacterium
GTCGCTCAGACGAGCCTCCGGCAGCAGCAGATCCTCCTCAAAACCGTCATCGCCAAGGAGATTGAGCAGGACCTGGGGGGAATCGACATCGAACCCACCGACGCGCTGCCCGTCCCCAAGCCCGAGGACCTTCCGCCCATCGAGCAGGCCCTGAGAGTGGCGTTCGAGAGCCGGCCGGAGCTCGAGCAGGCGGACCTGAACCTGCGCAACCAGTCCGTCGTCATCAAGGCGAACCGCAACGCGCTGCTGCCCAACCTCGACCTCTTCGCCACCTACGGCGCCGCCGGGCTCGCCGGCAACGCCATCACGCGCGAGCCGGGCTTCCCGCCCGGAGCCATCATTGACGTGCAGCCGGGCGGCGTGGGCCAGGCGCTCACGCAAAGTTTCCACGGGCGCTTCCCCGACTATTCCCTCGGCATCACTCTCCAGATTCCCATCCGCAACCGTTCGGCGCAGGCGGACGCGGCGCGCGCGCTGCTCGAAGAGCGTCAGCTCAAGGCGCAGGCGCAGAAGACGCGCAACACCGTGATTCAGGAAGTCCGCAACGCCGAAATCGCGGTCACCCAGGCGCGGGCGCAGATCCAGGCGGCGTCGAAAGCCGTCGAGCTGGCGCGGCAGACGCTCGACGCCGAGGAGAAGAAATTCAAGCTCGGCGAGTCCACCGTGTTTCTGGTCATTCAGGCGCAACGCGACGTCGTCGCGGCGGAAGTCCGCGAAGTGGAAGCTCGCTCGGCCTACGCCAAGGCCCTCACCCAGTTCGCTCAGGCCACCGGGACGACGCTCGAAAGGCACCGTGTCCAGTTGTCAGAAGCCTTGGAAGGCAAAGTGGCGAAGAATCCCAACATCCCCGGGGCCATCGAAGAGCCAACGTACTCCTCGAGGTACGTGCCCGTGCGCGGCGGGAAATAACCTGGTCGCGGGATTTTCGTCGGGGCGGGGCTCCTCCCCGCCCTTCTTGTTTCAGCCGTGGATTCCTGCCCCGAGGCTTCGGTTGGGTCCGCGTCTCGCACCGTTCGGTCACGCCGGTGCGGGGACTCAGGGCCCTGAGCCCGCCGGGCGGGTCGAAGAACGGCAGGCCGAAGCTAGGGAATGACGCCGAGGCGGCGCGCAATCCAAAAGTCAACATTCCAGATTCAAGACTGTTGAGGACACCGACATCCGGGACGAAGCGCAGGCCCACTTTCTTTTGATGGTCGCGCGCGGAGCCGCGTCTTTAATCCTAAATCCAACCGACTTCATCGGGCCGGTTGCGTGCGCGGTCGCCGCTTCGATCCAAAAACCCCAAAATCCGGAATCGCCTTCAGGGGGTTTGCGCGCCGCGTGTGTTGACGTACAAGGCGTAAAGCGACTGGCTTCCCGTCATAAACAGCCGGTTGCGCTTCAAGCCGCCGAAGCAGAGGTTCGAGCAGATTTCGGGCAGGAGGATTTTGCCGATGAGCTTGCCGTCAGGCGCAAAGACGTGGACGCCGTCGTAACCTTCGCCGGCCCAGCCCGCGCTCGCCCAGACGTTCCCATCCTCGTCCGAGCGGATGCCGTCGGCTCCGCCCGCGCCCATATCAATAAACATGCGGCTGTTCGCGAGCCGCCTGCCTTCGACAACGTCGTAAACCTGAATCGGGTGCGGCTGGCCGGGGGGGCGGCCCGTATCGGAGATGTAGAGTTTCGACTCGTCAGGCGAAAAGCAGAGCCCGTTCGGCCGCGCGAGGTCGCTGGCGGCCACCGTGAGTTCGCCAGATTTCGGCTCGAGGCGATAGGTGTTGGGCGGCAATTCGAACTCGGCCTTGTGCCCTTCGTAGTCGCCCATGATGCCGTAGCCCGGGTCGGTGAACCAGACGCTGCCGTTCGAGTGCACGACGGCGTCGTTCGGCGCGTTCAGCCGTTTGCCCTCGAAGCGGTCGGCGAGGACGGTGATCGTGCCGTCATACTCGGTGCGCGTCACGCGGCGCGCGCCGTGCTCGCAACTGATGAGCCTTCCCTGCCTGTCGCGTGTGTGGCCGTTGGTGTAGTTGGCAGGTTTGCGGTAAACGCTCACCTCGCCGCTCTCCTCGGTCCAGCGCAGGATGCGGTCGTTGGGAATATCGCTCCACAGCAGGTAGCGCCCGTCGCCGAACCACACGGGCCCTTCCGCCCATCGCGAGCCGGTCCAGAGGCGTTCGATCGAAGCGTTGCCGATTTTGTAGCGCGCGAAGCGCGGGTCGAGCACCTGGACGTCCGGGTCGGGATAGCGCACGGGCTCTTTCCAGTCGCGGGCCCGGCTTGCGGGGCTCGCCGCAAACGCCGCCGCGGCCGCCGTGGCGCCGCGCAGGAAGGTTCGTCGCTGCATGATGCCGCCTCCAGCCATGAATGGCGCGCGCATTGTATCACCGCCGGAGGCGCCCGCAAGTCCTCGCGCGTCGGGCCGGCAGGCCGATTTCGGCGGCAAGTACTGTCAGGATTGACACTTATGATATCATAGGATTCGGGTTCGGGACGCACGCAGACGGTTCGGCGCGGTCACTTCCCCGTTGCAGTCGCTCTTGGAAGAGGGTTGAGGATTGCCAGGCTGCATCCGCCGCCCAGGGGCGGCGCGATGACTCGACTCAGCAACAGGGGTATTGGCCATGGACGACTCCCAGACCCGGCGCAGCGACCGCGTCGCGATCGAACTTCCCATTTCCGTCTCAGGCACCGACGCCCTGGGACGCGTCTTCGTCGAAGAAACCGTGACCGTCGTGATCTCGCGTCACGGGGCGAAAATCGCGCTCAGCCGCAAGCTCTATCCCGACCAGGAATTGACGATCCGCGTGCTGGGCTCGCCCCGCGAGCTTGAGGCGCGCGTGGTCGGGCAGACCGGGACGTCCGGCGGCGTGTTTCATTACGGCGTCGAAGTGCTCGGCGAGGAATCCGCCGGACCGTTCTGGGGGGTTGAATTTCCCGACCGCGATGCCGCCTCCTTCGCCCGCGCCATCCTTGAATGCCCGCACTGCGCCACGCGTGAACTCGTCTATCTGAACGAACTCGAAGCAGAAGTCCTGGAAGTCAACGGGCTGCTGACGCGATTCTGCAAACGCTGCGCCGAAGACTCGCTGTGGAAGCCCGCGGTGGTTTCTGCCGACGAGGAGAAGGCGGCCCCGGAATCCGCCCCGCCCGCCGCGCCGCCCAGGCGGACGCGGAACGACCGCAAGCACGTGCGCGTGAGCCTTCAAGTGGACGTCGGGATCCGCCACCCGCATCTGGGCGATGAGGTGGCGACGACCGAGAACGTTTCGCGGGGCGGATTGCGTTTTCGGAGCAGGCGAACGTACGAAATGGGCACGAAGATTCAAATCGCCTTTCCGTACACACGCGATGGCGGCAACGTCTTCGTCCCCGCCCAGATCGTTTACGCCGGAACGGTCCCCGAGGAAGAAATGCGCGTTTACGGGGTCACCTACCTGTCGGAGGCCGCGGCCCGCCGCGGCCGGTGATACGGCGCCTTCAACCATTCCCTCAGACGGAGGGCCCGGACTCCGGGCGCGCCGGCGCGCGCGGCGGTTTGACTTTGCCTTCGCCGCTGGCATACCATCGCGGTGAACGAACCCGGAAGCATGAAAAAGGCCGAGAAATCCGCCACCGAAGTCGCTCTTCCGCGCTCCGACCGCAAACCCTCCGCCGCCGAACTCCGCTGGGAACGCGAAACCCTGGCCCCG
The DNA here is from genome assembly GCA_964556705.1 of uncultured Acidobacteriota bacterium. Lineage (GTDB taxonomy): Bacteria > Acidobacteriota > Terriglobia > UBA7540 > UBA7540 > CAZKXX01. The sequence goes on from CAZKXX010000014.1 coordinate 3,669, forward strand.
GCGCTTGAGAAATCTCCGGAGCGGAAGGAAAAATTCACCACGCTTTCCGGCGTGCCTGTGGAGCGTCTCTACACTCCCGCCCATCTTGCCGACTTCGATTACGCGCGCGACCTCGGCGATCCGGGCGAGTATCCCTTCACGCGCGGCATTCACCGCACGATGTATCGCGGCAAAGTGTGGACGATGCGGCAATTCTCCGGCTACGGCACGCCGGAAGAAACCAACCGCCGCCTTCACTACCTGCTCGCTCAGGGCCAGACGGGGCTTTCCATCGCCTTCGACCTTCCCACGCTGATGGGTTATGACAGCGACCATCCGCTTGCGGAAGGCGAAGTCGGCAAGTGCGGCGTCGCGGTGAGTTCGCTCGAGGACATGGAAACGCTGCTCGCCGGGCTGCCGCTCGAAGAGATCACGACTTCGATGACCATCAACTCGCCCGCGGCGATGGTCTGGGCGATGTATCTGGTGGCCGCCGAAAAACGCGGCGCGGACTGGAAGAAAATTTCCGGCACCACGCAGAACGACATCCTGAAGGAATACATCGCGCAGAAGGAATACATCTTCCCCCCCGCGCCATCAATGCGGCTGGTGGTGGATACGATCACCTTCGGGGCGCGCGAGGTGCCGCGCTGGAATCCCATCTCGATCAGCGGCTATCACATTCGCGAGGCGGGTTCGACGGCGGTGCAGGAACTCGCCTTCACGCTGCGCGACGGGATCGAATACGTCGAATGGGTGACGCGCGCGGGGATGAAGGTGGACGAATTCGCGCCGCGCCTCAGCTTCTTCTTCAATTCGCACAATGACCTCTTCGAGGAAATCGCCAAGTTCCGCGCGGCGCGCAAAGTGTGGGCGCGCGTGATGCGCGAGCGCTTCGGGGCCGAAAATCCGCGTTCCTGGCTCTGCCGCTTCCACACGCAGACGGCCGGCTGCTCGCTCACCGCGCAGCAGCCTTACAACAACGTCGTGCGCACGACGATTCAGGCGCTCGCCGCGGTGCTGGGCGGAACGCAGTCGCTGCACACCAATTCGCTCGACGAGGCCTGGGCGTTGCCCACCGAGCAGGCGGCGACCCTCGCGCTGCGTACGCAGCAGGTGCTCGCGCACGAAAGCGGAGTCGCGAACACCGCGGACCCGCTCGGCGGCTCCTACTTCGTCGAACGGCTGACGCTCGAGACCGAGCGCGCCTGCTGGGAGTACTTCGAGCGCATTGACGCCCTCGGCGGCATGGTCGCGGCCGTCGAAAAAGGGTTTCCGCAAAAGGAGATTCACGAAGCGGCGTACGCCTACCAGCGGGCCCTCGAACGCAAGGAAGAAATCATCGTCGGCGTGAACGAGTTTGTGAGCGAAGAAAAGCACCCGCTCGAAATTCTGGTGATTGACGACGCGGCGGCGCAGCACCAGCGGCGGAAACTGGCCGCGTTGCGCAAGCGGCGCGATAACGCGCGCGTGGCCTCATCGCTTGAAGCGCTGGGGAGCGCCGCCGCGACCGACCGGAATCTGATGCCCTTGATCCTCGAAGGTGTGCGCGCCTACGCGACCGTCGGAGAAATGTGCGACGTCCTGCGCCGCGTCTTCGGAACGTACGAGGAGCCGGCGTTTCGATGAATGGCCACGGCTTAGCGTGGCCACGACGGGAGGCAGCGTTGAGGATCGTCAAGCGGGGCAAGCATTGCAGTTCGCTGCAAGACTGCAGTCCATAGAGGCAGAAAGTATCTGCATTTCTATCCGGGCGATGGACGGGAAAGGGAAGCGGACATGATCATCGAGCTTGCGAACTGCTGTCTCAGCGGGTCCCGTGGAGCCAAAACGTAGGCAGCCCTTGGCTCACTGCCCGCTTGGAGCGTATCGACTGATAAATCCACGTTCTCCTCTGCGTTCTCTGCGTCTCTGCGGTGAACGATGAATGACCAGGAGCTCACCCACACAATCATCGGAGCTGCCATCGAAGTTCATCGCACACTCGGACCGGGACTTCTGGAATCTGCCTATGAGGAATGCCTCGCCCACGAACTCACGCTGCAACACGTCCCCTTCGAACGGCAGAAGCCCGTGCCGGTTGTTTACAAGGGGATGAAGCTGGAATGTGGATACCGCATCGATCTGCTCGTGGATGGACGCGTAGTGGTCGAACTCAAGGCGGTGGAGGTGTTGGCGCCAGTCCATGACGCGATTCTCCTGACCTATCTTCGGCTCTCTGGATGCAAGATAGGGCTGCTGATAAACTTTCACGTCGCGGTCCTTAAGGATGGAATTCGCCGGCGGGTCCTTGGCTACGACGGGTAGAACGACTTCTTACCGCAGAGACGCAGAGCACGCAGAGGCCCAGGCGAGATCGTAGACAGAGGCGCAGAGAAGGACCGAGATGGCTGAGCGAAGAATCCGAGTGCTGGTGGCCAAGCCGGGGCTCGACGGGCACGACCGCGGGGCGAAAGTCGTGGCGCGCGCGCTGCGCGATGCCGGCATGGAAGTGATCTACACCGGCCTGCGCCAGACGCCCGAGCAGATCGTCTCCGCCGCCGTCGAGGAAGATGTGGACGCCATCGGCATTTCGATTCTCTCCGGCGCGCACAACACGATCGTGCCGCGCATTTGCGAATTGATGAAGAAAGAAAAGCTGGACGATGTGCTGCTGGTGGTGGGCGGAATCATTCCCGACGATGATATTCCCGCGCTCAAGCAGGCCGGCGTGAGCGCCGTGTTTCAGCCGGGGGCCTCCATGCAGGAGATCGTGGAATTCATTCGCTCCAACGTCCGGCAACAAATAATGAATTCTGAATTATGAATGATGAATTCTTACGCTTGCGTTGTTGCTTCTGGCGGGAGGCGAGGACATCTGTCCTTAATTCATAATTCACAATTCAGAATGTAACCTTCTTCCGTGATAGAGCTTTGCTCGGACCACTCCGTCGCCATCGTCAGTTTCGGGGCCGGCCGCGCCTACCCTCGCCTGACACGCCCCGCGCTGCGAGAACTCGACGCCCTTCTCGCCGCCATCGCGCGGGAAGGAATTTTTCGCGGCGTGGTGATCGCTGCGAATTCGGTTTCCTTCGCCGTCGGCGCGGATCTGGAAGAAGTCTCCGCACTCGATCCTCTCGAAGCGCGCGTTTTCGCGCTGCAAGGCCAGCGGTTGCTCGACCGCGTGGAGCAGTTCCCGCTTCCCGTGGTCGCGGCGATTCGCGGGTTCTGTCTGGGCGGCGGGCTCGACCTCGCGCTTGCCTGCCACGCGCGCGTGGCCGCCTACGACGCGAGTTTTGCCCATCCGGGCGCCGCGCTGGGCCTCGTGACGGGCTGGGGCGGCACGCAGCGCCTGCCGCGCCTCCTCGGGCGCGCCGCCGCGATGCAGATGCTGGTCACCGGCGAGCGCGTTCCGGCCACGCAAGCACTGAGCCTGGGCCTTGTGGACGAACTCGTTTCCTCGCAGGATTTGATTGGCGCGGCGGCGCGCCGCGCGACGCTTCTCGCCGAGCGGCGCAGGACGGGCGCGCCCCTTCCCCACCCCGCGCAGACCGAATGAGCCGCCCACGGGACCCCGAAAACGGATTTCCGGAAATTTCCAAGCGCGGCGCGCGCCGCGTGATCCAGCGCGCCTTCGTGCTGGTGGGGCGCGAGAAAGCGATTCGCCAGCACCTGCGCGAAGTGGAACTGGTTTCGCACTGGTCGCTCGAAGACTGGGGACTGGAATGGACGGTCGTGCTCGACCACGGCGCGGTGGAGTTCCATCGCGGGCGCGTGGGCCGCGCCAACGTCAAATACTCGTGGCCGAACGCCGCCAATTTCTTCGCGCAAGTGCAGAGCGGCGTCGCGCCCACGGAAGGACTCCAATTCGAAAGCCATCCCGCGCACGCAAGAACTTTCGAAGCGGTCTTCGCGGCGTTTCACTCCGCGCTGCGCGACGTCCTGCGCGACCCCGTGGACGATTCGGGCGATCCGCTGCTCTGAAACACCTGGGGCCGTTTTGCGGCGCGCCTTTTTTCCGCTAGACTGTCTGCGCCGCGGCTTGCAGTCGGAAGGGACCGTGATGGCAAACAGCGCGCCGACGGACTGGACTTCAACGCGCTTCCGCGTCCGCTACGCGGAGACGGACCAGATGGGCGTGGTGTATTACGCCAACTATTTCGTGTGGTTTGAAATCGGCCGCACCGATTATATCCGCCAGCGCGGCTTCGCCTACCGCGACATGGAAGCCGAAGAGGGACTCTACATCGTCGTGGCGGAGGCGAAGTGCCGCTACAAAGCGCCCGCGCGCTACGACGACGAAATCGAAGTCCGCACCTGCCTGCGCGGCATGCGCCGCCGGGTGCTGGTGTTCGGGTACGAAATCCATCGGCCGGCGACCGACGAGCTGCTCGCCGAGGGCGAGACGGTGCACGTCGTCACCGACCGCGAGGGGCGCCCGCGCGCCCTGCCGGACAAGTATCGCGAATTGCTGGCGCCGGGCGTGCGCGAGCTGCCGTAGCGGGACGGTCCGGTCCCGGAGCCCGCGCGTTCCCGCTTGCACGAGGAGCGCCTTTCCACGATATTGAACTGTTCCTTCGGCCCGGGCCGTTTGCAGCCGAATCCGCTCATGCCCGCCATTTCCGCCACACTCATCACGCGCGATGAGGAAGCGAATATCGAGCGCGCCATCCGCTCGCTCGCTGTGGCGGATGAAATCGTCGTCGTTGACTCCGGTTCGAAGGACGCGACGCGCGAGATCGCAGCGCGGCTCGGCGCGCGCGTCGTTCTCCAGCCGTGGCTCGGCTTCACGGAGCAGAAGAATTTCGCTCTGCGCGAGGCGAAACACGACTGGATTCTCTCGCTCGACGCGGACGAGGAACTGAACGAAGACGCGCGGGAGGCGATTGCCGAGTGGAAACGCGAGGAGCCGCGGGCCGCCGGGTACCGTTTCGCGCGTCGCGCGCGTTATCTCGGCCGGTGGATTCTCCATTCCGGATGGTATCCCGGCTACAAGGTCCGGCTGTTTGACCGCCGTCGCGGCCGCTGGACCGGCGGCGCGGTGCACGAATCTGTCGCCGTGGACGGCCCGGTCGAAACGCTGCCCGGCGAAATCCTCCACTACACCTGCGACTCGCTCGAGGAACACGCGAAGCGCATCGAGTTTTACACCGGCCTCGCGGCGCAGGACATGCTCGCGCGCGGGGAAGCGCCCGAATGGCTGGCGCGCCGGCTCACGCCGCCCTGGCTCTTCTTCTACACCTACTTCCTGCGTCTCGGCATTCTCGACGGCTCTCAGGGATTTCTGATTGCGCGCATGGCGGCGAGATACGTGAAGAGGAAATATGAGAAGTGGGAGGAACTCGTCAGCAAGGCGGAAGCAGGAAGCAGAAAGTAGGAAGTGGGGCGTGCAAAACACCGGAGGTACTTCCGCAACCGGTTTCTGGCTCAGCGAAGGCGCGGAGGGCGATGTCTGAGCGAAACACACTCCGAATCGTGCACGTGGATACGGGGCGCGAGCTGCGCGGCGGGCAGCGGCAACTGCTGATGCTGGCGCGCGGACTGCGCGCGGACGGCCACGAGCAAATCATTATCACCCCGGAAGGCAGCGCGCTCGAAGACCGCGCGCGCGAGGAAGGTTTTGATGTGTTTTCCCTGCCCCGGCGCGACCCGGGAAATCTGCACGGGATGGTGGCGCTTCGGCAGAAGCTGTTGAGCGAGCCGTGGGAAATCCTCCACGCGCACGACGGCCGCGGGCAGACGATTTCCTGGCTCGCTTCGGCGGGCCTCCTGGCGCGGCGGGTCGCGCACCGGCGCGTGACCTTTCAGCCGGCGCGGCGTTCGCGCCAGCGATTCATCTACGGTCACACGTGCCACGCCGTCATCGCGATTTCAGAATTCATCAAGCGCCTGCTCGTCGAATGCGGCGTGCCGGACTGGCGCGTTGAAGTCATTCCGGACGGCGTGGACCTGCCTGCGGAACTTCCCGCGCCTGACCTCCGCCAGCGCGTGCGCGCCGCGTGGGGGTTTGGCGAACAGGATTTCGTCGCCGGCCACGTCGGCGCGTGGACGAGCGAAAAAGGTCAGGACCTGCTGCTGGAAGCTCTGAACATCGCGCGCGCGCAGGTCCGCGAGATGCGAATCGTTTTTGCCGGCGACGGCCCGGAGCGAAGCGACCGCGCGCTGCGGCGGAAACTCGAGTCGGCGGGCGACGCGGCGCGCCTGGTGGGGCGCGTTGAGAATCTCGAGGAGTTTTTTCCCGGCCTCGACCTTTTCGTGATGCCTTCCCGCGCCGAAGGGCTCGGCTCGTCGGCGCTGCTGGCGATGGCTTACGGCCTGCCGGTGCTCGCCACGCGCGCGGGAGGATTGCCGGAAGTTGTCGAGGACGGACGAACGGGCTGGCTGGTGGAGCCGGAATCGGCAGCGGCGCTCGCGGCGGGCCTGCTGACCGCTGCGGCGGAGCGCGCCCGTCTGCGGGACTTCGGCGCGGCTGCGCGCGCCCGCGCGCGCTTGTTTTCCGGTGATATCATGCGCCAACGGACGGAAGCGCTCTATCGGCGTCTGCTGCGCTGAAGCCGTCGCCCGTGTCTGACGTCGGCGGCCGCGGCCGGCGGCAAATCCAAACCGAGGTCGTCAAACCGCGTGGTCCAAGTTCCCTGGCTCCCCTGCGTTGTCGTCGGCGTGTTCGGCCTGGCTTTCGGGAGTTTCTTGAACGTCTGCATCTCGCGGCTGCCGCGCGGGGAAAGCGTGGTCTCGCCGCGCTCGCGCTGCCCGCGCTGCGGGCAGGCCATCCGCTGGTACGACAACATCCCGGTGCTGAGTTACGCGCTTCTCCGCGCCCGCTGCCGGAATTGCCGCGAGCGCATTTCGCCGCTGTATCCGCTGGTCGAACTTCTCACCGCCGGGCTGCTCGTTGCCGCCTTCGCGCGTTATGGGCTGACGCCGGAATTTGTGAAGTTCGGCGCCTTCACGATGCTCGTGCTGGTGCTCATCTTCACGGACTTTCAGGCGCGGCGGATTCCGCACGCTGTGACGATGCTGGGCCTCACGCTGGGGTTTCTGCTCAGCTTCCTTGTTCCGGTGGACTCGCGCCCGCTCGGCTGGATCGCCCTGCGCCTGGGAATTTTTCTCGATGGCGTCCCGGCGTCATTTCTCGGCGCGCTGGCCGGCAGCGCCGTCGGCGCGCTGCTGCTCTACAGCGTCGGCGCAGCGTTCTACCGCCTGACGGGCAAGGAAGGGCTGGGCTTCGGCGACGTGACGATGATGGCGATGGTGGGGACTTTTCTCGGCGTGCCGCTGACGCTGATGACGATTCTGATCGGCTCGCTGCTGGGAACGTTTGTGGCGCTTCCGGCGGAAGTGCTGGCGAAGCGGCTGCGTCACGCGGAATGGCCTTACGGGAGCTTTCTCGGCATCGCGGCTATTTACGCCGGTCTGGGCGGCGACGCACTGCTTGACACTTACCTGCGCTGGTCGGGGCTGGGAGGCTGAGATGAATCCGCAGCTTCCCCTGAAAGAAGTCGCCCTGCTGGTCGGCGCGGGTCTGCTGGTCCTCGCCGTCTTCATCGTCCTCATTTATTTTCTCCATCGTGTTTTCCGGGAAGCGCGCTCGGAGGATTCTCTCAAAGCTCAGGCGCCGCGCGCGGAGAACGAGGCCGCTTTCGCCGCCGCGGCGTTTCAATCGGCCATCGCGCACCTGAAGAAACAGGAGAAACAGCTTCAGGAGCAGCTGCGCGAGGCCGAACGGCGGGCGGAGACGGGCGAACGGACGCTCGGCGCGCTGCTTCAGGAAATTTCCGCCGCCGTGTTGCTGTTCAACGCGGAAGGCGCGCTGGTCCAGGCGAGCGCCGCGGCGCGCAACCTGATCGGGCCGGACGCCTGGTCGCGGCGCCGTTATTCCGAGCTGCTGGCGGGGTCGCCGGCCCTGGTGGCGATGCTGCGCGGCTGTTTCGAGGACGGAAAACCGCGGCGGGAACCCGCGCTGGCTTACGGCACCCTCGAAGGCCGGGTGACGACGGTCGCCGCAGCCGTCTTCGCCTGCGGGGGGCGCGAAGGGAAAATCGAAGCCGTCGTCTGCGTCCTGGAAGCGGCGGGAGAGCGGGTTAGACTTTGACGGCGCCCAGAATGTAGCGCTGGATGGCCTGAAGCTCATCCGGCGCCAGGGAAACGAATTGAACGCCGACGCGGTCGGGCGGCTCCCGGCGCACGACGCGGCCCAAAAGTTTGAGCGGGCCCTTGCGCGCGGGCGGAGCGCTCGCTTCGGCGAGGGCGCGCTGCACCACTCCCTGCGGGAGCGGGAGCTCCGGCAGCGAAAATTCCAGCGTCAGTTCCTGCCCCACTTCCAGCCCGCCGGAAGGTTCCACAAGAATGCCTCCCTCGGCGATATTCACGCTGCTGGCCACGAAGTGTTTCTCGCCGCCTGGACCGAACGTGCAGCGGACGGACGTCCGCAGGGGCAGGCGCGCGTGCCGCCGCCGTTCGCGCATCATGGCGCCGCGCACGGCGCTGAAGAGGCTGTGGACGCGGTCCTGGGCGAAGGGTTTGGCGAGGAAAAACGTGGCGCCGGCGGAAAAGCCCTTGCGCATGGCGTCGAGATCATTCAGGCCGGTGATCAGCACGATGGGGGCGTGGCGGTTGAGCGCCGAGGCGCGCACGCGGCGCGTGAGCTCGTATCCGTCGAGGTTGGGCATGTGGACGTCGAGGACGAAGCCGTCGAACTTGTCGCGTTCGAGGCGCTTCGCCGCCTCGCAGCTGTCACTGATCGCCAGGACTTCGTAGCCCAGCGGCTCGACCATCCCCTTGAAGAGCTTCAGGATCGGCAGTTCGTCATCCACCACCAGAATCTTCAGCGGCATCGTCCTCCATTCCCCCCAGGAGATTTGCCGGACCGCGCGGCCGTCACAGGGAGCGGTCCGGAGTCCCGTCGAGCACCTCGCGAATTTTTCTCACCAGGCCTTCCGGCGCGAAAGGTTTCTGCACGAACACCGCCGCCTTCTCGAGCACGCGATGATGAAGCGCCGTATCTTCCGTATAGCCGGACATGAATATGAATTTCATCTGCGGGTACTTCTCCCGCAGGCGGTCGGCCAGCTCCTTGCCGCTCATCTGCGGCATGACCACATCGGTTAGCGTCAAGTGAACCGGGACGGCGTGCCGCTCGCAAACCTGCAGGGCCTCGGCGCCGTTTCGGGCCTCGAGGACTCGATAGCCGTGGCGTTCCAGCACGCCCTTCACGAGGTCGCGGACGGAGCCCTCGTCTTCCACCACGAGGACCGTTTCGACGCCGCGGAGGGAGCGCACCTCGGCCACACGTGCCTCCGGCTCCTCCTCTTTAACTTCGGCCTTTGGCAGGTAAATCTTGAACGTGGACCCGCGCCCGAGTTCGCTGTAAACGTAGATGTAGCCCCCGCTCTGCTTGACGATGCCATAGACCATCGCCAGGCCGAGCCCCGTTCCCTTCCCCTGTTCCTTGGTGGTGAAGAAGGGTTCGAAGATATGTTCAAGCGTTTCGGCGTCCATCCCGATCCCCGTATCGGAGACGGCGAGCATGACGTAGTTCCCCGGCTGAATGGGGAAATGCGCTTCGGCATAGTCCTGGTCGAGGAAAAAGTCCGAAGTCTCGATCATCAGCCGGCCGCCCTGCGGCATGGCATCGCGGGCGTTGACGGCGAGGTTGAGGATGACCTGCTCGATCTGGCCGGGATCGGCTTTGACGCGGGCGAGCTGGGGGGCGAGACGCGTTTCCAGTTCGACATCTTCGCCGATCAGCCGCCGCAGCATTTTCCCCATGTTGGCGACGACGGCGTTCAGATCGAGGATTTGCGGCGTGAGCACCTGGCGGCGACTGAAGGCGAGCAACTGGCGCGTGAGGGAGGCGGCGCGGTCGGCGGCCTTCTTGATTTCTCCCACATGCGTGGCGACGGGGTCATCCGGTTTCAGCCGGTCGAGGGCGAGCTGGCTGTAGCCGGCGATGATGGTGAGCAGGTTGTTGAAGTCGTGCGCGACGCCGCCCGCCAGGCGGCCTACCGCCTCGATCTTTTGCGACTGCCGGACCTGCTCTTCGAGCTGCCGCTCGCGGGTGACGTCGCGCTGCACGGCGACGAAGTTCACGATCCTTCCACCGGCGTCGCGCACCGGCGAGATCACGGCTTCGGCGTGGTAGAGCGAGCCGTCTTTCCGGCGGTTGATAAAGTGGCCCGTGAAAACTTCGCCGCGAAGCAGCGCGTCCCACAGGCGGCGGTAGAATTCCGCGTCATGAAGCCCGCTGCGCAGGATGCGCGGCGTCTTCCCCGCCACTTCGGCCCGAGTGTAGCCGCTGACGCGCTCGAAAGCGGGATTGACGTAATGAATCACGCCGTCGGTGTCGGTCATCAGAATGGCTTCGGCGGCCTGTTCGACGGCCTGGCTCAGGCGCGCGCGCTCCTCTTCCGCAAGATGCTGTTCGGTGACGTCGAGCATGACGCCGCGGATCTGCTGGGAGTTCTCGTCGCCGAGCTTCTGAACCGTGACGCGGTCGCGCAACCAGACGATGCCCCCATCGGCGGCGATCATGCGGTACTCGTGCTCGAAGTCCCGGCCCCCGTGAATCGCCGCCAGATGGTGCTCGACGGCTCGCTCGCGATCTTCCGGATGAAGGTGTCTGACCCAGAAGTCGGGCTCGTCCAGCCACTGCGAGATCGGAAATCCCAGAACATCCTCGGCGCGCTGGCTGACGAAGCGGAAATGCCGCGATTCCCCCTCGGCCTCCCAGAGGATCGCGTCCACGGTCTGAATCAGGTCGCGGAGCCGGCGCTCGGACGACTCGGCGACGGCCCGCAGGCGCTCGCTGGCCGTCAGGTCTTCTACCACCACCAGCAGACGCCCCTCTCCCACCTCCTCGGTCTCGTGGGGAAGCATTTTCATCGTCAGCCGGGCGGAGCGCTTTTCCGTTCCGCCGCCCACTTGGAGGTCGATCAGAACGTTTTCCGGCGCCGGGTGTCCCTCCGGCCCGCCTTCCACACGGTAGGGCGGGCTTTCGGCGCGAATGAGTTCGTCCAGCCGCCGGCCGACCACTTCTTCCGGTCTCAAGCCGAATGATTGCAGAAACGCCGGATTCGTGGAGAGGATGTGCAGGTCCGGAGAAACCACCAGCAGGCCGGCCGGAACGCTGTCCACGATTTCCTGCGAATATTCTTTCAGCTTGAGGATTTCCTGTTGCTTTTCGACGCGGGCCTCGAGCACCCGCGTGTGCTGGCCCCGCCCGTAGGTCCGCAGGGAGACACCCAGCAGCACGATGAGCAGCCCTCCCACCAGCCCTTCGAGAAGAGCGGACCCGTAGAAACTCTCCAGGGCTTCCTGGCGGTCGATCTTGCGGACCAGCCCCCACCCGGTCTGGGCGATCCGCTCGGTGGCGGCGAGCACCGGAACGCCCCGGTAATCTTCAAACTCGCCGAAGGTGGCGCCGACCTGCAAGGCATGGCTGGCCGGCAGACGGGGTGAATCAAGATTCCGGCGGAAAAACCCCCTGGACCCAAAATGTGGGTCTCTCAAAGGTGTCAGGTACACGATCTCGTTTCCTTCCCTTCGAACAAGCAGCGTCTCCCCGGTCCGGGAAGGAAGGGGCGTCCACGCCAGGGTGGCGAAGAGCGTTCGCATAGGCATTTCGAGCAGGAGGGCGCCTTTCACCGGGGGCGTCAGCCCGGCTTCCGGCGCGACCGAGGGCGCGGCGCGGACCGGCATGTGGAAGTGAAGGAGGCTGGATGGTGGGGAGTCGCCGGTCACGTGGATGAGGAAGCCGTCGGGCGCCCCGGACAGATCCTCTTCGCTCGCGGCTCCTCCGGCGTCGGCCAGAGAGGAATCGCCGTCCGTCGAAAGGAGAATCGGGCGCGATTCGGCATCAAGCAACGAGATGCCCGAATAGCCGTAAACCGTCCGGAAGCGGTGGAACAGGGCGGAAAGCTGGCGACGGAACACTGCCGACCCCGCCCCGCTGGGGGAGTCGAGCAGGACATGGACGGACGGCAGCGCCGCCAAAACTTCGACGTCGGCTCGCCGCTCGCTGAGCCAGATGGAAATCGCCTCGGCACGGTCTTCGGCGATGGCTGTCTGGCGGAGCTGCCAGTAGCTCATTTCATTCCTGTAATTGCGATGAATCAGGTAAGCCGTAACCGAAGCGATGAGACCCGCGCCGACCAGGAAGACCGCGAGCAGGCGGCGGGAAACACCATTATTGGCGCCGCGCTGAGGGCGATTCCGGGCCGGGGTGTGAGACGAGTCGCCGCCGGGGGTGAGCGAGGAGGACAAATCCATACGAAGGCCGCGAACAGTGCCGCGCTGCTGAGAGGTTTTCGGCCTTTGCCGCCTGGCCGGGGCTGTCGGCCTCTTCGCCGCCATTACTTGTTCTCGGGGCCTGCCCCGGCCGACCCGGTTCGAACCTCGACGGAGGACGAAGGGCTCCTTATGTTGCCACGGAGTCCCGCAACCTCCAAGCGAATATTCTCCCAAACTTCGGAAGGAATCGAGAGGAAGGCTTCCACGCCTTTCGGATCAAACTGCCGGCCCGATTCGCGAATGATCTCCTCGCGGGCGGCCGAAAACGGCAGCGCGCGGCGGTAGGGGCGGTCCGAGGTCATGGCGTCGAGCGTATCGGCGATGGCGAAGATGCGGGCCCCCAGCGGAATCTCCTCTCCCGCCAGCCCCTGCGGGTAGCCGGTGCCGTCGTACCGTTCCTGATGTGTCAGCACGATTTCGGCGGCGGGGGCGAGGAAGGCGATCCGGCTGACGAGGTCGTAGCCGATGCGCGCGTGGGACTGCATGACGAGCTGTTCTTCCGGCGTCAGCTTCCCTTCCTTCAGCAGAATGGAATCCGGGACGCCGATTTTTCCAATGTCGTGGAGGTAGGCCCCGCGCGTAATCTGTTTCAACTGGTCGCCGCTGATGCCCATCGCTTTGGCCACTTCCTGGCAGCAACGCGTGACGCGCAGGGAGTGCCCCGCCGTTTCCGTGTCGCGCAAGTCGAGGGCCGCGCCGAGGGCCTCGAGCGTCTCATCGTACGTCATCTCGATGCGCCGCCGCGCCGCCTCGAGCTGCTTCGTGCGGTCCTCGACCATCCGCTCGAGATTCTGGCGGTAGTTTTCAAGCTCGAGTTCCATGCGCTTCATTTCCAGCGCGCGGCTGACGCTCGCCAGCACGGCCTCGAGCTGGAAGGGCTTCACCAGGTAGTCGGCCGCGCCCTTCTTCATGGCCTCCACGCCCTGCCGGATGTCGCTGTCGGCGGTAATCATCATGAAGGCGACGGAAGGATAGAGGCGGCGGACTTCCTCGAGCAACTCCATGCCGGTGCGGCCCGGCATCCGCTGGTCGGAGACCACCAGGTCCATGCGCCGCGCCGCCAGCAGCTCGAGCGCTTCGTCCGCGTTCGCGCGAGTCTCGCACTCGTAGCCGGCGGCGCTGAGCGTTTCGCTCAGCAACGCGCAGACGGCCGCTTCATCGTCCACAATCAGGATTTGACCCAAGGGAGGGGTTCCGGCCATCGTCATCCCTCATTCCTTCCCTGTCGCTCTGCGCAATGAGATTCGAGGCTTCCCGCGCCGCTCTTCCCTGCGCACCGATGCTACGCCGCGGCCGGGCGAACGTCAATCAGCAGGAAGTTCGTCCGCGGCCGCGCAGAGCCTCCCATGATTTCTGTCGGCGGGTTGGGGAGGCGGATTGAGCGCTTTCGCGCCCCGCCCGAGCCCCCGTGCCCGCGGAGACCTCCAAAAACTCTGCCGCTCACTGTTTCAGCCATCGGACCAGATTGCGGAAGAGCGTCAGCCCGTCCTGCGAATACTGCGCCGGAAACGAGGCCCGCTCCGGATGCGGCATGAGCCCGAGCACGAGCCCCGTCTCGTCGGTGATTCCCGCCACCGCGTCGGGCGAGCCGCTGGGGTTTTCGGGATAACGCATCGAAGGCCGGCCCTCCGCGTCGCAGAATCGAAAGGCCACGCGCGCCCCGCCCGACGGCCCGGCCCCGCAGAAAACCGGCCGCCCTTCGCCGTGCGCCGAAGGCATCTCGAGGACCTGTCCCTCCAACCCTTCCGTCCACGGCGACGGGGCCGGGCAAACCAGTAGCCGAACTTTGCGATCCTCGAAACTCGCCGACTGGTTTTCCACGAGCGCCATCTTGCGCTCGCCGAGCGTGCGCGCCGGCAGGATGCCGGCTTCCGAAAGCACCTGATAGCCGTTGCAGATTCCGAGCAGCGGCTTTCCCGCGTTGAGGAATTCCTGCAACTCTTCGCGAAGGCGCGCCACGAGCATTGTGGCGAAGATTCTTCCCGCGCCCAGATGGTCGCCGTAGGAAAAGCCGCCGGGAACGACCGCGGCCTGATAATCGCCGAGGCGCGCGCGCCCGCTCAAAAGGTCGCTCAGCAGAACAACCTCGGCGCTCCCGCCCGCGAACCCAATCGCCGCCACGGTTTCCTCATGGCAGTTGGTCCCCGGCGCGTACAGGACTGCGGTTTTCGCCCCGCTCATTTCACCACCTCGCGGAATGTCCTTTCCCAGATTTCGGCCAGCGTTGACGTCTCTTCGGCCCACACCGTCTTCCCGCCCGCAGCCAGTTCGAGCTTCGGTTCCTGCGTAACCTCGCCGACGATGCGATGCGGCACAGACCCCGGCGCCGCATCAAGCGCGACGCCCGCCGGAAGTTCCAGCAGAACCGACCCGATGAATTCGCCGAACAGGAACCCGTCCCGGCGCCCGGCGGGAAAGGCGTCCAGATTGATTCGGGCTCCCAACCCCGACCCGAACGAGGCTTCAAAAAGTCTCAGGCACATTCCACCCTCGGCAATCGCCGACCCGGAGACGTAAGCGCCTTCGCGATGCAGCCGCAGCAGCGCGTCCCACGTGGCGCGCAGACACGCCGCGCCGCCCGGGTCGAAGAGCCGGTCGCCGCGCTGCCCGTGGGCGTCAGCGTAAACCGAGCCGCCCAGCGCCTCCGCGTCGGCCCGGCCCACCAGCGCCAGCCGGTTGCCCGGGCGCTTGAACTCCTTGGTCACCACTTTTCTCGCGTCGGGCACCCGCGCGAGCGTCATCACGGCGAGCGTGAGCGGGACGTCAATCCGCCGGCCCGCGCTCTCCATCGTCCCCGAACTCGAATCCTTGCCGGAAATGAACGGGACGCCCAACTCCACGGAAAGGTCGGCAATCGTTTCGACCATCCGCTTCAGTTCCCAGGCGATTTCCGGCCGGGCGCGCGGCGTATAGAAATTATCGCAGAGCGCCATCTCGCGGTAATCCGCGCCCGCCACCACTGCTTTGGTGATGGCCTCCACCATCATCAGCCGCGCCAGGCCGGCGGCGTCCATCTCGCCGTAAAAAGGGTTGAAGGCGATGGTCGTCAAGACCCCGTAGGGCTTCTCGCGCAAAGGCGCGGAGACGTAAAGGTTGGTCGGCATGCGGTGGTTGCGCCCGCCGTAAGGGCCGACGGCCGTCCGCGCCTGAACCGTGGTGTCAAAGCGCGAGCCGGCGGCGCTCTGATCGGCGCAGTGGAAATGCCCCAGCACACGCCGCACGGCCTGCGACCAATGCTGCGCGCTCCGGGGCTCTGCAATCTCGAGCGGTTTGAGCCGCCGCCGCGGCTCGGCCGTGGGCACCGGGTCAATCGGGCACGCGCCCCACAGAAACGACATTTCGAGATCCACCACCTTCTCGCCCCGCCATGTCGCTTCCAGGCGATGCGAGTCCGTAAAGCGCCCGATGACCGTGTGCGCCACTTCATACCGAGTCAGGATGTCTTCGGCTTCGGCAAGCTTTTCCGGCGGAATGGCCACCAGCATCCGCTCCTGTGATTCGGAAAGCAGAATTTCCCACGCTGTCAGGCTCTGGTCCTTCAGCGGAACGGCGTCGAGCGTGAGTTCCACACCCGTCTCCGCGCCCATTTCTCCCGCCGCGCAGGAAATGCCGCCCGCGCCCAGATCGGTAATCGAACGAACGCATCCCGCGTCGCGCAGAACGGGAATCGCCGAAGCGAAGCGACGTTCCGTGATGGGATGGCCGATCTGCACGGCCGCGGATTCCTTGGCCAGCGTCTCGCCCGTCATGCTCGCCGAACTCGCCGTCGCGCCGTGGATGCCGTCGCGCCCCGTCTCACCGCCCAGCAGCAGCGCCAGGTCGCCGGGCCGCGGCTCGTCCTTCAGCGCGTACCTCCGCGGCAGAATCCCCACCGAATGTCCGAGCGCGAAGCACTTCGCGTACCCGGGATGAATCCGGTAAACCGGATGCATCATGGGAATGCCCATGGGATTGCAGTAGTAGGAGGTCGCGCGGATGGATTCCGAGACGATGAGCTGGGGATGCAGCGCGCCGGCGGGCACTTCGTTTTCGCCGAGACGCGGGTCCATCGTCCCCATCATCGTCGAGCCGCCGATGGGGTAGGCGCCCTTCCCGAAGCCCAGCGTGTCGCGAATCACCCCGCCGTGTTTGGTGGCGATGCCGCCGAAGGGCGCAATCGAACTGGGAAAGTTGTGCGTCTCGCCCTTGATCGTCACCACCCAGCCGTCGTAAAACTCAATGCCTCCCGCGTTGTCCTTGAACGACGAAACGACCAGCGGGTGCGCGATGCGCGCCGTGGCCGCCGAAAGGCGCTTCAGCAGCCCCAATCCCTTCCACGTCGTGTGGTAGCAGTGGTCGCTCCAGCTCTGCACCAGGATTTCGATTTCCGCGTCGGTGTGCGGGCGCCCGAGCCGGAGTTCGTTCTGCTGAATGACCTTCATCTGCGAAAGCGGCGCGTACCAAGAACGCTCGCGCGAAAGGCGTTCGAGTTCCTCGTCGCTCAGTCCGGCGAGCGAGACCGCGCGCACCGGGTCGGGCCTGCCGGTGGGCCGCAGCGTGGTAACCACCTCCCCCGGCTCGCGCAGTCGCTCGACGACGCTGTTGTAAAGAAAGCGCGAGGCGAGGTGCCGCGCCTCTTGCTCATCCACGCCGACGAACTGGTAGCGCCGGCTCAGACGCGCGAACTCCAGCCCGTTTTCGCCCAGGGCGCGCGCGCCGGCCAGAATCGAAGGCGTTTCGGGGTCCGTCACCGCCGGGCGGTAGGCGATTTCAACTATCGGCCCGCGCGCCGCGTCGAGTTGAGATTCCGAAGCGGCAAGCTGGTAAACGGGATTCACCAGGAGCGGCATCAGCCGTTCGATGTTCACCGCCCCTTCCAGCCAGAACACGCGCTCGATGGTCAGGTTTTCGAGCCGGCGATGTCCCTGCCGCCGGAAAAACGCCAGCCAGTTACGGGCTTCCGGATCGTCGCGGGAAAGGGTATAGACGGCGTGAATGGGCATCAGAGCCTCAACGCCTGCCCGGCAGCAGCCAGCGGCGCGTTCCCAACAGGTCGTTGGAGGCGGGCCTGAGGTCTTCGGAGGAGTTTCCCGTCCGAGCGGCGACTCCAACCCGCCATTATATCCGGCAAGGCAACCCCGCGGGAGAAGGAAACTTCTAGGGGTTTAGAGGCCCCGGCGAGGGGTCGCCTGAGAGGCCTTCGGCGAGCTGCGAACCCCGTTGAATTACTTGCTTTTGCGGGTCGAGAGGCGTAGATTAGGCGAAAGGGGTGCTCGCGCCTGAGAAAAAGGAGGGTCGCGATGACTCTCAAACGAACGGTCCTCGCAACATTCATTTGCGCGCTGCTGGCGGCCGGAGCGCCGCTTCTGGCCGCGGAAAAGGAGTCGAAGAGCCTCCCTTCCCTGGGCGATCTGGCTCGCAAACTGCGTGAAGAACGCGCGGAAGCGGCCAAACGGCCGGACAAGGTCTATACGAATGAAAATCTTCCCGAGCGCCCCGCTCCCGGCGCGCTGACGGTGGCTGCGGGAATGGCTTCAGGGGAAAGTAACGAGGCGGCGGTCACTGAAACCTCGACGGAAACGGTCCCGGCGAAAGGAGCCACGAAGAGGCCGGCCGCCCCCGAGACGCCCGCCGCGGACGCGGAAGCGGGCCGGGGCGAAGCCTACTTCCGCGCGCGCGCTGCGGCGATTCGCAGCCAGACCGAAACGCAGCGCCGCCAGCTCGCCGTCCTCGAGCAGAAGCTATCGCAGGGCCAGATGAACTTTCACGACGACCCGCAGAAGACGCTGGTCCAGGAGAGTACGCCCGAGTTCTACTCTGAAGTGAACAAGCTGCGCGAGGACATCAAAAAGAAAAAGGAAGAAATCGCCGCGTCGGAAAAGGCGATGGAGGATTTGCAGGACGAATTGCGTCGAGAAGGCGGGCATCCGGCCTGGATCCGTTGAGCCGCTCGGACCGCCCACTCACTCAACCGTCAGGAGCGGAGTGATGAAAACGCGAATACTGGCATGGACCGTCGTCGCGGGCCTGCTGATTCCCGCCGCGGCGTGGGCTCAGTCGAAAGATACGCCGTCGCTCGGCGAGCTGGCCCGCAAGACGCGCGAGCAGCGCGAGAAGATGAGCAAGAGGCCGGCGCGAGTCATCACCAACGCGGACTTTCCGGAACCCACGCCACCGCCGCCGGCCGCCGAGGAAAGGGAAACCGAAGGGCGGCCCGCCGAGCAGGCCGCCGCCGTGTCCGAGGCACAGACTTCCGAACAGGCGCCCCGGACGCGCGAAGAGTGGGCCAGCACCTTTCGCGCCGCTCGCGAAAATTTGAAGTCCGCGCAGGAACTCCGCGACCTGGTGGAAGACGAGCTGAACCTGCTGCGCGTGCAGCGCGCCCGCGCGCTGGACAGCCAGACTCAGCGCTCTCTCGACGAACAGATTGCCGCCAAGCAGGCGGACCTCGATGCGCGCCGCCGCGCCGCCGCGGGAGCTCAAAAGGCCATCGAAGAACTCGAAAAAGAATTCAAGGAGAGCGGCGCGCCGCCCGATTGGATGCCGAAGGAAGAGTAGCCGCCGGCTGTTCCCCCCGACCGGCAGCCAGGCTGGCTTCGTCTTCCCGCTCCGGAAGAAATCAGGAACTCCTCTCGCCCAGGTGCAGGGCCGCAATTCCCGCCGAAAAATTCCTGTAGCGCACGTTGCGGAAGCCGCGACGGCGCATCAGCTCCGCCAGTTCATCCTGGTCCGGAAACCTGGAAACCGAGTCGGGAAGATACTGGTAAGGCCCGCGGACGCCGGAGATCCAGGTGCCGAGAGCGGGCAGGATGCGGTGAAAGTAAATCCGGAAGAGCGGCCCAAGAAGCGCTGAGCGCACCCGTGAAAATTCCAGGATAGCCGCTACGCCTCCCGGCTTGAGGACGCGGCGCATCTCTTCGAGGCCGCGTTCGTAATCGGCCAGGTTGCGGAATCCGAACGCCACGCCGATCAAGTCCAGCGAATCATCCGGCAGCGGCAGCGCGAGCGTGTCGGCTCCGACGAGCCTCACGCGATTTCCCCTCCGCTCCGCTTTCAGGCGCGCGCGGACCAGCATGGGATGGCAGAAATCCGCTCCCAGCACGCGTCCCCGCGAATGGCGCGCGAACGCCAGCGCCAGGTCTCCCGTGCCGCAGCAGACGTCGAGCGCCACCGACCCGGGCCGCGCCAGCACGTCCTTCACCGCGCGCGCCGCGGCGCGCCGCCACAGCAGGTCTGTGCCGAAAGAAAGGAAATGGTTCAGGAAATCGTAGCGCGGCGCGACCGCCGCGAACATTTCCTTGACGGCGCGCGCCGTGGCCGCCGGGTCGTCGGAAGCACTTGCGGCCGGTGGACCGGCCCGCGCGCGTTCACTCATGCCACTTCGCCCGTTGCACGTCCCGGAAGGCCGCGGCCGCCTCGGCCGGCGGCACCTCCGGAGTGATGCGCATCTTTCCGAGCCGTTCCGGCAGCACCCAGTGGATTCGCCCGCCGACCGCTTTCTTGTCGCGCGGCAGCAGCGCCAGAACGCGCCGCACGTCGAGGTCGCGAATGGGCGGCAGCGGCCCGACGCATTGGACGAGGCGCGCCATCCTCGCCGCGTCAGCAGCCGCGAGCAAGCCGACGCGCTCGGATAGCCGAATCGCCGCCAGCAGTCCCCAGCCCACCGCTTCACCGTGCAGAAATCGCCGGTAGCGCGTCACTTCTTCGAGCGCGTGCCCGAACGTGTGGCCGAGGTTCAGAACGCGCCGCAGGCCGCTCTCGCGTTCGTCGCGCGCGACGACTCCGATTTTCACGCGCACTGCTTCGGCGAGAATCGCTCCCAGCCGCGCGGCGTTTCGCGGCGTAAGCGCGCCGATTTCTTTTTCCAGCCGCGAAAACAATCGCGGGCCGTCGAGAATGGCGTGCTTGACGATTTCGTAGAGCCCCGAACGGAACGCGCGTTCCGGAAGCGAGCCGAGGACCTGCGGGTCGGCGAGCACCAGGCGCGGCGGATAAAAGCTTCCCACAAGATTCTTGACCCCGGCGGCGTTGACCGCGGTCTTCCCTCCCACCGAGCTGTCCACCTGCGCGACGACGGTGGTGGGAATCTGAACGTAATCAATGCCGCGCATGAACGTGGCGGCGACGAAGCCGCCCAGATCGCCGATAACGCCGCCGCCGAAAGCCACCAGCAGCGACCGCCGGTCCGCGCCCGCCTCGACCAGCCCGCGCGCGACGCGCTCGACCGTCGCCAGACTCTTCGAGCCTTCGCCGGCGGGAACGCGAATCACCCGCGCGCCGGCCAGGCCCGCCGCACGCGAAAACTCCCGGCCCCAGCGCCGCCAGAGAAAAGGTTCGGTCAGGACGACGACGGAACTGTAACGCGCGCGCGGAAAGGCGCGGAAGGCGCGCCAGGCTCCGCGGCCAACGACCACCTCGTAATCGCCCCGTCCCGCTCTGACCCGAAAGCGTTGCATGAATCTCCGATGAAAACCGCCGCGAGTCGGCAAACCGCTACCATTAGCACAGCCGCGCGGGCGCGGCAAGCGGCGGCGCCCCGCCCTCGAGCCCCGCGCGCGGGGAGGCAGGGTTGCGAACGCGCGCGCCCGGGGCTATCATCGCATCATCCATGCCACGCGCGAAGGGCGACAATGCGGACTTCCTGGTCCTCGGCTGCGGCATCGCCGGCGTGCGCGCCGCGATCGAACTCGCCGCGCACGGCCGAGTCCTCGTGCTGACCAAAGGCGACGTGTACGAGTCGAGTACCGAGCACGCGCAGGGCGGCATCGCCGCGGCGCTCAGCGAAGACGACGAAGTTTCGCTGCACTTTCAGGACACGCTGAAGGCCGGCGACGGCCTCTGCCGCGAGTCGGCCGTTCATATCCTGGTCGAAGAAGGCCCGCGCCTGATTCAGGAACTCATCGAGTGGGGGATGCAGTTCGACCGCGACGGCACGAAGCTCGCTTTCACGCGCGAGGGCGCGCACAGCCGTTCGCGCGTGCTGCACGCGCACGGCGATTCCACCGGCCACGGCATTCTTCGCGCGCTGATGGCCAAAGCCAAAACCCTGCCGCGCATCACCGTCAAACCTTTCGCGTTTGTGACGGACCTGCTGGTCGAAAACGGCGCGGTCTGCGGGGTCTCTTACCTCGACGAGCGCAAAGGCACGCGGCACGAAGCGCGCGCCCGCGCGGTGCTGCTCGCCACCGGCGGGCTCGGACAGGTGTATAAGGAAACGACGAACCCCCCGGTCGCCACGGGCGACGGCGTGGCGATCGCCGCGCGCGCCGGGGCGCTCGCCAGCGACATGGAATTCGTACAATTTCATCCCACGGCGCTGTACATCAAGGGCGCGCCGCGCTTTCTGCTCTCGGAAGCCTTGCGCGGCGAGGGCGCGCAGTTGCGCAACATTGAGCTCGAACGCTTCATGCCGCGCTATCACGAATCGGCGGAACTCGCCCCGCGCGACGTCGTCTCCCGCGCCATCTTCGTGGAAATGGTCCGCCTCAAAAGCGAGTTCGTCTATCTCGACCTCACTTCGCTCGACCCCGAGCACATTCGGAAGCGTTTCCCGAAGATTTACGCGACCTGCCTCAAATACAACATTGATCTCACGACCGACCTGGTGCCGGTGCGGCCGGCGGCGCACTACGCCATGGGCGGCATCGCCACCGACCTCGACGGCGCGACGACGCTTCGCGGGCTTTACGCCGCGGGCGAAGCGGCGGCCACCGGCGTCCACGGCGCGAACCGCCTGGCGAGCAACTCCCTGCTCGAAGGTCTGGTGTTCGGAGCGCGCGCCGCGCGGGCCATGGTGGAAGGCCGTCCGCCACTCATCGTTCCCGCGCCGGCGGCGCCCGCATCAAGCCGCGCGCTGTCTCGAGCCGAACCGCAGTCACTTCCCGCCGAGCGGCTGGTGGAGACCGTCCGCTGCGTGCTTTGGAGCAAAGTGGGCATCGTCCGCGCGGGCAAGGAACTTTGCGCGGCGGCGGCTCAGCTTGACGCGCTCGACCTCGCGCCCTCCCCGAAACCCGGCCGCGCCGACGGCGAGGCGCGCAACATCCTGGAGACGGCGCGGCTGATTGCCCGCTCGGCGCTGGCACGCGAGGAGAGCCGCGGCGCCCACTATCGCACCGACTTCCCGCTCAAGAACGATTCGGCTCCGCCGCAACATTCCTACGTCGGCAAGGACACTCCGGTCTTCTTCGCGCCCGACGCCGCGGCCGAAGCCGTCCCCGCCGGACGCCGCTCCTCCCGATAACTTTCTTCACCAGCAGGCTCGCGGAACTTTTCGCCGGACTTGCGCGGAACCCGCTCAGGACTTGCCGGCCAGCGCCTTCTCGGCGTCGCGACGGTCGGCGCGCAGCGAAGCGCCGATCGAAATCCCCAGCACCGCGCAGATGACGAACAGCGAAACGAGGACGGGGATTTTGACGAAGTGAACGACGAGCATCTTGCAGCCGACAAAGACCAGAATCACCGCCAGCCCCGGCCGCAGGTAGCGGAATTTGCGGATGGCGCCCGCCAGCACGAAATAGAGCGCGCGCAGGCCGAGGATGGCGAAGACGTTCGAGGTGTAAATGATGAACGGGTCGCGCGTGACGGCGAAGATGGCGGGAATGGAATCCACGGCGAAGACGACGTCGGTGGTCTCGACCATCAGCAGCACCAGGAACAGCGGCGTCGCCCAGATTTTTCCCTCGCGGCGCACGAAAAACGAGGAGCCCTCGTAGCGCTCGGTAAAGCGGAAGGCGCGCCGCGCCACGCGCAGAATCGGGTTGTTCTCAGGGTGGATCTCCTCGAGCTTCTGCCGGTAGAGGCGCACGCCGGTGACGACGAGAAACACGCCGAAGAGGTAGAGCACCCACTCGAAGCGCCGCACCAGCACGACGCCCGCGGCGATGAACGCGGCGCGCATGATGAGCGCGCCCAGAATTCCCCAGAAAAGCACGCGGTGCTGGTCTTTCGGCTGGACCGCCATAAAACTGAAAATCACCGCGAAGACGAAGACGTTGTCCATCGAAAGGGACTTTTCGAGAACGTAGCCCGTCAGGAACTCGAGCGCCGGCTGCGGGCCGCGCCAGAAATAGACGAGCACGTTGAAGGCGAGCGAAAGGGCGATCCAGACGACGCTCCAGATCGTCGCCTCGCGCATTTCAATGACGTGAGCCTTGCGGTGGAACACCCCGAGGTCGAGCGCCAGCATGCCCAGCACGAAAAGCGTGAACAGGATGTAGGGAGTGAAGTTTTCCACGAGAATGTTCCCGGCCGGCGCGGCCCGCACGCGCCTTGAAGCCAGGCGCCGCCCGGCCGGCGGGCGGAAGGGAGTTTACCGGAGCCGGTTGGACTTCTCCAGTTCTTCGAGCGTTCCCAGCACGACGCGCCCGACGATCTCCAGACTCTTCGGACTGCACTTGTCGAGCGTATCTTCGGCGGTATGCCACCAGCGGTTGCCGGGGCCGTAGTCGAAGTCAATCAGCACCATGGCCGGAACCCCCGCGCGCACGAACGGCACGTGGTCGTCCTCGTAGGCGCGCAGCTCGTCAGAAAAATGGCGCGCGTAGCCCAGCCGCCGCGCCACGCCGAAGGCGAGGCCGGTGAGCCATTCGGTCGAGTTCGCGTCGCGATGGATTTTCAGGTCGCGGTCCGCGATCATGTCCACCACCATCACCGCGCCCACGCGCCCGAGTTCGCGGCTTTCCGCCAGCCGGGCCACCAGATGCCGGCTGCCATAAAAACCGTCGGTCGGCGAGTAGTGCCGGAACGCTTCTTCCCCGTCGAAAAAGACCAGCCAGTAGGTGAGCTCGTTCTTGCGCTTCGCGAGCACGCGCGCCAGCTCGATCAGGAACGCCGTGCTCGAGCCCGCGTCGTTCGCGCCCACAAACCGGAAGTCGTCAAACTGTTTCGTCTCGTAATGACCGGCAATGATGACGATGTCCGGGCGCGCGCCCGGCAGCTTGACGATGAGGTTCGTCATGGGGACCCTGCCCTGCGGCGTCGAAGCCGTAAAGGAGTCCTCTTCCACTTCGAGGCCGAGCGGGCGGATCTGAGCGGCAATCCAGCGGCGCAATTCGGCGAGCGCGGGCGAGCCCGAGGGCCGCGGGCCGAACTCGACGATGCGCTTCAAATCGCGGAAGGCGCGTTCGCCGCTGAAGGCGGAGCGCTCCGCGGCGCACCCCGTCGCCGGCATCGCCGCGGCCAGCGCCAGCGTCGCGAGGGCGAGCCCCAGGCGGAGCCGCCGCTCACTCCGCATGGCGCGCGGCCCGCTTCCGCTTGATCTGAACGATCCAGGAGAGAAAGACGCTCAGGAAATAGAGCGCCACCATGGGAATCCAGAGGATGAAGACCGTGGCCAGGTCGGGCGTGGGCGCCAGCGCCGCCGCGATGATGGCCGTAATCAGGATGCCGTAGCGCGAGTGCCGGAGCAGGAAGCGCGGCGTCACGATGCCGAAAATCGAAAGCAGCAGGATGATGACGGGCAACTGGAAGGCCAGGCCCACGCCGATCAGAATCGTCGTCACCAGCTTCCAGTACTGGTCAATGGTGATGAACGGCGTGAACTGGCCGCCGAACTCCACCAGAAAACGCAGCGCGGGCGGAAACGCCAGCTCGTGCGCAAACAGCCCGCCGGCGATGAACAGGCTCGAGGTCAGAAGGACGAATGGCCAGACGTAGCGCTTCTCGTGCCGGTAGAGTCCCGGCGAAATGAACAGCCAGAACTGGTACAGGATCCACGGCGAGGAGAGGAAAACTCCGCCCACCAGCGACAGCTTGATGTAGAGGTTGAACGGGTCAATGGGATTCGTATAGACGAGCTTGTCGTTCATTCCCAGACTGCGCAGTGTATCGGTAAGCGGCTGCGCCAGCCAGGCGTAAATGTGGTCGGAAAAGTAGAAGCAGATGGCCGTGGCCACCAGCAGGCCCAGGATGGCGCGCAGCAGGCACTGACGCAATTCTTCGAGGTGCTCGAAGAATGACATCTGCCTGCTTTCGAGCGGTTCTTCCTCAGGACCTCGGTTCGACTTCCTGGGAGGCGGGTTCTGAATGGTCGTAGCCATACTTCGGCGTGCGGTCGCTGGGCTCCGGGCGCTCCAGATTCGATATCTCTTCCTCGAAGGAAGCCCTCAGCTCGTTCGAGGCGCGCCGAATCTCCCCCAGTCCCTTCCCCAGCGCGCGCGCGATCTCCGGCAGCTTCTTGGGGCCGAACAGCAGAAACGCCAGAAAGAGGATGAAGCCGATCTGAGCGAATTCGCCGCTGAACATAGTGGACCTCGCTTCTTGGGAATCATAGGGGACGGCTGCGGGGAAGTCAAGGACGCGGCGGGCGGCAGGGCGGAGGCGGCATCGTGAGTAGCGCGCGCGTCCTGCGCGTGGCCGTTCCCGGGCCGCCCGGACTGGCGCATCCCTTCATGGCATCAGACCTTCCGCGTCGGCGTTTCCTTCTCACCAGCACCTTCGGCGCGCAGACCTGACAAGGTCTGCGCCAGCCGGCGAGATCCGTAGCGCCAGCCTCCGGCTGGCTTCCCACTGGCCGCCGAGACGGCGGCGCTACGCCCTTCCGCTTGTTCAATTCCAGCATCCGCTCGACCAGCGCCACCATACAGACTCATTTGCGAAGCTCGTCGAGCCGTACCCAATCACCCGGTGCGCGCTGATACTTCCAGAACCACCAGCCGTCAACCGAGTTTTTGCTCGCGGCCTTCGCCGCGCCGGAGGGTGTCCGGTAAAGCTTGCCCCGATAGCGAATGTAACCGTCCCGCCGCGCACGCGCCCGAACCGTCTTTCGTCGCGTCTTGCCGAGGAGTTGCATGGGAGCGCGCAAAAGGCGAGCCAGCGGCGCCGGGCGTCTCGTCGCAGGAACAGCATCTTCCGGCTGCTCTTCCTCGATCATCCGTCCCACAATTTCATCGAGTTCGACCCTTTGCAGCCTCTTGATGTCGCGCGCAAAGCGCCGGACAAGGTTTTCCGACTTCCTGAATTTTCCCGTCTTGCGGTTTCCGCGGGGCGTGGGCTTGATGACCCTGAGAAGCAGGGATTCCAATTCTCTGAGGTGGGTATCCCCAATCGTGAGATAAATGCTGAAACGGTCCCAGGACTGCCCGTGCCGGTCCTTCAGATGCTGCTTGAGACGCCACCTCAGATCGCCCGCCAGTCCCACGTAGTACAGCTTGCCTCTCCGATAAAGCGCATACACCCCTTGTCGCCGGATGACGTAGTGCCGGATGATTTTCTGGTACTTTTCCAGTGCGTCGCGGCTGATGTTTTCCAGATGCTGGCAGACAAGCTGAGATTCCTTTGGCATCGCACAGCCTTTCTGTAGCGGCGGTCTATGACCGCCGTCCCCGCGCTATAGCGGCGCTCTGCGAGCGCCGGTCTTCTTTCGGCGGTCATAGACCGCCGCTACAGCTTCCTCACGGTGAGCCGGTGGATTTCGCCTTGATACGGCCAGTCTTCCCACCGCTTCACCAGACCGGCACGCACGGGATTCTCGCGGACATAGACCCACTTCTGCTCGTAGGACTCCTCGGATCGCAACACGTGGTCGAAGAAATCCTTCTCCCAGTGACGAGGAGAAATCCCCATGCGCCGCAGCGTTTTCGAGAGCGAATTCTTCCACGATTTGATCCACATCGAGAGCGAGGGCGATTGGGGACTGAAGGCTGCGAAGAAGTGGATATGGTCCGGCATGATGACGTAGCGTCCGACCAGGACGTCCAGGTCCGTGGCTTTTCGAGCGAACTCGCCGAACGATGCATGGATTTCGTCGTTGGCCAGAATCGGACGGCGGTCGAGCGCGCAGAGGGTGAGATAGTAAACCGGACAATCTGTAAAGACCCAGTCAAGCCGCCGCAATCGGGGTTTGAACGCTCCGCGCATCACAAGCTCACGCCGCTCACTGGAGCGGCGGTCGCAGCCTGCCCTGACGCAGGAAGGGACCGCCGTCCCGGCATTGTCGCACCGCTCGACGCCTGCCCCAACCGCGTCGGGGACCGCCGGCTTGGTGTTGTAGCGGCGAGCTATGCTCGCCGGGCTTGTTCGGCGACGGCACGTCGCCGCTACAGCGCGCCTTCGATGATTTTGCGCTCTTCGTCCGTGATGCCGTACAGTTCGTAAACCAGGTCGTCAATTTCGGCGTCGGTTCGGGCGATCTCGCGCTCGAGGTCGGTAGCGCCGGCCTCCGGCCGGCCCGTTTGCCGCCGAGACGGCGGCGCTACGCCCTTCCGCTTGTGCAGTTCCAGCATCCGCTCGACCAGCTCGACCAGCTTGTCGTGCCGCGCCTTGTCGGCGGGGTCGGAGAAGTTGATCGTGCGGATGGGAAGCTGTTCGATAAACTGCTTATTCGCGGCGAAGTACCCTCCGTGAAATGTCGTCGAAATTCGCTTGAAACAGAAATCCAACAGGCGCGAATTCAGAAGCCCGCACAGGTACGCCAAGCTGCACGCGCCTTGGGCACAAGTAATGCCGTAACCGCCGGTCGTCACGTTCACGAAGTAGAACGAATCGCCCAAGTCAAGATAGGCCGCCAGCTCCGTGACCATATAAGGGACGAGCAACTTTGGTTGCTCCCACATGCCGAGGTTCTGCGTCCGGCCAAACCGATACCACTCCGCGTCCTTGAACTTTCCCCCCTCGCGGCTTTCGAGTAGCTTCTTATTGCGTGTTAAGTAGCCCCACACCAATGGGAAATGACGGCGCATCTCGTCAGCATCGAACAATCGGGCATGGCAATCCTTCACCTCGTACGGAAAGAGCACAACGGCCCTCGCCTGAGCAGAGTAACGATGAATACTTCCACTTCGAACTACAGCCTTAAGGATGGAAGACTCCAGTGAAACCCATTCACCGAGTTCCTTGCTGAAGACTTCCGTGGTGTTCTTTTTCTTCCCCTGGCGGAACTGCTCGAAGAGAAAAACTGTGTCTGCACTTGTTATCGGCCCTTGGTAGATTCGCGCCGCCACATCGCCCAGTTTTACGGGCATTGCCTGGAGCTTGTCGAAAAGCGCCCCGCCCTTACCTACGGTGAAGTTCCACTCCGAAGCACCGGCTTTGCTGGCGGAAATTCCGCCCTGCATAGCTTTCCCGGAATCGCGCCATGCGTCCAGGTCGTCAACTTTCTCGAATCGAAATTGCTTGTTGCCGGATTTATCCAGGAACAAAAGGCATGTGTAATTCGTCGCCCCCTCGAAGACCTGCTGGTCGCCGAAGTGGACGATGTGTTGGAGATGGTTTCCCTCAGCAATCAGCGCGCGCAGGGCTTGGCCATATTTGGCGTTGAAGAATTTGTGCGGAAGGATGAAGCCGAGTTTGCCCTGCTTGTTGAGAACGCTCAGCCCTTTTTCGACAAAGACGACGTAGATGTCGTAATTTCCCGAGCCGGCCGACTTGTATCGCTGCTTGTAGTACTCGACCTCGACGGGAGCCCATTCCTTCATGTGCTGGATACGCACGTACGGCGGGTTGCCGATGACGCAATCAAATCCGCCGGCGCGCATGATGTCGGGGATGGTGGGGGGGCCGGGGCTGTAGCGGCGGTCTATGACCGCCGGTTTTTCTGAAGTAGTGGGCCCGCCAGGTCGGGACAATAGATCGTCCTTACTGCCGGTGGATGGCGGGGTCTCCCGCGGTGCGGCGTTCCGGCGGTCATAGACCGCCGCTACAGAACCGGGACGGCGGTCATAGACCGCCGCTACAGCAAACCAATCGAAGGCGTTGATGCGCTCGCGCTCCTCATCCGCGAACAGCACGCCCTGGTCGTAGATATCCGGGCCGATCAGCGAATTCCCGCAGATGATGTTGTATTTCAGTTCCGGCAGCAGCGACTGCTTGGGCGGCAGTTGCGACCGCTCGCCCTCCAGCGCCTTCACGTACAGGCTCATCATGGTGATTTCGACCGCCTGCGGGTCAATATCGACGCCGAAGAGATTGTTCCGCAGGATGCGCGCCTTGCGCACGACGGAGAGGCGCGGCTCGCCGTTCTCCCCGCGAATCAAATCCGGAAACAGCGGATGGACGTGCGCTTCTTTGGGGTGCTCCGTGAGGTAGCGGACGTGATAGTCGATCAGATACTGGAACGCGCCGAGCAGGAACGACCCGGAGCCGCACGCCGGGTCGAGGATGCGGATTTTTTCGATCTGTTTGGGAGTCTTTCCTTCGATCACCTTCCCCACCGTATGCCGGACGATGTAGTCCACAATGTACTGCGGGGTGTAATAGACGCCGCCCGCCTTGCGGACTTCGGGTTTCTCTTCCACGAAGACGCGCTTGGGCGTCGCGCGGATCGTCTTGCCGAGATACCGCTCGTAGATGGAGCCGAGCAGCTCGACGCCGATCACGTCAAAGCGGTACGGGCTCCGGGGCGGGTAGAGGCGCTCGATGATCCGCGCCAGAACTTCGGAATCGGTCTTGATGGTTTCCGAGAGGTGCGGCTTGAAGATTTCGCCGTTAAAATGGTCGTTGATGCGGTGGAAGAGGTCGTTGAGCCAGTCGAAGATGTGGAACTTGCCGCCGCGCGCCTGCCACATTTCGACCGCCTCGCGGAGCTGGTTCTTTTCGATGATGCGGCGGTCCTCGGCGATGCGGATGAAGACGATGCGGTCGAGCAGGCGCTGGACGACTTCGTTCAACTGCCTGGCGGTGAGGCCGGGATTGTTCCTGAAGACGTTGCGCGCCAGGTCCTCGCGCCAGCCCGTCATTTCATCAAGGAAGGCTTCGTCCACCGGAATGCGCAGGCGCTGGGTGCGGCGGTCGCGCGGCAGCATGGCGTCGAGCGAGCCGGCGGCGACGCGCTCCTTCGAAAATTCCCAGAGCTTCTCGGCCTGCTTCAGGTAGTCCGTGTACTGGAGCTTGAGCAGCAGCCCCTCGTCAGGCTTGCGCTCGTCGGGCTGGATGGAAGCGTCGTAGAAACGGAATTCCTCAAAGTCGGTGAGGACGACGAAGAAGACCTGCCTGGTGTTCCAGGCGTAGCCCTTGGCTTGCAGGATGTGCCGGGCGCTATCGAGCGGCTCGGCGGGAGCTTTGGCTTCGACGAAAAACTTGGTCTGGCCGTTGAGCCGGAAGCTGTAATCGGGCCGGCCGCGCGACTCCTCCTCGGCGGTTTCGACGACCACCTCGCGCGCGTGATGCGGAAGGCCCGCTTCGTTCCGCACGTCCCAGCCGAGGGCTTCGAAGAAAGGATTGAGGAAATCGATCCGCGCCTGGGCTTCGGGGTAGCGCTTCGAACGGTAATGCTCCTTGTCGGCCTCGAACCTGGCGATGAGCCTGGCGAGGCTTTCCGTGAAGGCTTGCGGCGCGGCCAAATCGCGTTCTCCTGACGGCGGGTATTGCTGAAAGAAAAGGTAACGCGGCGAAGTGTAACGCAGCCGAGGCAGGCGCTTCAACTCCTCTCACGGCCGCAGCCCGGCGCCGCGCCCCGATATGGCCACGGGCAGGATGCCCGTGGGACGACAACACGCCGGGCGGGTCGCCCGTGGTAAGGGTGCACCGAAAAAGCTTGACGATCGTGATGAATGACTGTCGCCTACTTAGGTAAGCTTGGAAGGCCCATCGGGCTGTGCGCTCCGCCCCGAGGTCGGCCGCATCCCCGGCCCTGTCCCTCGCCCGCAGCGCTGCGGGCTGAGGCGGCATCTAAGAGATTGAAAGGACGATTCGGCTTGGCAGGCGGCTGTGCTATGCTATACTGCGGCGGAAGCAGGGTGAGGAGCCAAACAGAGATGCGACAAAGTCGGCGAGCGGTCTGGTTTATCCTTTCCACGGTAATGCTCTGCGCGGTGCTAGGCGGCGCCTACGGGCGGCGCGTCGAAGCTACCACGCGCGGCGGGGACGATTCCGACGTCAAGGCGGGTTTGAACGCCTTCACGAAGGTTTACAACCTCATCGAGCAGAACTACGCGGACGCCGTGGACCCGGACCGCGCCATCTTCGGCGCGCCCTACGGCGGCACGGGCGCCATTCCGGGCATGCTCCGCACCCTCGACCCGCACACCAACTTCTTCGACCAGCGCCAGTTCGCGCAGCTCCGGGAAGACCAGGAAGGCAAGTATTACGGCGTGGGCATGCAGATCCAGCAGCGGCCCGGAAAAATGGGCAAGCCCATCACCATGGTGCTGCTGCCCATGCCCGGCTCGCCGGCTTTTCGCGTCGGCCTGCGTCCCGGCGACGTCATCACGCACGTGGACGGCAAGCCCACCGAAGGCTTGACCACTCCGCAGGTGGCGGAAATGCTGAAGGGGCCGAAGGGCACGCTCGTGCGCGTCACGATTGACCGCGAAGGGAGCGAGGAGGCGCTTCAGTTCACGATTACGCGAGACGAGATCGCGCGACTCAGCGTGGACAGCGCCTTCATGATCCGCCCCGGCGTCGGCTATATCCACATCGCCAATTTCAATGAAGCGACGAACGACGAGCTGACGGCCGCGCTGCGCCGGCTCGACGAGCGGAACCTCCAGGGACTGATTCTGGACTTTCGCGGCAACCCGGGCGGGCTCCTCCAGCAGGCCGTCGAGGTCGCGGACCACTTTCTCGAGAAGAACCAGTTGATCGTCTATCACTACGGCCGCGAGTCCCGCGAGAAGCGGTATTACGCTTCCAGCCGCGCCAAAGGCTCCGAGTACCCCATCGTCGTGCTCATCAACCGGTTTACGGCCAGTGCGGCCGAAATCGTGACCGGCGCGCTCCAGGACCACGACCGCGCGCTGGTGATCGGCGAGCCGAGCTTCGGCAAAGGGCTGGTGCAGACCGTCTATCCGCTGAGCGAGAAGACCGGGCTGGCGCTGACGACGGCGCGCTACTACACGCCCAGCGGCCGGCTCATCCAGCGGCAGTACACCGACGTCTCCCTCTACGATTATTTGTACTCTCCGCAGCAGAACAACGGCAACCGCAAGGAAGTGCGGATCACCGACGGCGGGCGCGAAGTGTACAGCGGCGGCGGAATCGATCCCGATATCCAGGTCTCCGACCCGCGGCTGAATCCCGTGCAGGAACGTCTGCTGCGCCGCCAGGTCTTCTTCAATTTCGGGAAGTACTACCTCGGCATCCACAAGACGATTCCGCAGGACTTCAACGTGGATGAGAACGTGATGGATGAGTTCCGCCGCTTCCTGGCGCGCGAGAAGGTGAACCTCACGGAAGGCGATCTTCAGGACAATTACGACTTCATCCGTAACCGCATCCGGCTCCAGCTCATTACCGTCATTTACGGAGAAAATGAGGCGGACCGGCTCACCCTCGCCGACGACGCGCTCGTGCAGAAGGCGATCGAGCTGCTGCCCGAAGCCCGCGAGCTCGTGGCGAAGGCCAAGAAGTATATGGCCGCGCGCGAGGGGCGGTAAAATCCGCCGGTTGCGCAAATTTTCCGGGATCTGCTGAGAATCCGACAGAATGGCCGCTACTGCCCGCCCCAGAGCGGCCGATAAGGGTCTGCCAACCTCAGTCTAACTCTTTTGTTTTCAATGGGATATGGTGGACGCGAAGGGATTCGAACCCTCGACCTCAGCGTTGCGAACGCCGCGCTCTCCCAACTGAGCTACGCGCCCACGAACAGAGAATATAACACGCCGGCGGCGAAAGCGGCAATCATCGCCAACGGCCTTCACGCCAGCGACTGCGCCGCGAACGCCAGCGCCTCTTCGAGTTTCGCTTCGCTCAGTCCCCCGCCCTGCGCGAAATCCTTCGTTCCGCCGCCCTTTCCGCCGAATTTCGAGACCGTCTGCTTGAGCAGCGCGTCCATGTCGAGCTCCCCGCCGGAAGTTTGGGCGAAGAAAAGCGTCGCCGGCGTCCCGCGAACCGCAATGAGCGCGACGGCGTTCGGTTCGCGCGCCACCGCGTGCGCGAACATTTTCGCTTCCGCCTGCGCGCCCGCATCGAAAATGCGGCGCACGATTCGCCGCTCCGCGCTCTCCGGCGCTGCGACGCAGAACTCCTTCGCCTCGTATTCCGCCAATCGCTCGAGCAGCTTTTCCCGACTGCGCAACGCGGCGCGCAGTTCGTCGGCTTGCTTCTCGATCAGCCGCGGCACGTCCTCCGCCGCGCCGGAAAAATGCCGAGCGGCTTCGCCGAGAACGAGATAATCCCGCCGCGCCGCTCGCAGCGCGCGCGAGCCACAGACGAACTCGACGCGCGTCAGGCCCTTCAGCCGTTCGAGTTTCCGCACCAGCACCAGGCCCACCGCGCCCGTGCGCCGCACGTGCGTGCCGCCGCAGGCGGAGAGGTCGAAGTCCACCACTTCCACGAGCCGCACTTCTCCCGTTCGCTCCGTCGGCTTGCGCAGGTCGAGTTGCCGCGCTTCTTCCGGCGCTCGAAACGAAATCCGCACGTCGCGGTCTTCGAAAATCACCCGGTTCGCGAGTTCTTCGGATTCGTCGGCCTGGCGCCGGCCCACGCGGTCCGAGTCGAGATCGATCGTCGAGACTTCCGCACCCAGATGAAACGAGACGGTCTTGTATCCGCCTACGCGCTCGAACGCCGCCGAAAGCAGATGCTGGCCGGTGTGCTGCTGCATGTGGTCGAAACGGCGCGCCCAGTCGATCGCGCCTCGCACGCGTTCGGTGGCGGGCGCGCGAGCGAGGATGTGGGCGATGCGGTCGCCTTCGTCCGCGACGTCGAGCACGGGCTCACCGTCGAGCGTTCCCCGGTCCGCCGGCTGCCCGCCCGATTCGGGATAGAACGCCGTGCGATCGAGATAGACGCGAGCCCCTGCCTGCGCAGGCAGGCCGCGCGCTTCAGGCTCGACCGCCGTCACCGCGGCGTCGAATTCGCGCAGGTAGCAGTCCGTGTAGTAAAGCCGTTCGGTCGGTGCCATCAGGGTTGTCCCTTCCGTTCAAAAGTCCGCATCGCTTCAGTATATTTGTGCGCGCCGGCGGTGAGAAACAGCACGGTCGTCTCGTAGCCGGCGAGAAATCCCTCGCGCAGGAGAAGGCGCAACGCGGCGAGCGTCGCGCCCGCTTCCGGCGAAACAAGCAGCCCTTCGGTCTCCGCCAGTTCGCGCGCGCCCGCGAGCATCGCCGGATCCTCAACGGCCAGCGCCATGCCGCGGGTCTCGCGCAAGGCGCGAAGCATCAAAAAATCGCCCAGCGCGCGCGGCACCAAGAGGCCGGCGGCAATCGTCTTCGGCTCGCGCCATTCTTCGAAGCGCTCCGCCCCCTTCGCAAAAGCGCGCACGAGCGGCGCGCAGCCCGAGGCCTGAACGGCGCACAGGCGCGGTCGCCGACGGCCGATCCAACCGAGTTCCTGCATTTCGTCGAAGGCGCGCGCCATGCCGATCAGGCCCGTGCCGCCGCCGGCGGGATAGACGATGACGTCGGGCAGCCGCCCGCCCAGCTGTTCGTAGAGTTCGTAGGCCATCGTCTTCTTCCCTTCCAGCCGGTAAGGCTCGCGAAGGGTGGAGCAATTGAACGCGTTGTGCGTTTCCAGATATTCGTCGAGCGCGCGGCCGCAATCGGCAAGACTCCCTTCGACCGTCACGACGCGCGCGCCGGCGAGGAGGCACTCGAGACGGTTCACTTCGGGCGTCGCCTGCGGCATGAAGACCGTTGCTTCCATTCCGGCCCGCGCGGCATACGCGGCGAGCGCGCCACCGGCATTTCCCGCCGACGCCATCGCCAGCCGGCAGAGACCCAGTTCGCGCGCCATGCTGACTGCCACGGCGAGTCCTCGCGCCTTGAACGAGCCCGTGGGATTGCGCGACTCGTCCTTCAGGAAGAGGTTGGGCATTCCCAACCGTTCGCCCAGCCGCGTGGCGCGCAGGAGCGGCACGAAACCTTCTCCGAGCGAAACGATATTTTTGTCCCCGCGGACCGGCAGCACCGCGCGGTAGCGCCACAGCGAAGCCGGCGCATGGCGCAGGCAGGCTTTCAGCCGCTCGCCTTCTTCCCGGTTCAGCCGATACTTCGCCCCCAGCGGACCCCCGCAGGCGCAGACGTTCCACACCTGTCCGGCTTCGTGCCGCTTGCCGCAGCGCGCGCATTCGAGGTGAGAGAGCAGCGACATCGTTTGCGCAGTCTAGCCGAGCGCGGAACAGCGGGTCAACGGAGCGGCGTTCGGGAGGGCGGTTCACCGCATGCTACAATCAAAGCGCCATGGCGATTCGAATGGTGGCTCTGGATCTCGACGGCACGCTGCTCAACAGCCGCTCGGAAGTTTCCGCGGCGAACGCCCGCGCGCTCGCGGAAGCGGCGGCGCGCGGCGTGCACCTGGTGGTCATCACCGGGCGGCGCTACCACTCGGCCGTCAAGTTCATTGCGCAGATTCCCTGCCCGGTCACGCTCATCACCTCGAACGGCGCGCGGATTACTTCTTCATCGGGCGAAGTCCTGCACCGGAATTTTCTTCCCGCCGCCATCGGGCGCGAAGCGCTCGAGCACACGCGCGAATTCCGTCCTTACGCGGCGGCGCTCTTCGATCGCCCGGACCGCGGGCAAATCACCATGCAGGAAGGCGCGGCGGCGGAAGGCCCGCTCGGCTGGTATCAGGCGGCGAGCGCCGAGTACCTGTTGATGGTGCCCGATCTCGAAGAACATCTCGAGCAGCAGCCGATTCAAATTCTCTTCGGCGGGCCGCCGGCCGTCATCGAACGCGTCGAGCCGCGGCTGCGCGAGGCCGCGTTCGCCGGCCACATTCACCTCTGCTGGACGAAGTATCCGGAGCGCAACGTGGTCCTGCTCGACGTGATGAACCGCGGCTGCACGAAAGGTTCGGCGCTCCAGTTCTGGGCCGAGCGCCAGGGGCTCGCGCCCGGCGAAGTGATGGCCATGGGCGACAATTTCAACGACCACGAAATGCTCACCTTCGCGGGCCATCCGGTTGTCATGGCCAATCGCACGCCGGGCTTCGGCACGGACGGCTGGCGGCTGACGCTCTCGAACGACGAGGATGGGGTGGCGCACGCGCTCGAGTCCTACGTCCTGCGCTGAACTGAAACCCTTCAGGGCTGCTCGATGACCTGCACGTCGGGCGGCGGCACCAGCCGGAACTGCGCGGGCTTGACCGCCACATTACGCGCGATGTCGTCAAACACAAACTCCATCGTGCTGCGGTCGGGATAGAAGATGAGGAGGCGGCGGATATCGAAATCCGGCGTGACTTCGATTTGGACTTCCCGATAGACGTCTTCGTGTTCTTTCCTGGGAAGCGCGCGCAGGACGGTGTTCGCCGGGTCGCTCGGACGCACGCCTTCGCCGAAAACAATCCGCCCGAAGACGCGCTTCAGATTGGGCCGCGAGAGCAGCAGGCGGAAGGGAATGCGCAGGTCGTCGCTTTCCTTCACCGTCGAACGGGTGAACTGGCGGTCTTCAGGAACGAAGAGGATGGCGTGCTTGCCGTCCGAAAGAAAGATTTTCTCTCCCGGGCGCGTGTAGTCCCAGCGCATCTTGCCGCCGCGCGCGAAAAGCACGCGGCCGCTCTCCACGCGGCGCCGCCCGCCCCAGATGTAGGTCTGCGTGAAATCCGCGCGCAGCGAGCGCACGTCGCGATAGCTGCGCTCGAAGGCGCGGACGTAATCGTCCACGGACGCGGCCGGCGCGTCAGCCGCGCGGCCTGCGCCCGCGGCCACAAACGTCAGCAGCAAGAGTCGGACGGCTTGACGCAGCATTCGAAATCCTCACTCCCCGGGCGGCGCAGCGCCTTCCAGTTCGCGCACCTGCTCCAGCGCCCTCGCATTTCTCGGGTCGGTCTCGAGGCCCGCGCGATATTCCTTCAGCGCCTCGGCGCGGCGGCCGGCAGCCAGATAAAGCTCCGCGAGGTGAAAGCGCACTTCGCTGTCGAACGGGTCGAGCTCGCGCGCGCGAACGAACGCGGCTTCGGCCAGTTGGGGCTGGTCCTGAAGGCGGTACACGGCGCCGAGCCCTTTGAAGGCGAACAAATTCGGCTGGCTTTCCGCCGAACGGCGATAGTGCTCTTCCGCATCCTTCAGCCGGCCTGTTGATACGTAAAGCTCCGCGATTTTCCGCCGCGCGTACACGTTGAGCGGTGAAAGCGCGAGAGCCGCCCGCAATTGCAGCTCCGCCTTGTCGAACTCGTCCTGCTCCAGATAAGCCACTCCCAGATTGAGATGCGGGTCGGTGTAATTCGGTTTGAGCCGCATGGCGCGCAGAAAATACTCTTCGGCTCGAGCGAAATCCTGACGCTCGGTCCGGACGAGCCCGAGATTGTTCAGGATGATGGCGTTGCGCGGCGCGAGTTCGTGGGCGCGCAGCCATTCGCGCTCCGCGGCCTCAATTTCGCCGCGCTTCCAGTACACGGTGCCGAGGTTGTTGCGGATGTGGTAGGAGCGCGGCGATTGCTCGAGCGTTTTCGTATAAAGCGTGATGTCGTCGCTCCAGTCGCCAACGCGTGTCACAATACGAATCGCGTAGAGGACTGAAATGAGCGCCAGCGCGCCCGCCAAGGCGCGCCGGCGGAGCGGCGGATGCTCCGCCGCGCGGCCCCAGAGCCCCACCCATCCCGCGGCCAGCAGCCAGCAGAAGGCCACCGAAGGGAGATAGAGATAACGCTCGGTGAAAACGTTCGAGGCCATCCAGCGCGGGTTGAGCACGGGCGCGATGGTAACGGCAAACCAGAGGACGGCGAAGCTGAGCGGGCGCGCGCGCCTCCAGAGGAGCGCGCCCATCACCGCGAGCGCGCCCAGGCTCGCGAGTCCCGCCAGGACGCGCGGCTCGGTGAGCGCCGTGCTGCGCTCGAAAACGTAAAACGCGCAGAGTTCGAGCGGCCAGAGCAGCTTCCACACGTACTGCCCGGCGAGCGCGACGGCCGAAAGCAGCGTCTGCGACCACGTCAGATCAGAAATCTGGAGGACGGGCGCCAGCGCGCCGAAAAAACGAACCCGGAAAACCAAGTAGCCGAACGCGACGAGCCAGAGCAGGTAGTACCGCCCGACTTTCTGGGTGACCGTCGTCCGGTCACGATCGTCGCGGAAGAAGTGCTCGTAGGCGGTAGCGAGCGCGGGAAGCGTCAGTGCCGGCTCTTTCGAAATCAGCGCCAGGGAAAAACACGCCGTCATGGCGAGCAGCCTGCGGGGCGAGCGTCCGCCCTCGGGCGCCGCCGCGCGGACGAAAAACCAGAACGTGAGGAGATAGAACAGAGCGAGCTGCACGTCGGTGACGGCGGCAATCCAGGCCACCGACTCGGTGTGGATGGGATGCAGCGCGAAGAGCAGCGCGGCAACAAAAGCCAGCAGGCGGTCGCGGAACATCCGCTCGGTCAGCGCGAACAGCACGAGCACGACGGCGGCGTGGAGAAGGATATTGACGAGATGAAAGGCGTAGGCCAGCGGGCCGAAAATCTGGTAGGTCAGCAGATAACCGAAGGTCATCATCGGCCGGTAGTAGTTCGAGACGCCCTGCGCGCCGACGTACGACCACACGTTGGTCGTAAAAATCTCTTCGAGGTGTTCGAAACCCTGAAGGTAGGGGTTGTTGAGGACCTGCGTGTTGTCGTCGTAAACGAAACCGTTGGTGAGCGTCCCCGCGTAAGGTAGGAGCGCGGCGAGGAAAAGGACGGTCCAGCACGTCGCGGGAGAAATCCCGGCGCCCGGAGCGGCTCCGACGGCGGGTTCGGCGCCCGCCGGACCGGCAATGTCGCTTTCTCCGTTCATGGCTTCTCTGGAGCTTTGTCGGCGACGGATTTCTCCGTGGCGTGCCCTTCCGCCGCCACCGGGGCACGTCTCAGCGCCGGCAGCGCCAGCGGCACGCGGATCTCACCGTAACGCTTGAACAGCGCGTTCGAAAGCCAGTAACAGAGCGGGGCCAGAATCAGCCCCGCGACGACGTCCACGAGGTAATGGTAGCGAAGGTAAACGGTGGAAAACCACAGGCTCAGAATGAGCGGCGAAAGAATCCAGAAAAGCGTTTTGGAATTGCGCCACGCGTAAAGCCAGACGACGAAGGAAATGCCGGTGTGGAGGCTCGGGAAGACGTCGCGCTTGATGCGCGCGAAGTCCATGAACTCAATCTGGCGGTTGATAAACTCGAGCGAGTGTCCGAGCGGGACGGTGAACTGGTCGCGCAGCGTGTACAGGGGCCCGACGGCCGGAACGAGAAGGTATCCGATGAGCCCGAAGAAGGTGATGACGAGCACGCCGGACATCATTTCGCGGAACCGCTCGCGCGAACGGCGGAGGTAGATGAAGCAGGCGACGACGGGAATATTGAGAATGTGGAACGCGTAGGCGAACTCCATCCAGGCCGTGAGCGGCGCAGAGACGATGGGCTGCAAGGCCACGCTGGCCTGGAAACCGAACAGGCGCTGGTCCCACTCGATCAGCTCGGCGTCGCGGTCGCGCCCCATCAGGAGCAGCGTCGCGTCACCCCACAGCGTGTAGTACATGAGCAGGATGACCAGGAACGGAAACCAGTCGCGAAAAATCTCCCAGTAAGGCCGCACGAATTCGCGGAGCCCGCCCGGCGCGGCGCGGCTGCCGGACTTGCCGGCCAGGAAATAATGCGCCAGCTCTTTCGCCATGAGCAGCGTGACGGCAGGAATGATGACCAGGACGTCGGCCGGACTGACGTCCTCCTGACGGACGCCTCGCAGGACGATGCGGACACCCAGGTTGATGAGGAAGAAGGTGAGGGCCACGAGGTCTTCGAGCCGCAGGGTCAGGCTCCGGCTACTGGGCATAGAGAGCCTTCAGGTCCTCAAAGCGGTTTCGCGCCTCGGAGGGAAATCCAAATTTGCGCGTTTCTTCCAGCACGTGGAGCGCGCCGGGAACGTTTCCCCGCAGAAAGTGGGCGTGCGCCAGACCTTCCACTGCGGCCTGCTGCGTGGGAAAAATCTGGAGGACTTCGAGAAAAGTCTTTTCGGCCTCGCCGAAATTCCGCTGCGCGGTGTACGCGTATCCCTGGAGGACGTAAGGGGCCACGAACATCGGGTTTTCGCGAATCAGTTCGCCGGTGAGCGGATAGACGCGGTCGTACTGAGCCAGAAAATAATGCGCGGCGGCGAACCGGTAAGCGTCGGCGGGAGCCAGGCGGCCTCCGTTCAGAGCTTCGAGCGCGGGTCGGTCTTCGAGCAGCGATTCAAATTGTTGGGCGGAGAATTTGGCGGCCGCCAGGACTTGCCAGTAGGCGAGATTCGCCGGCCGGATCTCCACAGCGCGCCGGGAATTCGTGTAAGCGCGGGCGACTTCGCCCCGCGCGAGGCTCGACTGGCCGGTGCGGTGATAGATTTCCGCCGCCACGTCATAGCCCAGAAACCAGCCTCCCACCGCGACGAGCGCCAGGACCGCGGCGGCCACCGTGGCGCGTACCCAGACCATCCGGCGGTCGGCGCCGGCGCGCACGGCCTCGCCCGCCGCCTTGACGGCCAGCAGTCCCAGAAAGGCCAGGCTCAGCGTCTTGAGCGCGGTCCAGAAAATGAAGCGGGCAATTTCCACAGAATGTGCTCGCCTGAATTTACTCCAGCAGTCGGAGATTGACTTTGCTCTCGCCTGCCAGCATCACACGCCCGTCCGGCGTCAGACGATAGGGGAGGCCGGTCGGGTCCCGCGGCACCGAACGCAGCAGGCCGGCCTCGATCATTTCACTCCAGGAGCGCGGCGCGCGCCCCTCGCGCTCGCGGAAGGCAGTGACGCGCGCCGTGAGGCCCTGCAAATCCTCCAGCGCTTGCAAGGCCGCCAGGTGTTCGAGGGCGCTCTGGCGGATCTGATCGTTGTCGGCGTGCTCGTAGATTTCCGACCAAAGGATGCGCGAGGTCTGGATCCCGCCGCCCTCGGCGCTGACCGTCGCGGCCAGGACCTTCATCCAGACCATCGCGCCGGGCCGCTCGCTGCCCGTCTGGAAAATTCGCGCCGCCGTATCGTAGTCTTTCAAGTCCCAATAGTAAATGAAGCCGAGGTCCTGCCAAAGCCGCCAGTAATCGGGGTTGGCGACGATTCCGCGGCGGAGGAGGTGCAACGCCTCCTCGGGCTGTCCGGCGCCATGGGGCGGGCTGCCGGAAAGGAACAGGGCGCCGAACCGGTAAGCGATCACGAGCTGCGGGTCCAGTTCGGTGGCGATGCGCAGCAGCGGCCCGAGAAGGTCGAAGCGCTCGGCGCCCTCCAGGCGCTGCCGCCCGAAATACTGGACGGCGCGCGTCCAGTAAATGTTGGCGAGCAAGCCTTCGTGGCCCAGGCTGAGTTTCCGCAGAAGCGCTCCTGAAGGGACGTAGAGCCGGTCGTCCGTCCGCTCGATCTGCCGCCACTGGCGGTCGATGCTCTGTTGCACCGGGACTGCGGCCAGCAACCCGGCGATAATCAGCGCGCCGCACGCGCGCCGCAAGAGTCGCTTGCCAGTCGTAGAGGGCTCGCCGTTCATCGGAACTCACGCTCCTCGAAGATCAGAATCGCGGCCGAGATCAGGACAGCAATATAGAGCACCGCGTAAAGCGAATTTCCGAGCAGCAGGTAGGCCGGCAACGGCTGGCCGTGGGCGACGCGCGCGATGACGTTGAAGTCCCCGAAATTGGGGAGCAGATAGTAAAGGATCGAGGTCAGTTGCTCGACCAGGGCGCTGCCCGTCTCGCGCCCAAACCAGCGGATGTCGCCGAGAAAATTCCCGATGATGTAAAGGCAGAAAGTGAACACGGCCGAAAGGACCGGCGTCGAGATGCAGGAAAACAGCAGCGCCACGGCCACCACCAGCGCCAGTTGCAGCAGGATGCAGTACACCGCTTCCAGGGCGACCAGGTCCGCGGCGGTCAGTGTCCGTTTCTGGTAGAACAGCGCGAGATAAAATCCCGCCGTCATCACCGCCGTATTGATGAGCAGCGTCAGGAGCAGGCCGAAAAACTTTCCGATGATGAATTCGGCGCGGCGAACGGGCTTGGCCAGCAGGGTGAAGACCGTGCGCTTTTCGATTTCCTTCGAGACCAGGCCGATGCCGATAAAGATGGCCATGAGGAGACCGAACACCGTAATCGAGCTGAGGCCGAGGTTAACGATGATCGTTTCTTCCACTCCGACCGAGATGCTGCCGAAAAGAATCGCCGCGGCGATCAGGAGGAGGGCGAAGAAGATCAGGTTGTAAAGGACCTTCTCGCGCACCGATTCCTTGAAGGTGTGCCGCGCAATTGTTCCGATGCGGGAGAGGGCCATGGTTCCGTTCATTCCGTCATCCTCACTCGAGCTTCGGAGGCCGGCGCGCCCTCGGCCGCGCCGACTTTTTCGAGGAAATAGTCTTCGAGCGTCGCCTTCACGACGTTGAGCGAAACGATTCGGACCCGGGCCTTGACGATGGCTTCCACGGCCCGCGCCACATCCGATTCCTCGCGGATCTCCAGGCGGACGCGGTCGCCCGTCCGCACCGCCTGCCTGGCGTAGAGGCTCAGTTCACCCAGCAGTTCCGGGGTGGGGTTTTCGAGGACAATCTCCGTCGAAGTGACGCCGAGACGGAGAATTTCGTGCAACAGGCCGCAGCCCTCGAGCCGTCCCCGGTTGAGAATGGCCACCTGGTCGCAGAGGGTTTCGGCGTCGGAAAGGATGTGCGTGGAAAAAAGGATGGTCTTTTGCTGGCGCTTGAGTTCGAGGATGAGGTCGCGCACCTGGCGGCGGCCGACGGGGTCGAGCCCCGACATCGGCTCGTCCAGAATGACCAGCTCGGGGTCGTTGATGAGCGCTTGCGCGATGCCGACGCGCTGCACCATCCCCTTGGAATATTTTCTCAGCGGGACGTTACGGACTGTATCAAGGCCGACGCGTTCAAGCAATTCGCCCACGCGCCGGCGCCGCTCGTCGCTGCTCAGGCCGAACAGGTCCGCCATGTATCCGAGAAATTCCTCCGCGGTCAGGTGGTCGTAGAAGTAGGGCTGCTCGGGAAGATATCCGAGCCTGCGGTGGGCGGCAATGTCGGCGGGAGGACGATCGAAAAGCAGGGCCTTGCCGGAAGTGGGAAATACCAGGCCGAGGAGGATCTTGAGCGTCGTGCTCTTGCCGGCGCCGTTCGGCCCCAGCAACCCGAAAACCTGCGAAGGCTCCACTTGAAAAGTCAGGCCGTCCAGGGCGCGCTTCGAGACCTTGCGCCAGAAGCCGACGGGGTAGTCTTTCGTCAGCTCAACCGTCTCGACAGCCGACATGGTCCCTTCCCTCACGCGGGGCGTCGCGACGGGCTGCGCCGAGACCGGTGACGGCGCCCGAAACCCGTCACTCAGCCTTGAGAAAAATATAACTCAATGGATGGGGGAATCGGAAGGCCCGGCGGGTACGCCGTAGGCCACCCGGATGACACCGCTGGCGTCGGTGTAGAAATGGCGCGAGCCGGTTCGGTCCTGAACTAACGGACGGGAGCGAAGCTCATAGTTCGTATAGACCGAGCCTCCTCCGGTGAGCGGGGTGTACTCAAACGTGTAACCGCTCTTGGCGCTGGTCGCGAGCACGTCGTCAATCAGGTCGGCGGCGTCGGCGGAGGCCGGTGTCCCGCTGGGCGGCGGGCCGAGTTGCGCAATGCTGCTCGAGTAGCCTCGCCCGTAGAAGGAGGCGTAGGTCACCTGGGCGCTGTTGATGGTCCGCGAAGAACTCACTGCTGAAGCCTCGTTGGAGGCGATCCGGGCGCGCATGAAATTGGGAATCGCAATCGCCGCGATGATCAGAATGATCGCCACGACGATGAGAAGCTCAATCAGCGAAAACCCTGCGTCCTTTCTCACGCTCGACCTCCTCATGTTCTCCCCGTCCGATTTCACGGGGGAGAAGGAGTGGTTGGTCTGCAAGCCCTGGCCCTCCGTGAGCCAGCATGGTCTGTAAGCAGAAGAGCAATTCAAACGCCAGACCTGTGACGAGATCTTGCCGCAGGCGGAACGCGAGCGCCCCAAGCTATTGGGAAATGTACACCAC
Source organism: uncultured Acidobacteriota bacterium (assembly GCA_964556705.1). Taxonomy (GTDB): domain Bacteria; phylum Acidobacteriota; class Terriglobia; order UBA7540; family UBA7540; genus CAZKXX01. The sequence continues at coordinate 47,671 of CAZKXX010000014.1, forward strand.
TTCGAGCGCACACTTCCAGTCTTTTGGCGTTGAGGCGCGGTCGCCGGTCAGCCCGCTCTCTGACCCAATTCAGTCGCTAAAAACAAGGGGGAGCCACAGCCTGGCTCCCCTCCGAGATGATACACCTTCGCGGCCCACACCCGAAACTAGCCGGCGATCGGCGAGTCGGTCGCGCTGGCCGTCCCAGTCGAGTTCTGGCGGATCACGCCCGACTGGTCGGTGAAGTAGTAGTTGGTCCCCGTCGTACCTGGGGTCGTGGGATTGGCGTTCAGGGTATAAGTGTCAATGCGGCCAGCCACAACGGACCCAGGTGAATACACGAACGAGTAGCCGCTCTTTACGCCGCCGGCCAGAACACTGTCAATCAGTCCGGCTTCCGATGGGGTCGGAGTCGTTCCGGTGCCAGGCCCCAGCGAGGCCAGGTCCGGACTATAGCCGGTGTTGTAGGTCGAGGCGTAGGTAATCTGCGCCGTGTTGATCGTGCGCAGTGAGCCCACCGCCGAAGCCTGATTCGCCGCAATGCGCGAACGCAGCAGGTTCGGGATGGCGATCGCGGCGATGATCAGAATGATCGCCACCACGATGAGCAACTCGATCAGCGAAAAGCCGCGCGAGTTCTTCTTCATTTGCTTGTTTCCTCCTGACGATAAACGTCGAATGGTACCGAAATAGCCTTACAGTCTGATTAGAGCGAAGCACTTGGGTTTCCATCACCGAGCGCCCGAGGCGAATCAATTCTTGACTATAAGTGACTGATACCAAAGCAGATAGTCACTTGGCTCGAGCCTTCGCGACTGTTTCAGGACAAGACCGCCGAGAACCCGCCTGTTTTTGTCGAATCCCAGTGACAGAAAGTGTCAGCCTCTCAGTTGAGTTCGAAGCTTCCGAGCGCGGGAGTTCTTCCACTCCGACAATAATCAATCCCACCATTCGTTATGCCTGAAGTCGAGTGAAGTCCCCGCAGCGGGTCATTCTTGCGAGGCAACGGGGGCGGGTGAATCGTTCCCCCGCTGTCCGAGTTTCAGCAGTTGAGCCGCCGCCTCGGAGTTTTCTGGATGAAGTGCCAGTTCCTTTTGGAATTCCGCGCGAGCGCCATCGCGATCACCCTTGAGCTTGAGGACCATCGCCAGCGCGAAGTGATAGCCGTACTTGTCGTCGCGGAGTGCGAGGGCGTGTCGCATGGCTCGCTCCGCTTCGCCGAGCCGGTTCTGATTGAGATGGGTCAGTCCCAGATACATGTACTGATCCGAGTCGCCGGGATTAAGCTGAATGGCCTTCAAGAACTGCGCTTCCGCGTCAGCAAGGCGTCCGATGCGGTAGTACGTGTAAGCCAGGTTGTAGGCGGCGACCCAGTAGTCAGGATGGGCAGCCCGGACTTGCTCAAGATGCTGAAGCGCTTCCTCGTAACGGCCTTGCTCCGCGAGGTGTGACGCCAGGTTTGCCTTCGCAAACTTGTTTTGAGGAGCGTGGGCCACGGCGTGTCGAAAAAAAGTGATGTTATCGGCAAAGAAGAGACTTTGAGAGGCCGTCGAAAGAAGCAAAACGGTACCCAGCAGCGCTGCGGGGACCACTCGCGTGGTCGGATATCCGAAAATCCGGCCCCGTCCTTCGGGAATTCTTTTCGCAGCGATCCCCACCAGCAACGCCAGGCCGACCGAGGGGAGATAGAGAAAACGGTCGTGGGCGAAATCGTCCTCGGCAAAAACGCGGATATCCAGCAGCGGCAAGAGCGGGAGGGCGAGCAGCGCCAAAGCCACCGCCACCTGCCGCGAGCGTTTCGCACCCCAAAGCAGCGGCCCTAAGACGGCGAGCGAAGCAAGTGCGGGAAAGACAAAATGGGGCAAGTCTGGCTGGTGAACGGTCCCCAGGCTGTAAAACCCGCTCAGATCGAACGGCCAAAGCAACTGCCGTATCCAGAACCACACGAGGGACGGCCACGTGTAGAGAACAGCAGAGAAAGGAAGGTCGGTCGGGAGATGGCGGAATCCCCCGAGCACCAGCGCCCGGGCAACAAGGTAGGGCGGGAGCAAAGCCCAGTAGGCCGCGGTTCGCCGGAGCGCAAGAACCACGCCCCGCACGCTACCCCATGACTGAGCGTCCGCCGGTTGCCGCTGGACGCGCGTCCATTCCCAGACGCCGGCGAGCAAGGGGAAAACGACGGCCGTTTCCTTCGCCAGCATCGCTCCCGTCTGGCAGACGAGCGCCAGTCCCAGCCACTTTCGCCGCTCCTGTTCGCGCCATTTCAGGTGGCATAAGAAGGCAAGCAAGAACGGCACGGCGAACAGCGGCTCGGTGAGACCCGAAATCCAGGCGACCGCTTCAATGTGGACCGGATGGACTCCGAAAATAAGCGCCGCAATTCCCGCCGCCAGGTCGTTGCCGAGAAGTCGTAAGGCGAGCCGGAAAACCAGAAACGTCGCCGCGAGATGGAGCAGCAACGTGGTGAGGTGCCACGCCCAGGCTTGCGTTCCGAAGAGGGCGTAGTTCAACCGCACCCAGAGCAGGCAGAACGGACGGTAGTAATTTCCGGCCATTCCCGGAAATACGGAACTCCAATAATGTTCCGTGAAGTATCTGGGGACGTCTTTCCAGGACTGGACGATGGGGTTCTCAAGGATCAGCGGCCGGTCGTCGTAAACGAAGTCGAAGGTGAGCGTTGCGCTGTAGGCGAGAAACGTCAGAGAGAGGACGACGAGAATGAGGAGCGCAGAACTCCGATTTCGAGCCGCACTCCCGCGCTCAGTTTCCTTCCCGCGTGTGGACTTGGCGATGAGGGGCCCCGCTTCGCTCATATCCCGAGCGGTCATCCTATCGCAGCGACCGGGCCGGTGACACGCCGGCTTGTCTCCAGCGTCCACCGGCGTTCCAAGTCAGAGTCAAGGCCGCTCCCTTTCTTTGAACATCCTTTCCAGCTCTTCGAGCACCGTATCGGCGGACGAGTCATGCGCGCGCAGAGCCTGAGCCTCGTCGAGCGCCTTCCGCGCCCGCTCGCGGTCGCCCGCCATCCAATGCGCCCTCGCCAGTTCCGCGCGAGCCAGCGCCGATTGGGGCTGAAGCTGCGCCGCTTTCCCAAGGCTTTCGATAGCGTCGTCGTACTGTTGAAGCTTGCGGGCCAGAATCCCCCGGCGAAAATGCGCGTTGGCGGAGTCCGGGAGCGCCCGAGTGGCGGCGCGATAGACTTCGAGCGCAGCCGTCAGGTCGCCGCGTTCCTCGTAAACTCCCGCCAGGTTCAGATAGGCCGCTTCGTGCCGGGGTTCGAGCTCAATCGCCCGGCGCAGATGACGTTCGCTTTCCTCAAAAGCCGGGGTCCGCGCCAGAGCCATTCCCAGGTTGCTGTGCGCGTCGGCGTAATCGGGATTGGCGCGCAGAGCGCGTCGGAACATTTCCTGAGCTTCCTTCTGCCGCCCCTCCGCCAAGGCCAGCAAGCCGAGGTTATTCAACGCTTCGGCGAAGTGCGGGTTCCGCTTCAAGGCTTCCGAATAGAGGTCGCGAGCCAAAGCGCGATTTCCACGGCTCAATTCCAGCGTCGCCCAGGCGTAATAAAGTGGCGCAAAGTGCGGCGTGGCGGCGGCGCCCCTTCGGAGCACGGCCCGCGCTCCTTCGACCTGGCCGTCGTCCATGAGCACACCCGCGAGGTTCACGTACGCCTCCGGCAGGTAAGGGCCGAGCGCCAGCGCGCGCACGTAGGCGGGCCGGGCCAGGTCCCGCCGGCCCTGAAGGCGGTACGCGTTGCCTAGATAAATGTGATACGGCGCGGCCTCCGGCACGGTGCGAACGGTTGCGGTGGCCAGTACGAAGTCATTTTTCCAGTCCGGCAAACGAACCGCCGTGCGCACTGTGAAAGCGATGAGGATCGCACCGCCCAGAGCAAACTCCGGCCATCGCCGGCTTCCCTGCTCGCCCAAACGTGTCAAACCCAGCCCCGCAAGCCACGCCAGTCCCACCGACGCCAGGTAAACGTAACGTTCGCCGTACGCTGAAACGCTCAAGACTCGCACGTCGAGGGCCGGAGCGAGCATCACCGGAAACCACAGCGCCGCAAACGCCGCCGCGGGCGCGCGCTTGACGAGCAAAACGAACGCCAGGCCGCACAGCGCGAGCGTCGCCGCGCCGAGCAGAACGAAAGGGTCCCAGGCGCTTGCGGGGACGGCGAAGGGCTGGAAGAAGGTCAGGCGCGCGGGCCAGACGAGCACGTGCGCGTACTCGCCGAGCAGGCTCAGCGCGGAGAGAGCCACTTCCTCGATTCCCAGGCCGGGCCGCGTACGGGGAGCAAACGCGCCTCCGAAAACCAACCAGCGCAGCGCCAGGTATGCGCCCGCCACAAGCAGCGTGGGGCCGTACCGCGGAAGCGCCTCAGCAAGTCCTCCCACGCGTCGCCGCCGGCAGAGATGCTCGTAGGCAACCAGCATGACAGGCAGCAGCAGCGCCGCCTCTTTGGTGAGCACCGCCAGCGCGAAAAATCCCGCCGCGCCCCAGGCGCGCCAACGCGGGGGCGGCGAAGGGTTTTCCTCAGGTCCGACATAGACGACGAGCGCGAGCAGCAGAAAGAACGCGGCCAGAAGGTCGCCGATGCCGAACACCGGCGCCACACTTTCGACGCGCAGCGGGTGCGCGCCGAACAGCAGCGCCGCCCACACCATCCCCCGCGTCCGCTCCCACAGTCGGACGCCCAGGCGGTAAACCAGCACCATCACCGCCGCGTGGACGAGCACGTTCACCAGATGAAATAGTCCCGGGCGGAGGCCGAAAAGCGAGCGCTCGGCGAGGAACGTCAACTGGACGAGAGGCCGGTAGAACCCGATCGTCCCTTCGATTCCCTGGGAACTCCAGAAACCCTGCGTGAAAATCTCCTTCAGATAACTCGTGCTTCGAACGAACGGGTTGTTGACGATGAGAATCCAGTCGTCCACGACGAAGTCGTAGCCGGTGGTCGCGATGAAGAGGAGGAGACCGAAGGAGAACAAGAGGAGCTCGACGCGGCAACGCAGGCGGAAGCCAGGCGCCTCGCTCGCGGCAGCCACGCCCTCGGGTCCTGGGGGACTAGAGGCCATATTTCTTGGCGTAGTGGCGGAAGGAGCGGTAGGACATGCGAAGAAGTTCGGCGGCGCGCGTGCGAAC
>CAZKXX010000015.1:0-7703 GCA_964556705.1 uncultured Acidobacteriota bacterium
ATACTACTGGAGGAGAGCTCATGAAAAATTATGGCCTGACCTTTCTTCTGGCCCTGGCCGTCGTACTGACCAGCGCCAGTTTGCGCCAGAGTGTGGCAGCAGTTGGCGGGTCGCCAGTCCCGATGCCACCGACCGTTGCGGCGGTTGGCGGATCCCCGGTTCCGATGCCGCCGACGACATCGGTCGGTGGGTCGCCGGTTCCGATGCCGCCGACGGTTGCACCGAGTGAAGCAGACCGCTAGGCCGTTCTAGGTTGCGAGAGTGACCCGGAACGGTGTGCCGCCCATAAGGCTGTTCCGGGTTACTCATGGTAGAAACCGCAATTGGGTATGCGATCCAGTTCGGCGTTTACGGACTCGAGCTCGCCCTTTTCGCTTACCTTTTGGGCAGTGGAAAGTGGAGGCATCTCCGTGGCGCTTGGCTCTACGTGGGGCTGTTCCTCGCGCTCGACGCAGTAGGCCGTCCTTACGTTCTCTACTGGTACGGCTTTCAGTCGGTCGAGTACGCATACTTCTTCTGGCTGTCAGACGTTGCATTTGTTCTCGCAGCGTATGCGGTATTGTGCGCCTTTTTCCGACGGGCGTCGCAAGGACGGGCTCTCATATGGCATCAGCTTCGCTTCCTGCTCGTCGCCGTTTTCGTTCTGACCCTCGGATATTCCGCACTGTCACTTCACAAGAATTACGACAGTCTGTTCACGATTTTCATCGTTGAGTTTCAGCAGAACTTGTACTTTACGTGTCTGGTTCTGACGACGCTGCTCTACATCTTTCTCCAGAAAGCGGAGACCGAAGACGAACAACTTGTCCTGCTGGTTTCAGGTTTAGGAATTCAATATGCGGGCCCGGCCGCGAATTTCGCTCTCGTCTATCTGACCCAAGGGCAACGCTACGCGAGCATTATGGCGACGTACGTCCTTCCGCTCTGCACTCTGGGGATGCTTTTGATCTGGCTTTACGCCGTGACTCGTCCGCCGATGACGGTGCCGGCCGGCGCGCGCGAAGCGCGCGCGCCGGCGCTGGCCGCCGCCGGGCGCGACCATTAGGGAAGATTCGAAGATGTATCTCGCAACGTTCATTCTGATTGTTTCGACGGCGCTCTTCTTCTTCTATTTCCAGGTGACGTGCCAGCGCATCCTGCGCCGGCGCTTTGACCAGGAGTACGCGCCGTCGGTGGTCAACGCGAACCGGCTGGAGTTCCCGGCGGTGCGGAAGGCCATTGAGGAATTCGACTCGCCGGTGGATTACGCCCGCGTGCGGATGACCCTGCGGTGCGATTTCCTGGCGCTGACTTACCTGCTGAAGAACGCGGCCAACATCCGGCAGCGGTACTCCCGCGACGAGCTGATGCTGATCGTTTACTTCCGCACGTTGCTCGCTTCGCTGGCCCTGCGGCACTGGCTGCGGCTGCGCGAGACGCCCGCCGTCCTTCGGCTCACTCAAGTCCTCGAGTACTTCGCCAACGTCGTCGGGCAGCGGGTCAGCTCCGTGCGCTTCGGCAATCTTTCGGCCTCCGAGTACCTGGTGAACCTCTAGCCGGGCGCCGCGGCCGCTCCTCCGATTGTGCGGCGGACGTCTCTATTCCCACCCATCCCTGTCAAATCATTTTCACGGCGGCGTGAATCCTGCCTCCACCTGGCTGCCGCGGGGAGGGAGCTTTCGCCCGTCATGTTCCCCGGAGGTGAGATCGCCGCCACGCGACACGCCCCTTTCGCGCGGCGTTTCCTGCCGTTATACTCCGCACGATGTCCCCTCAGGGATTGAAAGGTCACGCGCCGGGCGGTACGCGCCGGGCGAAGATCGTCGCCACCATCGGCCCGGCGAGCGCCAGCCCGAAGACGCTCGCGGCACTGCTCGACGCGGGCATGGATGTGGCGCGGATCAACTTCTCGCACTCGACGCACGCGGAACACGCGAGGCGGGTGCGCCTGCTGCGCCGGCTGGCGGCGGAGCGCGGGCGCGCGCTGGCCATCCTTCAGGACCTTCAAGGACCGAAGATCCGCACCGGGCCGTTGAAGGGTGGCGGGCCGGTTGATCTGAAGGCGGGGGCTCGCTTCACGATTACGACGCGGCCCCTGGAAGGCGATTCGACCGCCGTTTCGACGACGTTTCGCGACCTGCCCGGAGAAGTCCGCCGCGGCAGCCGCCTGCTGCTTTCCGACGGCCTGATCGAGCTGCGCGTCGAGCGTGTCGAGGGCCCGGACATCGTCTGCCGCGTTGAATCCGGCGGCGAGCTCGGCCAGCACCAGGGCATCAATCTGCCCGGCCTGCCGCTCAAGATTTCCGCGCTGACGGCGAAAGACCGCCACGATCTCGCGTTCGGCCTCAGGCTGGGAGTGGACTACGTCGCGCTTTCGTTCGTCCGCCGGCCCGAAGACGTCCGGGAATTGAAGCGCCTGCTCCATCGCGCCGGGCGCGACGTTCCCGTGGTCGCCAAGCTCGAAAAACCGGAGGCGATCGACCGGCTCGAAGAGATCCTCCAGGTTTCGGACGCGGTCATGGTGGCGCGCGGCGACCTCGGCGTGGAGTTGGCGCCCGAAAAGGTGCCGCTCATCCAGAAGCGCATCATCGCTCGCGCCAACGCGCTCAAGGTGCCGGTGATCACCGCCACGCAGATGCTCGAGTCGATGACCGAGCGCCCGCGCCCTTCGCGCGCCGAGGCCTCCGACGTCGCCAACGCCATCTTCGACGGCTCGGACGCCCTGATGCTTTCGGCCGAAACCGCCGTGGGCCGGTATCCGGTCGAATCGGTGCGCATGATGGCGCGCATCATCGCGGCGGCCGAAAGCGGTCCGCGCGATGAGTGGTTCAAGCGCCGCCGGCGGGAGGCGAGCCAGCAGGGCGTTCCCGAGGCGGTCTGCGAAAGCGTCGCCTACATGGCCGAACAGTTGAACCTGCGCGCCATCGCCGTGTTCACCCAGTCGGGTTCGAGCGCGCGCGTGCTTTCCAAATTCCGGCCGCGTGTCCCCGTTTACGCTTTTTCGCCGATTCCCAAGGTGCTGCGTCGCGCGGCGCTCTACTGGGGCGTCGAGCCCATGTACCTCCCGCACGTCAAATCCACGGACCACATGGTGGAAGGGGCCGCGGCGGCGCTGCGCGAGAAGCGCGCCGTCCGTCCCGGCGACCTCGTCGCCGTCATCGCCGGCACGCCGATCGCCCGGCGCGGCTCGACGAATCTCCTCAAAGTCCATCGCATCGAGCGGTAGCGCCGCCGTCCCGGCGGCACCGGGATGCCGGCCCCGCCTTGCGGGCCGGCGCGACGACTCTTTGCCCGCGTTGACACGCGCCGCGCGCGGGTGTATGAACAACTCACTCGAAGTTCCGCTCCTCGCGCGGACCGTGGGTGGCCCGTTTCGGGAGACTCCGCGATGAAAAACGTACTTCGAGGAACGGCGCTGGTCCTCGCGGCACTCCTGGGATTTCTTGCCGTCATCCACGGGGTGGTGGAAATCGCCTGGCTGCGTTATCACCCCGCTGAAAACCCTGACTTCACACGCCATCTCATTATCGGCGGCATCGCGCTCGCCGGCGGCGTCTGCGTCCTTTCGCTCGCCGTGCAGCTTCTCTGGTGCTGGCATACACACAAGAAGGGCGGCGGCCTTTTGTAGCGCCTCCGCTCTGGCCGCGCCCGCGAGCCGCCCGTCTTTCGTCACCGCAAGCGCAATTTCGCTTTCACAACCCTCCAATCCGAAATAGAATCAAACGCTTCAGACAGGGCTGAGCCCGCAGGGCATCTTCACGTCGAGGCGAATCGTCATGAAAAAGTTCGCGGTGATGTTTGTTTTCCTGAGCGTGGCAGGCGTGTTGTTCGGCGCGCGGCCGGAAGCGGCGCGCGAGGTGGAACGCTACTGGGCGCAATGGCGCGGGCCGCTCGGCACCGGCGTCGCGCCGCTGGCCGATCCGCCCGTCGAATGGAGCGAGAGCAAGAACGTCCGCTGGAAAACCGAAATTCCCGGAAAAGGTTCTTCCTCGCCCATCGTCTGGGGCGACCGCGTGTTTGTCACGACGGCCGTGCCGGTGGGCGAGCGCATCGCCGCCGCCGAGCCCGAGCCGGCGCCGGACGGCCAGCCACGACGCCGGCGCAACATCGCGCCCGACGCCGAACAGGAGTTCGTCCTTCTCGCCCTCGACCGCCGGACCGGCAAAGAGGTCTGGCGGAAGGCGCTGCGCAAGGAGCTTCCCCACGAAGGAACGCACCCCACCGGCACCTGGGCGTCGAATTCGCCCGTCACCGACGGCGCGCAGGTGTTCGCCTACTTCGGATCGCGAGGGCTCTACAGCCTCGACATGAAGGGCAACCTCGTTTGGGAAAAAGATCTCGGCGATATGACCATCAAGCTGGGTTTCGGCGAGGGAAGCTCTCCGGCGCTTTACGGCGACAAGCTCATCCTCACCTGGGACCACGAAGGCGATTCGTTCATCGTCGCCCTCGACAAGCGGACCGGAAAGGAGTTATGGCGCGTCCCGCGTGACGAACGGACGGCGTGGGCCACGCCGCTCGTCGTCGAGCATCAGGGAAAACCGCAGGTGGTGACGAACGCCACGAGCCGCGTGCGCAGCTACGACCTCGCGACGGGGAAGCTGCTCTGGGAAGCGTCCGGGATGACGGACAACACCATTCCTTCGCCCGTCGCTGCGGACGGCATGGTTTACGTCACCAGCGGCTTTCGCGGCAACGCGCTGCTCGCCATCCGGCTGGACGGCGCGCGGGGCGACCTGACCGGCTCGGACCGCATCGTCTGGAAGCTCGACCGCGACACGCCCTACGTGCCTTCGCCGCTCCTTTACGGCGACGCGCTCTACATCCTGAAAAGCAACACGGGTATTCTTTCCGCCCTCAACGCGCGGACAGGGAAGGAATACTACGGTCCCGTGCGGTTGGACGCGATTCCCAACGTTTACGCCTCGCCCGTGGGCGCGGCGAACCGCGTCTATATCGTTTCGCGGGAAGGCACGGCCGTCGTGCTCGCGCATGGGCCGGAGTTCCAAGTGCTCGCGACCAACACGCTCGAAGACGGCTTCGACGCCTCGCCCGCGCTGGTGGACGGCGAAATCTTTCTCCGCGGCCGCAAGTACCTGTACTGTGTAGCGAGAAATTGACAGCGGGGAAGAGCGGGAAATCCGAAACTCGAAAATCGAAACTCGTCGTCGGTCCCCGCCACCTGGCACCCGGCACCTGCTGTCAGTCCGGGAACCTCATCCGCTGCAAGAGATGTGACATAGGATTCGTTCTCGAATCTTGCGACCGCTCTCCCTCAAAGACGGCGAAGCGCACCACTCGCCATCTCGGGCCGGCATTCTCCATGGTTGTAATCACCGTTTGGTAGCAATGTGTAGTACCTTCCCACCCGTATCCAAACCTTTCCCGCCCGAGAACGCCGTTCCTTAACCTGCATCGCTCCAAACAGTTACGAGGGGATTTGCAAAGGCGGGCGATGGAATCCTCCGTCCATTGAGGTTCCTGCCCCCCTGACGAAAAGTCGTCGCCATCCCGCACGCCGGAGGTGGCGCGATGAGAAAACAGGGGCAGAGGGTTGGGGGCTGGGCATTAGCGGTTCTGGCATCCATGGCTCTTTGGGGCGGACAGGCACCGGCCAAGGCTGGCGAGGCGGCAGGCAAGAATCTCGAAGACCTGCCGAAAATCAGCGTTAGCACTTACGGCTACGTTCCTATCTCGAGCCAAACGTACGAGGACTCAAAAAAGGTCGCCAGCCGGATTCTCGCCAGAGCGGGAATTGAAATTGTCTGGCTGGACTGCCGGCTTGAAGGCAGCGACCTCGTGAAACCCGCCGCCTGCGACACGCGGCTTCGTCCGGACGAGATTACGCTGCGCATCCTCACATTCCCCAAAAACACGCCCCGCGGCTTGCGCCCCACGCTGGGCGTTTCGCTTCTTTCCAAAGAAGGCGGGCGCGGCTCGCTGGCGAGCGTCTATTACGACCGCGCCGTGGAAATGGCGCGCTCCGGCGGCGTCTCGCCGAGCATCGTGCTGGGCCACGCGATGGCTCACGAGCTCGGCCACCTGCTGCTCAAGACCGGTGTCCACACGGCGACGGGCCTGATGCGCGCCGCCTGGCAGACCGGCGAGGTCCGTCGTGCCGCGCGGTGGGCGCTCGATTTCAGCGGTCATCAGGCAAAGGCCATGCGCGCCGAGGCCTTGGCGCGAATGGAGGATGGCAGGACCATGCTGGCGGGCGTCGGATTCGAGCCCGCCGCGGGCCAGCGCGACTAGTTTTGCGGCGACGGGGGGCGCCCTGTGGAGCGGCGTTTGTGGGAGCGCCGCAGGGCGTCCGGGAGAGGAGGACCCGCATCCGGTGTCTCTTTCGGGTAGTCTTTTCCGATCAGGGCGCTCACCGTCGCCGCAATCCGGGCCTGCGTGACCGGCTCGCCTCCCGAGACTTCGCCCCGGGCGGGCGTATCCGGCCCGAGCACGGCGATCCAGATCTCTTCCGCGCCTTCCACATCCTTGCCGTGATTTTTCCAGTCCGCCGCCGTGCGCCCCCGGCCGTGGTCCGTGGTGAGGACGAAGGCGGTTTTGCCGCGATACTCGGGGAGGGACTGAAAAGTGTTCCAGAGGTCTTCCACGAAGCGGTCGAACTGATGCGCCGAGCGCAGGTAGAGGTCGTAGCGGCCCGCGTGCGCCCACTCGTCCGTCTCGCCGTAGCCGACGAAGAGCGCGCGCGGCCGGTGCGTTCCCAAATATTCTTTCAGCGCCGCGTGCAGGAAGGCGTCATAGGTGTTGCTCGGCCAGAGTTGCGTTGTGGTGCGGAACATTTCCTGAAGCAGTTCCAGGCGCGGCGTGGGCTTTCCTTCGGGCGGCGTCCAGCCCGCGCGTACCGCAATGCCGCTGCGCCCGTGGTTGAAAATGTCACGAAAGACGTCCCAGGTGGCGAAGGCGGCCACGCGCCCGCGGAATTCGGGCCTGCGATTCAGCCACTCGAAGACTGTGACGTTGGGGTTCGGCCCGAAGTCGTTCGAATCGAGGCGCGGGTCGGGAAAGCCGGCGAGCATTTCGTTGTAGCCGGGGTAGGAAAAATTCAGCCCGTTCGTCACCCGCGCCTCGCTGCCGAGGGCGCGGTTTCCGTAAAGCTGGCCGCGTTCGGCGATGACGGTCCAGAAAAAGGGCAGGAGCGCCCGTCGGCGGTCTTGGGGCGAGTCGCGCCAGAACGCGGCCCGCAGCGCCTCCGCGTCCTCGACCCCGCCGCTTTCGCGGCCCATCAGCGCCTCCTCGGCGCCACTGAAAACTTCCTGCCAGCGCAGGCCGTCCGCGACGATGAGGACCACGTTGCGCGCTTTTAATTCCGCTTGTGCCGCCGCGGGGCCCGCGGTGAGCAGCCACATCGTCGCAACCGCAAACACCGTGGTCCACTTCGGCATCGTTTTTTTCCTCCCGCGCTCTCCGGCCGGCTAGACCATCCGTTGCCACGCCGTTCCTTCATAACCGAAATGGAAGGCTTCGGGGTGAAAAATTTCTGCGAGGATCTCAAGCGAGTCGGCCAGGCGCGGCCCGGGGCGGTTGAAGTACTGGTGGCCGTCGGCGAGAAAGACGCGGCCTTCGCGCGCCGCGCGCAGCCGCAGCCAGTCCGGACGCCGCGCGAGGTGCGGCATCTCCTGCCGCGTGCGCTCGAGCCCGAACCCGCAGGGCAGGACGACGACGACGTCGGGGTCTTTGGCGAGCAACTCCTCCCACGTCATCCACGGCGA
>CAZKXX010000015.1:7803-52397 GCA_964556705.1 uncultured Acidobacteriota bacterium
ACATCTTCCCAGACGTCGGCGAGCGCGTTCGGCTCGAGCGAAACGATCTGCGGGCGCGATTCGATCCAGTCGCAGACGGCCCGCTCGACGTCCTTCAGGCTCACGGCGCAGACCTCGCACTGAGTCTGTGTGAGGATGACGTCGGGCTTGAGTTCGCGCAGACGCTCGGCGTCCACGCGATAGACCGAGAGCGCCTGCGCGAGGAGCGCCTTCACTTGCCGGTCAATCTCGCCGCTCGGGGCGGCAACGTTCAGTTTCGGCTCCGTGCAGACGGGCAGACGCTCGACGCCCGGGGGGAAGTCGCATTCGTGCGAGCGGCCGACGAGATTCTGTTCGTGGCCGAGCGCGCTGGCGATTTCCGTGGCGCTCGCAATCAGCGAAACGATGCGCGGGGCGGACATCACTTGCGCATTGTACGCCCGGCCCCCGCCTCGCGCAGCACCGGGAATTGACGCTCGGCGAGCGCCAGCCCGCCGAACAGCACGGCGGCATAGAACAAATCGCCGGCCATCGTGTTGCGCAGAAACGGCAGCCCCGCGAGGTAGCACGCCGCGAGCCCCGCCGGCGACTTCGGATACCAGCTTCCGAAAGCCCACACGGCGAAGTTGGTCACCAGAAAGAACACGACCGAGCCGGCGAGCATTGCGGCGATGACGCGCCCGGGCGTCCGCCGCCGGCGAATCAGCGCGCCGAGGGCGACGACCAGGGCGAAGGCCAGGTACACGGCCGGCATCAGCTTGTGGAAGCCGATGAAGAGGTCGCTCAGAAAGAGCGCGGCGAGCGGCGCCGCAAACGCCAGCGGTCGCGCGCCGAGCGTGGCGCCGCCGAACAGGGCCATGGCGCCGATGGGTGTGACGTTCCAGGGATGGGGCAGCAGGCGCAGCGCCGCGGCCGCGAGAATCGAAGCGAAAATCGTTCGCTCGCGAAGATGGTTCATGGTGGTGCTCCTTTCGGTCAGACGGCCCGTGCGGCGGTTGTGGCCGCCGCCGGGATCAAGTCGCAAAAACGGAAGCGCTCGCGCGCGACGACTTCGCCGCGCTCGAAAGCGACGGGCGCGCGGAAGAGCGGCCCGTCAAAGACGAAGGAATGGAACTCGCCGTTCTCCCCGCAGGGGTCGGCGGTCGCGGGCAGGTCGCGGAGGAGTTCTTCGTCGTACATTCGGCCCGCGAATTCCGCCCTCACCTGCGCCGTATCCACGCAGACGAGCACGGCCTTGAAGCCCCCGCGGATGAACCCGCGCGCCAGCTCCCGAGTGTCCCGTCCCCAAACCGGAAACAGGCCCTGCATGTCGAGCCGCGCGAGGTTGCGCTCGCGGTAGCTCCGGACTTCCTCGAGGAACAGGTCGCCGAAGGCCACGCGCCGGACGCCCTCCCGGCGCCAGCGTTCGAGCGCTTCCTTCATCCGGGCTTCGTAAGTTTCGTTGACGCACTCGGGCGGGATGAAGACTTCATGCAGCGGAAGGCCGAGCGATTCCGCCTGCCGCTCGATGAGCGCGCGGCGCACGCCGTGCATGCTGACGCGGTCGTAGCCCTCGGTGACCGTCACGAGCAGCGCGGCGATTTCGAACCCGCCCGAGCGGCCGAGTTCGCCGAGCGCCATCGCGCTGTCTTTGCCGCCGCTCCAGGCGAGCAGAATCTTCTCGGCCATCGCGCCCCTCCTACTCCGCCGGAAACGTGAACCGCAGGCCGGCGAGGAAATTCAACCGCAGCGCCGGAAAGCCCAGCGATTCTTCGTACTTGCGGTTGAGAAAATTATTGAGCCGCCCGTAGAGTTCCAGCCCCGCCGGGAGACGGTAAGCGAGGCCGGTGTTGGCGAGCACGTATCCCTTGTTGGGAAAGAGCCCGCCGAAGGCGCCGAAGTTGGGTTCGACGTCGAGCACCCCGCCGCGCAGGGAGCCGTTCAGGTTGGCCGTCAGCCGGCCGCGATGCCAGGTGGTGTTGAATCCGCCCGAGTGCCGCGGCCGCCGCAGCAGCGGCTGGCCCACCTCGAAGGGAAAGCGCGCGAGCGTCGTGCCGTCCACGGCCAGCACGTCAGTTTCCAGCCGCGTGTAATGCGCGGCGAATTCGAGCGAGCGCCGCGGCCGCAGACGGAACGACAGCTCCGCGCCCTGCGCGCGCGAGTTGGCGAGGTTGTCGGAGAGAAAGCTGCTGAGATTGGAGAGAGAACCGCTCAGGAAAATAATCTGATCCGTGAACCGGTTGAAGAAGTAGGTCAAGTCAACCACCATGCGGTCCGCGAGGAAACGCTGCTCGATGCCGGCGTCGAAGCTGAGGCTCCTTTCCGGTTTCAGGTTCGGGTTGTCGGTGAAGGCGAGTTCGAAGCCGTTGGGCGCACGGATGCCCGTGCCGAAACTGCCGTGCAGGCGCGTGGCGCCGAAGCCCTCGCCGGCCTGGCGCGCCAGAAACGCCGCCGAAACGCGCGGGTTGGCCTTCGTCACCGAACTTTCCGGCAGCAGCGGCCGGATGCCGAAGCCGCCCGGCGGAAGCTCGCGCGTTCGGATGTCATCGACGCGCACGCCGGCGGTGAGGAACAGCCGCGGCGCGGGATTCCAGCGGTCTTCGGCGAAGAACGCCAGGCTCCGCCGCGGCAGGGTGAAGGGAGTGAAATCGTCGTCGGCGATGAAGGTGTTCCGAATCTGCTCGCGGTTGTATTCGAACCCCGCCACCAGAAAATTGCGGTCCGCGACGGTGATTTCGCTCCGCGTGTTGAACACGCCGCGCAGGTTCTTCGAAAACGAATCGCCGAAGGACGAACGGAAAAAGTAGTCGTTGTCCACGAGGCTTCCCGTGGTCACCTGGCGGAAGCGCGAGGAAATCTGCTCGGCATGATGGAGGCGATAGCCGAAGAGGTTCTGCTTCGAGCGTGAGACGGTGTCGATTCCCGGAAAAACACCCAGCGGGTCCGAGCCGTAGGGTCCGGGCGAGCCGCCGTCGGCGGCCACGCCGCTGAAGTGGAAAAAGACCTGCCGTCGCGCAGTGCCCGCGTAGCCGAGCGTCGCGGTCGCCGACTGGTTGCGGTAATCGTCGTTCGCGACGGCGCCGTCGGTGTCGAGCCGCGCCAGGTTGAACGCCCAGCTCATCGGGCCGGTCAGCCCGCTCGCGCCCGCCGAGGCGCGGCGGGTCATGTGCGTGCCGCCTTCGAACAGCAGATTCAGGCGCGGCGGCCCCGCCCCTTTCTTGGTGACCACGTGGATGACGCCCGCCACGGCGTTCGACCCGTAAAGCGCGCTCTGCGGCCCGCGCGTCACCTCGACGCGCTCGACGCCGTCCACGGGGAGCGGAGAGAGGTCGAAGTCGCCGCCGAACTGGTTCACCTCCATGCCGTCCACGAGGATGAGGTTGTAGTTCGATTCGCCCCCGCGGACGAAGACGCCGGTGACCGCGCCGCGCCGCCCCGTCTGGTTCACTTCCAGGCCCGGAACGCCGCGCAAGACTTCATGCACGGCCTGCGCGCCGCGGTCGCGGATCTCCTGTTCTGAGATGGTGCTCACGGAGGACCCGATCTGGGGGGCGAGCGCGCCGCCGAGCGAGGCCGAGACGAAGACCTGCTCGTGAACGGCGCTCAGCACGAGCCGCAGCTCGACCGCGCGCCTCTCCTCGCCGCGCATTTCGATCTCGGCCGGGGATGCTGAAAGGCCCGGCGCCTCGACGGCCAGCAAATATTTCCCTTCGCGCACGCCGGAGAATGCAAAGCGTCCCCCGGCGTCGGTCCGGCGGTCGGCGACGGGAGCCATCGGGGCGAGCAGCGTGACGCGCACGCCCTCGACCGGAGCGCCGGCCGGGTCCACGACCGTCCCCTCAATCGTCGCCGCGCGCGCCGAGAGAGCGAGCGCCAGCCATGCGGTCACAAAAACCGCGCAGAGAAGAATCCTCGGGAGGACTTTGAGAGGTCGAGCTTGAGGTTTTGGGAGCTTGTTAATTCTGAATTCAGGGTTCGAGATTGTTTTTTCAGCCTTCAGCCTTCTGACTTCACACTTCACATGAAACTCCTTCTCCCGTTCTCGCGACGGGGGCGCCGGCGGAAGGAGTCCGGGAAAAGGAGGTGGGAAAAAGAAAACGCCTTCCCATCCCCCAAAACGGAACAGGAAGGCTGCGCGCAGTCTTCCTCAGGACTCTTTCCGTCGAAGAGTTGGGCTGAGTCGAGGTTCCCGGGCAGGCTTCCTGGCTTGCGGGTCAGCGCCCGTCCCTTCGCCTTCCCGGTCCGACCTGTCGGACCAGTGGCTGGCCTTGCGGCCTTGAAGGGCGGGCTCGCCGCTCACAGTGGCGGGACCGCGGCCGATTCGCACGGCCTTTCCTTTTCCCCCGACCTCGCGTCGGGGGCACCACAGGAACCGGAGTTTTCAAAGAACCGTCGAGCAAAGGAACACTACCACCACGCCGGCCCGGCAGTCAACCGTTGCTCAGACCACTTCCACGCGAACCGGCGTGCGCAACGAAGCGAGGCGCCGGTCGCGCGTCAGGAGCGGGGCGTCCAGAGCCTCGGCCAGCGCCAGGTAGGCGGCGTCATAGGCCGTCACATTGTGACGCCATTCCCAGATGCGAGGAAGGAGAACAACGTGTGGATAGCGGTTGAGAGGGAAGTCGGAGAGGTCGGTCAGAGCTTCGGCGCCCCGCTGCTCAGAAATGACACCGGTGCGAACATACCGGCGCAACACTTGAGCAATTTCGACATCAACGAGGTGAGGCGCGTGCAGGGTTTCGCCCGACGCAAAGAGGCGCCGGCTGACTCGTGCCGCGGCCGGCGTCTGAAGCAGCACCTCGAGCAGCGCGGAGGCGTCCACGACGATCAACGGCCCTCCCGCTCGGCCCGGACAGCCACAGCGGGCACGGGACGCGGGCGGACCCGCGCGCGACCGGCCAGCCGCCGCTGAATTTCTTCCGGCGTTGGCCGCTCCAGAACTCTTCGCACCTCGCGAAGCAAGTAATCTGAGAGCGACATGCCCTCCAGCGCCGCGCGCGCCTTGAGTTGCCGATGCAACTCCGACGGAACGTTCCGGATTTGAACCATTGTTGACATGCGTTCAGGATACTCACATGCAAAACGCATGTCAAGGACCAACGGGGTGCCGAAAAAGCTCGAAGTTGTCATCCTGAGAAACCCCGATGCTTTCGATCGGGGCGACGAAGGATCTCTGCTTATGCCCGGATTCTGGGATGGTCGAGATTCTTCGCCCCAATGCTCTCGGCCGGGGCTCAGAATGAAAGAGCGATGCGTGCTCAAGACGCTCGTTGTTTTCGACGCGCCAACCCAATAAGATAGCGTTGATGGAGCCGGTGGTCGCCAAGTTCCGCACGCACGAGGAAGCCGAAAAGGCGACGCGGGAGTTTTATCGGCGCCTGACGCCCGCCGAGCGCCTCGAAATTCTTTTCCAGCTTCGCGCTTTCGTCCACAAGGAGGACGATGCCGCTTCCCAACGATTGGCGCGCGTTTATCGAATCGCTCAACTCAAACGGGGTTGAGTATCTGATCGTGGGCGCTGTGGCGCTGGCTCATCACGGGCTGCCGCGCTATACGGGCGATCTGGACGTCTGGGTCCGCAACTCGCCGGAAAATGCCCGCAAACTGGAGCAATCGCTCCAGAGCTTCGGCTTCGCCTCGCTCGGGCTCACGGCGCGCGATTTCGTCAACTCCTACCAGGTAGTCCAATTGGGACACGCGCCCAACCGGATTGATATTCTCACTTCACTGACCGGCGTGACTTTCGAAGCAGCGTGGAAGGAAAAGGCCACGACCGAATTGGATGGCGTGCCGGTCCACTTCATCGGACGGCAGGCCCTGATCGCGAACAAGAAGGCGACCGGACGGCCTCAGGACCTCGCCGACCTTGCGGCGCTCGAGGCTGAATAGCCCGCCGCACTCCTGCTGGAAGTTCAATCGCTCAGCGACAGGTTGATGAAAAACGGCACGCCGGGGCCCGCGCCTTTGGTGGCTTCGATCTCAAACGGAATGCGCGCCGTCCCCCGGCCCGCGACGGCAATGGATTTCCGCACCACTTGCCCGCGCGCGCCTTCGCCCTTGAAGCGGATGAATCCGATTCCGGTGAGCGTGGCGTTCAGCCGCTGGCCGCTCGCGAGCGCTCCGCCGAAGCAGACGACGAACTCGCCCTGCGTGGACTGGCCGGAGATGAGGTTGGGGTTGTCAATCCTCCCGCCGAGGATGCCGTAAACAAAAACCGGACGCTTCTGTTCCTGGCCCGCGGCGTCCGCGAGGGTCAATTCTTCCGGACCTTCTTCGAGGTCGGGCGGCAGCATGACGGTCGAAAATCCCTGACCCTTCTTCAACTCCGTCGCCGCCACGGCCAGCGCGCGGTCGCCGGCGCGCGCCGCCACGAAATTTCCGGGAACGTCCAGCGGCCCGCCGGCCAGCGCAAAGCGCGAAGCGTTCGCGGCGAAGTCCGAAGGCTTGACGACGTCGAAGCGGCTCTGGCGGTTCGTGCCTTCGAGGAACAGCTCGACCGTGCCGGGGTTCTTCGTCGCAATCTCAAACGCGCCGTTCGCGTCGGTTTCGGCGATGCGGTCTTTGCCGTCCTGCCGCACGCGCACGCGCTGGCCGGCCATCGGCCGGGCCGCTTCGTCCACCACCACGGCGCGATGCAGCGCGCCCGCCGGAACTTTCTCCGCGTGCACCATGCGTCCGATCGAAGGCATCGAGCCGGGCGCGGCCGGCGGGCGCACCAGAAACGCCGCCATCATCGGGCCTTCGAGTGTTTCGAGCGTAAACTCGTAGGCGTCGGGCGGAAGGTCGGGCTGGAGTTTCAGGCGCGCGGAGACAAAACCCGGCGAGGCGCACGGCCCCGGCTGGACTTCGAACAGCCCGCTTTCGCTCGCCAGATTCGGCCACGCTTCGATTCCCGGCGCGGAGAGCGTGACGCGTCGCTCGCTGCCGGCCGACGACTCGAAGGGCTCGAAGCGGGCGACGCGGGCAGGCAGCGTCTCTTCCATCGCCTGGCGAAGTTCCTGCGGGGTCGCAGGGCGCTTCGGAGCGGGTGGCTGGTCGGGAAGGACGGTGGTCAGCTCGCCGCTCAGGAGAATTTCTTCGCCCTTCACGTTGGGATCGCGGTTGCGGACGCGCACCCGGTCTTCGAAGCTGATGACGGTGGTTTCTTTCTCGTCACCGCGGACGTAGAAGTGCGTGCCGACAACGCCCGAGACGGCCTGGCCGGTCATCACCTCAAATCCTTCGCCGCCCCGCTGAGTTTTGGGAATGCGCGCGCGGACGCGGCCGAGTTCCAGTTCCAGTCGCGACTGCTCGGTTTCGGCTTCCACCTGCACGACGCGCAGCGTGGAACGCGCGCCGACGTTCAGCACCGCCTGGTTTTCGAGCAGAATGCGCACGCGACCGTTTTCAAGCGTCTTGATGAGGTCGTTCCAGAAGATGGCGTCCTGAAGGACCAGGTCTTTCACGCCCGCGGGCCGCTCGGCGACGCCGCGGGGCAGCAGCGCGCTCACCGCGCCGGCTTTTTCCGCCGCCTGCGGCGGCGCTCCTTCGAGCTTCGCGCGGTAGGTCGTCGCTCCGGCCAGCGCCACCGCCGTCGCAAGAATGAATTGAACGAACCTGTGAGCGCGTCGCCGCTCCATGATGAGTTCTCCCTGGTTGATTCCGCGCGCGCCCCTCCGCGCCGCGAGAAAGGTGAATGCTTATCTTTGCCCGAGGCAGTTTACCGCAGCCCCGCGCGAAGGGCATCGGAAAAGTCGGCGGCCCGCGGGATGCGGAAAGGAAAAGCAAATCAAAAGTCAGAAGGCAAAGGGCAAAAGTGGAACGAGGAAGGGTGAGGGGTAAAGTGCAAAGGATAAAGTGTGAAGTGTGAAGGTTGAAAGCCGATGCCTGAGGGCACACCAGTGAACGCGAAAAGATAAAAAATGGAAACTGAAGACTGACGACTGAGAACTGACAACTGATAGCTGACGGCTGAGAGCTGACGGCCGAACGCAGAAAACAGCACAATTCTCCGCATATGAGTACAACAAGACGGCGCGGGGCGGAGTGACGCGTGCTGGCGGGCCCTCAGTGCGCGCGTGAGAAATGCTCGTGGACGATGAGCCAGCGCTTGCCGCTGCGCGCGAAGACGTGGGTGCCGCGCCCGCGGATCGAGTGGCGCGGGCGGCCCCGGCCGAGCTCGACCGTCCAGGTAAACGTCGCGACGGCCGCCGCGTCGCCCAGCTCCTGCGCCTGCGCGCCGGCGATCGAAAATTTCATGTGCGGCGAAGCGTGGCGGTAATACTCGAACGTCTTGCGCATCGCCGCGCGGCCCGCGATGCGTTCCTGCCGCGTGGAGGAAAATCCCGTGACGCGCGGGTGGAAGTGGGCGAGCAGGCGGTTGATCTTGCCCGCGTTGAAATCGCGCACCATCTGTTTTTCGATGGCCAGAATTTCCTGGGTGGTTCGCGCCATACAACACCTCCGGGCGAGAGGCTTCGGGGAAGAGAAATTATGAATTATGAATTCTGAATGATGAAGGCCGAGGGGAATCGAGCGCCGATGGAAGCTTGGCACGGCGCCGGCGATCTTGGCAATTCACCATTCATAATTCACAATTCAGAATTCAGTTAATCCACCTTCCCGCATCGTCCTTGCTTTCGCGCCGGCGCATGTAGTCCTCGAACTGCCGCCGCGTGCGCGCGCGGCGCCATTCATGGTAGCGCAACTGGAGCCGGTAGGAGAGGCCGCCGCCGCGCAGGTAAAGCAGGCCGAAAATCATCCCGCCCAGGTGCGAAATGTGGCTGATGTTCGAGCCCGACCCGCCCAGCGAGGCGATGAAGGCGATGAATCCGATGAGCAGCACAAAATATTTGGCCTTGATGGGAATGATCAGCCAGAGCAGGATGGGCCGGTCGGGAAACGTCAGGCCGTAGGCGAGCAGCACGCCGTACACGGCGCCCGAGTTGCCGATCGTCGTCGTCACCGAAGAAGGCTGGAGCACCAGGTTCAGGATGCCCGCGCCCACGCCCGTCAGAAAAAAGTAGAAGAGAAACCGCCGCCCGCCCCACAGCCGTTCGAGGTCCGAGCCGAACATCCACAGCGCGAAAAGGTTGAAGCCCACGTGGAAAATGCCCGCGTGCAGAAACAGATAAGTGAACGGCTGCCAGATGAAGCCGTGCCGCGTGACGGCGTAGGGACGCAACCCGAACCAGGCGAAGGGCGCGGTCCAGTTGAAGAGCTGCGCGGCCAGCCAGGTAAACAGAAAAATTCCCGCGGTGATGATGATGAGCTGCTTCACCACGCGCGAAAGTGGCGGGCCGAAGGAGATCTGGACGTTGCGGGCGTAATAAGCCATCGTCCAAAGCGTACCACATCGCGGCGAGAAGCGACAAAGGAGGGGAAGGGAGAAGGGTAAACGATGAAGAATGAAGTGTGAAGGGTGATGGATGATGGGTAAAGGAATCCTGCGAGCCTCTTTCTTTACCCTTTATCCTTTACACTTTACCCTTTAATCGATTATTTGCCGCTTGCGCCCGACCAGGAAGAGCGTTCCGGCCATGGCCGCAAAAGCCAGCAGGCCGACGATGTGCGACTCGGCAATCGAGGGCCAGAGCGTGGTGCCGACGGACTTGCCGTCGAGCAGGCTGTAGCCGAAACGCGCGTCGATCGCCGAGCCGATGACGCTGGCGAGAATCAAGCCGCCGATCGAGCCGCCCGCGATCAATCCCGCGGCAAACAAGGCGCCGCTGCCCGACTCGGCCTCGGCTTCCGGAACTTTCCCGATCTTCTCCACCGCGTATTTGATGAGTCCGCCGGCGAAGATGGGCGCGGTGGTTGAAATCGGCAGGTACGAGCCGACGGCGAAGGCCAGCGACTTCACGCCGCACAACTCGAGCGTCACGACGATGAAAATGCCGAACAGCACCAGCCCCCACTGGAGCCGCCGCGTGAGGATGCCGTTGATGACCGTGGCCATCAGCGTGGCCTGAGGCGCCGGGAGGTCGCGCGAGCCGATGCCGGAAATTTCCTGGAAGCGGATGGCCTCGGCTTCCTCGTCGAGCAGATAAGCGCCGTCGGGAATGCGCGCCGAGCCGATGACGTTGACGAGCAGGTAGCTCCTGCCTTGGTGTTCGACCGTTTCGATGGCGCGAACGTCTTCGCCCACGCGCACGTTTTCAAACTCCGCGGGCTGGATGCGCGTATAGGCGCGGTTCAGCAGCAGCATCGTGCCGCCGATGACGAGCACCGAAAACGTGACGCCGACCATCAATCCGACCTGCTGCTTCCAGGGAGTGGCGCCCACCAGGAAACCGGTCTTCAGGTCTTGCGACGTCGCGCCCGCGTTCGCCGCCGCGATGCACACCACGGCGCCCACGCTCAGCGCCACGGCCGCGTAGGAGCCGCCCGTCCAGCCCACGGCCAGAAAAATCAGCGAGACGGCGATCAGCGTGGCAATCGTCATTCCCGAAATCGGGTTGGCGCTCGAGCCGATGAGGCCCACGATGCGCGACGAGACCGTGACGAAAATAAATCCGAAGCCGGTCAGCAGCACCGCCGACGCCAGGTTGCTCCCCACGTGTCCGGGATGAATCAGAAAATTCAGCACGCCCCAGATGGCGAGCATCAGGACGAACGATCCGGCGGCCACCACGGTCAGCGGCATGTCGCGGTCCACGCGCGTCAGCGTCTGCCGGTGCGCGCCGCCTTCCAGCAGGTCTTTGAACGCCGAGCGGAACGACGCGACGATGGTCGGCATCGTGCGTCCCAGCGTGATGGTCCCCGCGGCCGCCACCGCGCCCGCGCCGATCGAACGGATGTAGGAGCTCCAGATCTGCGCCGGCGTCAGATCGGCGATGGGAAGCGTGGCCGGGAAGATGGCTTCCGGAATGTGCTGCCCGAAAAATTTGATGAGCGGGATGAGCACCAGCCAGGAGAGCACGCCGCCGGCGAAAATCGTGCCCGCCACGCGCGGCCCGATGATGTAGCCGACGCCGAGATATTCCGGCGTCACGTCGGCGGCCATCGAGCTGCCCGGATACCATCCCGGCTGGTACGCCGGACGCGGCCGCCAGGCGAGCAGCCCTTCGTTCAGCAGCTTGTAGCCGATGCCCAGGCCGAAACCCGAAAAGACCTTGCCCGCGAAACTGCCCCCCTTTTCGCCGGCCACCAGCACGTCCGCGCACGCTTTGCCTTCCGGATATTTCAGCACGCCGTGCTCTTTGACGATCAGATAGCGGCGCAGCGGAATCATGAACAGCACGCCCAGCCAGCCGCCCGTCAGCGCCAGAAAGAAAATGCGCCAGTACTCGAACTCGTCGCGAAAGCCCAGAAAGAGGAGCGCCGGAATCGTGAACACCACGCCCGCGGCCACCGATTCGCCCGCCGAGCCCGTCGTCTGCACGATGTTGTTTTCCAGAATCGTCGGCCGGCCCATCCCCAGCTTCCCCAGCCAGCGCAGGATGCTGATGGAAAGCACGGCGATGGGGATCGAAGCGCTTACCGTGAGTCCCGCGCGCAGGCCGAGATAGACCGTGACGGCGCCGAAGATCACGCCGAAGATCGCGCCCCAGACCACGGCTTTGAAGCTGAATTCGGGCACCGCCTGGTCGGACGGGATGTAAGGCTGGAATCGCGCGCCCGGACTCGCGCCCATCGCGGGCCCCTGTTCGGAAGATTGTTGAGTCATTTTTCGCCCTCAGCCGTCGGGTTTGGGTCTTCAGTCATCAGTTCTCCGTCGTCAGTTTCCGGCGTTCAACTTTCCGCCCTCAGCCGTCAGGTTTCAGCTCTCGGCCTTCACGAGTCGGTCCTCAGTAAGCAGCATTCATCGTTCCGCGTTCAGCCTTCAGCCTTTATCCTTTACCCTTCATCCCTCAGCCCCCCAGCTTCGCCCTCACGATTTCGCTCACCCTTTTCCCGTCGGCGTTTTTGCCGCCGAGTTTGGCCATCGCCGCCTTCATCGCTTTGCCGAAATCCTTCGCGCCGGCCGCGCCGGTTTCGGCGATCGCCGCGTTCACCGCCGATTCGATTTCGGCGTCGCTCGCCGCCGCGGGCAGATAGCTTTCCACGATCTTGATTTCCGCTTCTTCCTTGTCCGCCAGGTCGTCCCGGCCTCCCCTGCGGAACTGCTCGACGGAATCGCGCCGCTGCTTCACGAGCGTCCGCAGCACGGCCGCGGCTTCGGAATCTTCCAGCGCCTTCTGCAACTCCACCTGCTTGTTCTTCAGCGCCGCTTTCACCATGCGCAGCACCGAAAGCCGCAGCGCCTCCTGCGCCTTCATCGCGCTGCGCAGGTCCTGATCAATCTGCTCTACCAACCCCATGGTTTCCGGCTCCCGAAAAAATTCCGGGCGAATATATCACAAAGTGCGCGCCCGTCGGGACGCGACGCGGCAGAATTTGCGCGGCCCTTCACGCTCACGCGATTTCCCTCGTCTTCCCCAGTCCGCTGAACACTGGATGCCCGCCTTCGCGGGCAGGATAGCTCGGGCGGAGCACTTCCCGGTTCCTTACCCTTCGTGCGTGTTTTCCGGGGACTCCTGTCTTGAATCCGGAATCTTGAATCCGTCATCTCCGCGCTGCGCACGGGCTGGAAGCCCGCCTGCGCCCGCCTGCCCTGCCTGCCGCAGGCAGGGCAGGAAGGCGTAGGCAGGTGCAGGCAGGCCCGTGGTACGGAACCCGTCCTCCCCGCGGGCTCGCGCCCCCGGCGAACAGAAACCGTCTCGCGGAACGAAACCAAAAACAAAAAGGAGGGGCGGGAGCCCCTCCTTTCTGCGTTGCGGGTGCGCGGTCGTTTTCCGTCGTCATTCCCCGACGGGTCGGGGGAATCGACCCGGCCTTCCCGGCGGGCGCAACGGTCACTGGGCGGAAGCCATCAGCACCACCGGGACGCGCTGGATGAGCTCCGGATTCTTCGCGATCAGCTTGCCCTTGGGCATGGGGCCGTAGTTGAACGCAAGGCCTGCTTCCGCCAGGTGCAGTTGGCGGACAACCGCCCGGTTACCCGATCGAATCAGGATCAGATAACTCCGGCCGGAGACGGCGCGATCGATGCCGTGCGAGGGCATCACGAACGCCGCCGTGTTTTCGCCGCGAATCGTCGCGAAATTGGGAAACTGCGCCGTGTCGAGATTGAACGTGTACTCGCCCGGCGGCAGCGTCGCCGTGCCCCAGCGAGTTTCGACCGGAAGCGTGAATTTCCCTCTGAGGGTATCCGCCCTGGCCGCCCCCGCCGCCAGAACGATGGCCACAACGCCCAGAATCACAGAGAGCCTTCGGATCGCCACCATGGTCCACCTCCCTCTTGCAATTTCCGGCCGGCCCGGCCCCCCGGCCACGGCCCGCCGGATTGTCGTCCTGCTGAGTAAGGCGCAAAACGGGGCGGGAAACCGGCACGCTCAAAGCGGGCATTTTTGCCGCGTCGAAGCAATTTTCGGTATTAATTGCACGGCAAATAAAATCGTGCTATAAAGGGGACAAAATTCCTCAGGGCC
This sequence comes from uncultured Acidobacteriota bacterium, assembly GCA_964556705.1. Lineage (GTDB taxonomy): Bacteria > Acidobacteriota > Terriglobia > UBA7540 > UBA7540 > CAZKXX01. The sequence continues at coordinate 21,213 of CAZKXX010000015.1, forward strand.
AATAGGGAACGCCAGTTGGGGAGGGGGACGTGTCCCGGGCGATTACCCAGCTCTTGCGGGCCTGGCGCCGCGGTGAACCGGAAGCGCAGGAGAAGCTCGGCCCCCTCGTTTACGACCAGCTCCACCGTCTCGCCCGACATTACATGCGTCAGGAGCGCCCCGGGCACACGCTCCGCACCACGGCGCTGGTGCATGAAGCGTGGATGAAGCTGGCCGGCGCTTCCCGCCTCGAGTGGCAGAACCGCACGCAATTCTTCGCCCTTTCCGCGCAACTGATGCGCCGCATTCTGGTGGACCACGCGCGCCATCACGGGGCCGCGAAGCGCGGCGGCGCGGCGCCGCTGGTGTCGTGGGACGAAGCCCTCGAGCTCGCGCGCGACCGCAGCGAAGACCTCGTGGCTCTGGATGACGCGCTCCGGGCGCTCGCCGCCTTCGACCTGAGAAAGTCGCGCGTGGTCGAGCTGCGCTTTTTCGGCGGCCTGAGCGTCGAGGAGACCGCCCAGGCGCTGCATGTTTCCCCGGACACCGTGATGCGCGACTGGAAGCTCGCCAAGGCGTGGCTGCGCCGGGAACTCAGCCGGAGCGAGCGTTATGGACCCTGAGCGATGGCGCCAAATCGAAGAGCTCTATCACGCGGCGCTGGGGCGCCCGCCGGCCGAGCGCGCGGCGCTGCTGCTCGAAACCTGCGATGACGAGGCGTTGCGGCGCGAAGTGGCCTCGCTGCTCGAAAAGCACGAGCAGACCGGAGACTTTCTCGACCGGCCGGCCTGGGAGCGGGTCCTGGCGGCGTCCGCGGCGCAGCAGGCCGAGGCGGCGGCGAGCCCGTCGCCGGCGCCTTCCGCGCAGACGGACACGCCGACGGACCTGGTGGGGAAGCAGGTGGGGCGCTTCGCCGTGCGGGCGCGCCTCGGCGCGGGCGGCATGGGCGAGGTGTATCTCGCCGAGGACACCGTCCTCAAGCGGCGCGTGGCGCTGAAGCGCGTGCCGCCCGCACTTCACTCCGACCCGCAGTACCGCCAGCGCCTGCTGAAGGAAGCCGAGCGGGCCTCGGGGCTCGACCACGAACACATCGCGGCCATTTACGACGTGCTGGAAGCCGACGGCGACGCGTTTGTGGTGATGGAGCACGTCGAAGGCGTCACGCTGCGCGACCGCATGCGCGAGCCCTTGAGCATCGAGGAGGGCGTTTCGCTCGCCGCGCAATGCGCCGAGGCGCTCGCCGCCGCGCACGAGAAGGGAATCGTTCATTACGACATCAAGCCGGAAAACATCATGCTGACGCCGAAGGGCCGAGTGAAAATCCTCGACTTCGGCATCGCGCGTCACCTGCCCGCTCCCGACCGCCCGACCACGTCGGAAAGTACGGACGAAGGCCGCTTTCGCGGGACCCCGGCCTATATGGCGCCCGAGGCGCTGCTCGGGCGCGCTCCGGACGCGCGCGCCGACCTCTTTTCGCTGGGCGTGGTCCTTTACGAAGCCCTCGCCGGCCGGCACCCCTTCCTCGATGAAACGTTCGCCGCCACCACCGACCGCATCCTGCACGAAACGCCCGCGCCGCTCGGCGAACTGAACCGCCAGGTCCCGCCGGAACTCGAGCGCATCGTCTCCGCGCTGCTCGCCAAAGAGCCGGCCGGCCGTTACGCCAGCGCCGCGGCGCTGCTCGCCGACCTGCGCACGCTCGAACGGGGTGAATCTCCGAGACCCGTTGTCCGGCGGATTCTTTCCCGCTGGCCCGTTCCGGCCGCTTCGGCCGCCGTGGGAATCCTGACGCTGCTTGTGGGACTCGTCGTCTGGGAGTCGCTGCCCGCGCTGAAGCAGTCGGTCCGCCGCCAACTGCGGCTGGTCTCCGTGCCGGAGCAGAAGCACGTCGCGGTGCTGCCGTTTGCGGTGCTGGGCGGCGGAGGGGAGGAGTCGGCCTTCGCCGGCGGCCTGACGGAGACCGTGAGCGCCGGCCTGACCAGGCTGACGGAGAGACATTCGCTGCAAGTTGTGCCGGCGAGCGAAGTGCGCAGCCGCGGCGTGACCACCTTCGACCAGGCGCGGCGCGAATTCGGCGTCAACCTGGTCATCACAGGAAGCCTTCAATTTTCCGGGCCGACGGTGCGGGTGAATTACGTCCTCGCCGACGCCCGCTCGCGGCGGCAGATTCACGCCGACACCATCACCGCCGCCGCGCACGACTCCTTCGCCGTCGAAGACCGCGTGCTGGACGGCGTGCTCACGGCGCTGGAAATCTCGCTCCATCCGGGCGAGCGGACCGTGATGTCCGAGCACGGCACCCGCGAGCCCGCCGCCTTCGCTTCCTATCTGCGCGGCCGGGGCTACCTTCAGGACTACGCTAAAGCGGAGAACATCGAAAGTGCCATCGTGGCTTTCAGCGCTTCGCTCGAAAAAGATCCGCAGTACTCGCTGGCGCACGCGGGCCTGGGAGAGGCGTACTGGCAGAAGTATCTGCTGACGAGGGATTCCGAATGGGTGCAGCCGGCGCTCGAAGCCTGCCAACGCGCGGTGTCTCTGAAAGGCGGAGAATCGGCCGGGCACGCCTGCCTCGGCGTCGTGTACAACGGCACGGGCGAATACGAGCTGGCCGTGCAGCAGTTTCGTCGGGCCGTGGAACTCGAGCCCACCAGCGACGCCGCGCATCGCGGCCTGGCCGCGGCCTACCAGCGGCTGGGAAAGCCGCGTGAGGCCGAGGAAACCTACCGGCGAGCCATCGCCCTCCGCCCGCAGTACTGGGCGGGCTATAGCTGGCTGGGCGTGTTCTTTTACTTCCAGGGGCGTTACTCGGAAGCGGCGGAAATGTTCCGCAAGGTCGTTAGCTTGGCCCCGGACAATTCCCGGGGCTACAGCAATCTCTGCGCTGCGGAGGCCGGGCTGGGTCGCTACGCTCAGGCGATTGAGGCCTGTGAGCGGTCCGCGGCGATCCGGCCCACCGGGGGCGCCTTCTCGAACCTGGGCACAGCGTACTTTTACCTCCGACGGTTCGAGGAAGCGGCCCAGGCTTACCAGAAGGCCGTGACGCTGGAGCCGAAAGAGTACCTCTGGTGGGGCAATCTGGGCGAGGCCCAATATTGGGTCCCCGGAAAGCGCGCCGCCGCCACCGCAGCTTACGGCCACGCGATGTTGCGTGCGCAGGAAGCTCTCGCCGTCAATCCGCGCGATTCCCGCGCCCTCGGCTATCTTGGCTATTACCAGGCCAGTGTTGGGGACGAGCGGGCCGCTTTGGCCACACTTCAAAGAGCGCTTTCGCTTGACCCCGACAACCCCGAACTTCGTCTCAATGCGGCACTGACCTACAACAAGTTAGGCCGCGAGGACCAGGCTTTGGACTGGTTGACGAAAGCCCTGGCCGCCGGCCTCCCACCCCCGGTCCTTCGCGATAACCCGTTCCTTGACAACCTGCGCGCCGACGCTCGCTTCACCGAGCTGCTTCAGCGCCACCATCCTTGAGAGGAGCACACCATGCGCAAAAGACTCGCTATCGCGGTCGGCTCAACCCTGGTTTGCGGTGTTCTCACGGCGCTCCTTTTCGCACTGCCCCCTGCTCCCACGGAGGTCACGATCAACGGCGACCTTCAAACGGGCGGCGTAGATACCCCCTGGTTCACCCTGTCTCGCCAGGCTGGAGACAAGGTTCGATGGAAGAATCTGACTTCGGTCTCCTGCTCGGTGGAAATGGGTCCCCATTCGCCCTTCCCCGTCGAACCCATTCCCGTCGCCGCCAACGGAGGCGTCTCGCCTGAATATGACGCCGCCAAAGCGCCGCCCCATCCGAAAGGCTGGCCAAAAGGCAAAGTGTATAAGATGTACAAATATTCCGTGAAGTGTGATGGCGTGATTTTTGATCCCGGCTGGGGAGTGACGCCGTAGACCCTCGATTGGATCCAGGGTTGGGACGCGAACGCCGCGACACGTCGTCCCCACCAGGGCACTTGCGCCAGGGAAGAGCAGGTAGCGCAGAGTGTCGTTGTCTGACACTCTGCGGCTTTTCGTTAAATGCGAGCCCGCGCGTCGGCGGGAAGCTGAGCGCGATCGATGCTCAGGAAAGGGTGCCGCGTTGCCGCCTTCCGAACGCTCCCCGAATATTCGCGCACGCTCGACCACGGCCAATCCTCGGCGCGGCACGCCAGCCCTGCCTTCACCGGGTTCTGATGAAGATAGTCCACCTTCTCCCAGTATTCTCGCACCGTCCGCAGCGCGCGGTCAAAGAAGCGCGGTTGCCATAGTAAGCCCCGTTCTTTCCGCGCCGCGTTGATGCGCAGCGTCGAGCCCACCTTGATTGATTCCATCACCCGCGAAATCGTCAGAGGAAACCGCGGGAAAAGAATCGCATGCCAGTGGCCCGGCAAGAAGACCCACGCTGTCAGCAGAAAGCCATGATGCTGGCGCCGCGCCGCGATGACCCGCGCGAGGCGTTCGAATTCGGTTTCGCTCAACGGGCCGCGCCGCCGCAGCAAACGACAGATGACGAAAAAGAATCGGTCCGTGAGAACCAAGCGTCGCAGTCGGGACATGAGAGCATTCTATATCGTTCCGTCCTTCAAAAGCCGCGGAGTCTCAAACCGCGAGACTTCGCGCTACCTGCTCCTGCTGGACTTGTCCCGTGGCGTTCGTCATCACCTGCGCTGTCCCCAGATGGTCCGAGAAGAAGCTTGCCCTGAGCGGAGTCGAAGGGTCGAATAGACCGTCCCGTTTTCGTCTCGCCGGGCAATCCGCGCCCCGGCGCGCCACAGGGCGTCGAAGGAGCGCCCGTCGTCGTCGTATGAATCCGCTCCGGCTGGTGACGGTGGTTGAAGCGGAACGTGGACGTGATCGTCCCGCCGTTCTTCAGCGAGCAGAGCGCCCCGTGCGGCGCGTAGTAACCGTCCGTGGCGTAGTTGATCGAGTTCCCCAGGTCCTTGGCCTCCTTCACCTGGCCCGTGGCGTGATATGCGTAGCTGATCCTCCGCCCGCTCGGGTAGGTGATCGTCGCCAGCGTGTTGTCGAGGTTGTAGCCATAGTAGATGCTGTTCGTGATGCCGGAAATTCTCCAGCGGTCTATTCTGATGCAGCCTAATGCGTTGGCTACCGGCGTGCGCGAAATTCCAAACGGGCGAGAACCATCGCGCCTACGATTCCATAACCGGCTGAGAGTGGTATGCTCAGTACAACGGGTACTAACCCGTAGGTTTGGATGCTCATCCACCAAAGCAGAAAGTTCCAAACCAAATTAAGCGATTCGTCGGTAGGCGTTATAGCTGTACAGTACGCCGCGGCAAGCACGTAGAAAGCCTCAAGCGCCAGTATCGTCGAAACGACCGCTGCGGCGGGAACCCCCAATAGTAAGGTCCCTTTACTCCAACGCAGCTTTTTCGCCCCGACGATAAGGATCACGGAGAAAAACAAGCCCCCGAGGCCTGGAAGGACGAGGTTGGTTAGCGGATGGTCGACAAAGGATGGATCCTGACCACCGTCATAGGCCCAGAATCTGTAAAGGCGAATACCTAACAAATGAACGACGAACGCATACGAAAAGAGAAAGAGCCGTAGCCGCTTGCCGAGAATCATTTTACGCAATTGAGGGGGCGCATCGGACATACGGAAACTCCTCCTGGGCCTCCAAGAGCTTCCTCTTCGCGGGAGAGCGGACTATCAGGGCACGGGGATCGCGATGCTACATTCGAGCGTGCAGATCCCTCCACAGACAGCATGCAATTGCGCTTGGCATGAAATGAATTTCCGACCTTCAGCTATGGTCCAACAATTGTCCCTTTCCTGAAGGCACAGACGAATGCAGTTGCTCATGAAGTTGTCGCCCGCTCTCTTGCACACCCCTGGAGCGGTCCGGCAGTAGTAGGTTTTGTTCGGCACCTTTGGGTTCGCGCACTGTCGGTCGTAATACTCGCAGCTCTTCGTGCCCCGGCATGGGCCGCGTTGCGTACCCCCAGTGATGCCCCCCGCGTGCTGCGCGCACACGCCGTGATTGCGGCTTTGGGGGTCCTGAGCCGCAGGCGCCGGCGCGAAGGGCTGCAAGCCGAACGGGTCGGTGAGGTTCGTCGGGTTGTCGAGCACATACACGTATCGGTTGAAGTTCTGCGGGTTGTCCGTCAGCACCATTTCCGGGTCGGCGCTCATCCACCGCCCCATCGCGCGCGAGTACTTCCGATAGAGCGTGTGGTAGAGCGCGCTCTCCGAGTCCAGCTCGTGGTCGGTGAATTTGTAGGGGTCATCCACCGTCCCGCTGTTGCACGTCTCCGCGCCCCAGGGGTTGTAGTCAATGTCCCGGACCACGCCGCCCGAGGCGTTGGTGATCTTCCGCAGCGACCCGAGATGGTCCCGGAAGAAATAATACACCGTCCCCGAAGCGTCCCGCCGCGCCACCCGCTGCCCGTTCATCCCAGTCGATGGTCAGTCGCCAAACGAGATCCAGCCAAACACGACACTGAAGGCATGGTACAGAGCCAAAATCGAATAGAGAATCAGTTGAAATCCACCCGCGAAAAATCCAAAAGCCAGTACGAAGACAGTGGCAATGCGATTGGTGTGGGGAAAAAGCAACGCCGCCAACCCGGCGAGTATGGATACGCTTCCGATGTAAGCAACCAGCAGCGATACCGCGCCCCTTTCGTCGATCGAGGCAAGGCTAGAAACAAAACGGAACATTCCGAATTGCGTATAGACGACGAACACGCAGAAGCCCAGAGCGGCGAAGACCGTTGGCCAAGCTACTGGTTTGCGCAGCTCGTGTGAGAGGAACGCGAGAGTCGAGCTTCTCAATAAAGACCCCGACATGAAAACACCAGCTTGATATCGAGACGCATATAAATGGGAATAGGCAATGGGATAGTTATGGCCCGAGGAGGGATAACTGTCCAAGTTAGAGGTCCACATTCGTTCAAAAAGCATTTCGGAAAATGAATCGCGACCCGGCACGTAGTTCGCTCGCTGGGGGAAGGAAGCGGACGGCACTCCTGAATATCCCGCTTAACCAAGCATCTTCGGACGCAGTTTTCCCAGCATGAGCCACCCGTGTTCCGGCACACTCGACCCGCCACGCGTCCGTACAGTTGATCGTCCTCACGACGAGTGCGCGCGAGTTGATCGTAATACGGACAACAGCAGGTTTTGTTTTCTGGAGTGGAACAGGTTATTACGATCAATCCAGGCCAGGGAATCCAGGGATAATCCCAGAAACCAATGTGAAAGTCGCCATCCGGGTCCACGCGATTGAGTGGATCGTCCCAGACGTACGGATAGAGATTCAGCGACTGCGGCTGTTGCGGGATCCCCTGAACAGGATCCCGCGACAGCCAGCGCCCCAACGTCGGCGAGTACTTACGATAAAGCGTGTGGTAGAGCCCGCTTTCTCCATCCAGCTCGTGCCCCGTGAATTTGTGAGGGTCATCCACCGTCCCGCTGTTGCACGTCTCCGTCCCCCAGGGGTTGTAGTCGATGTCCCGCACCACCCCGCCCGAAGCGTTCGTGATCTTCCGCAGCGACCCGAGCCGGTCATGAAAAAAATAGTAGACGGTTCCGTTCGCGTCGCGGCGAGCAACGGCTCTCCCTTCAAAGTAAACGTATTCACGGAGGTTGGTGCCGCTCAAGTCGGTTTCCGCAAGAACTTCGCCTGTAACTGTCCGCCAGTACAGCTTCCCGCTGTCTTTCTTCACCCTCCGCCCGTCGCCGTCATAAGTGTAATTCACTCCCCCGGCCGCCGCCAGCCGCCCTTCCGCGTTCCACATGTAGGTCACTCCGTGGTCGTTGGTGATGTTTCCGGCGGCGTCGTAGAAAATCGTCTGCGAGCCTTCCGAGCACGTTTTCGTGATACGGTTGGCGCTATCCACGGTCCAGCACGGCGCCGGCGACGAGCATTTGGTTGAAGCCGCCTGCGTCAGGTTGGCGTAGCGGTCATACGTGTAGCTTTGGCCCCAGCAGCCGCATCCCGAGGTCCCCTGTCCCTGCGCGGTCTTCACCCGCACCAGCTCATCGTAGGTGAACGTCTGCGTGCGGTTCGCGTCCTTGTTGTCCGTAATCGACTGCACCTGGTCCACCAGCGCGCCCCCGGCGTCGGCGTAGCTGTACGTCAGATCGAGGATTGTCGCCGTCGAAGACGGCGCCCCGCAGGCCGGTTCAGTCTGCTACGCGAGACCCCCGTCGCAATTCATTTACGACGAGTAGTACCGACGCCGGCGGAATGGCCAGAAAAATTCCGACGGTGACGAAGACGAGATACTCAGCGGGGAGAACACGTTCAAGTTCGCAAATCAGGCCCAGTGTGGCCGAGATGACCGCGGCGAAGGTGAGTATCTTGCGGGCGAAGGGATGTATTGACGGTACGGAGAGCAAGAAGCTCAGCAACCACACTGCGGCCAGCCAATTCAAGATATGTGTAAGTGGCCAGCCCAAGACACTTCGAAAGGCTTCCAAATAGCCCCTCAGAATACTCGTCAAGACGAACAGGGATGAAATATTGACGAGTAGTAGACATGTCCACGCAAGGGCTAGCCACACACGAGGAGAAAGTTCCCTCGGCAAAACTAAGGGACGCAAGAGATCCCCCTTCTCAGGGACTCCATCTACGGGGCGCACTCCGAGGGCTCAAGCTAAAGGGCGCCGTCCGGGTTCGTTTGATTTGAGGTGTCGTACCCTCGGGAACGCACTCGGTTGCGGCCTTTCCACACAGGCATATTACTGCAACCGTGGCCGAACAAATAATGGCTGCTCCCACGCAAGCGATGAGATTCCCTGTCGTGAAACAGGCTGCCACTCCTACCGCGCAAGCAACCGGGAGAATTCCGAAGCCCGTCGTAGTTCCCACACAAACCCCGAACCAGACCTTGTCGAAGACTTTCACTGTCCCCGGTGGGCAGTCCTTGGTACACCTTTGGAGCAAAGATCCGGCTTGCAGAGCAGCGGCACCTGCGGAAGCTGCAGCGGCGGGACCGCCTGCTCGGTGCTGCCCGCAAACTCCGTGGTTGCGGCTTTGGGGGTCCTGGGCCGGCGGTGCCGGCGCGAAGGCTGCAAGCCGAACGGGTCTGTGAGATTCGTCGGGTTGTCGAGCACATACACGTATCGGTTGAAATTCTGCGGATTGTCGGTCAGCACCATTTCCGGGTCGGATGAAAACTGCCCCCCTCGGCCTTCCTCATCCGCGCAACAAGCCTGCGATCCAGCCTAGTATTATAAACGGATACCAGATCATGAATCCGAGTGCGAGACCCAGTTCATGCCAGCCAAGGGAGAGAGCTGCCATCAGAATTAAGAGCGGAACGGTTTTGCTCCGACCCTTCGGGAAGAATGCCAAAATCGCGGCAATCGTGGAGAGTTGAAGGATGACGCCAACAAGCACGAGCACCGTGTCTAGTCGCGGATCTCTGTAAAGTTCTGAGCCGCTCCATAGTTTGTACGTGCCAAGGGAGACAGCGAAGCCTAGGAGCGAAACCTTGGCAAGAAATCCCCACGGGCGCCTCAGATCTGCCCAAACGATCCGGCTGATGGATTTCGAGCGCGCAACTAGCCCGCTCAAAACAAACCTCGACACGAAAAGCAGGTAGCGCAGAGTGTCGTTGTCTGACACTCTGCGGCTTTTCGTTAAATGCGAGCGGGTAGCCACGGTCAGGGTAGTTTCTGACCGTGGGCTTTTGCCGCGATCCCGAACCCACAGTCCCTTCAAACGGCGAATTGACCGTGGGCTTTTCTCACCCGCGATACTGTTCCGGTAACCGCACGTAATCGATCCGAATCGGGCAGCGTTCGACGATCGGCGGGTGGCCTATCCTTCGGCTTGGTCTCCGCCCTCGGTTCCGCTCCCGACCGACATGGTACCATTTCGGTCAACAGGGTGCGAACGACGCACCCGTGGGTGCCCACCCCGCCAAAGAACGTCGGTGCAGGTCCTTGCGCGCTCCCGAAGGGCGGCGCGGTTGCAGGTTTTCATGCCGAAACGACTCAAGCGTTTCGACGGGCAGGGGCATCTGCATTTCCTCACCCGCAGTTGTTACCGACGCCTGCCGCCGCTTGGCCCGCTGCCTCTTGCTCCACCCCCTCTTGGCCTGCTGGCTGTTGGCTCACCGCGGTTCCCGTCCTCTTCGCCCGCCGCGGTTTCCGTCCTTTTGGCCCACCGCGGTTTCGGTCTCTTGCCCACCGCGGTTTCCGCCGCTTGCCCCGCCGCGGTTTCGGTCCCTCCACCCACCGCGGTTTCCGCGTCTTGGGCCGCGGAAATTGAAGGACCAGGGGGTGCTTGGCGGCAGACTGTAAGCGCTTACACTTTGCAGCCCTCACCTACTCCCGTGAGACCGTGGCGACAACTGAGACTCCTGAGACACTCGCCCCGGTCGCGCGCCGAGTGGCTATTGCTTCGCCGCTGGCTTGGGCGCCAAGGTGACTTTGGCCGAGGCGTCTGTGTAGCCTTCCTTTTGGGCCTTGGCGGCGAGCGCGCCGGGCTTGCTTCCTTTGGGGACGTTGAACGTGGCGCGGCCCTGCGCGTCGGTGGTGAGCTTCTTGCCGTTCACGGTGATGCTCGCGCCTTCGACCGGGTCGCCCACGTCGCTGACGGTGAAGGTGACCGTCCCGCCGTCTTCGGCGACGAGTTTGGCCGGCGACCCCGCGAGCGCGAGCGGAGGAAAGACCTGCGTGTGATACGTCGCCAGTTCATTGACGGACTGGCAGGCGAGAAAGAGATCGAGCGGGCCGAGCGAGCCTTCACCCTTCACTTTGTAGATTCCCGATTCGGCCTTGCCCGCGGGCGGAACAACTTCGATGACCGGGCCGAACTTCGTCGCGGCGCGGTTCGAGCGCGCGGCGTAAGCGCGCCGGTTGCGCTGCCACATTACCCATAGTCGTCCTTCCGGCCCCGCGGCGAGGTTGACGTGCCGCGCACCTTCGGCTTTTGCCACGACCATGGCTTCGCCCGCGCCATGCCGCCACAGATTGACGGTCTTGTGCGTGGGGTAGCCCGCGCCGTAGGCGACGTACACGCCGGGCGCGCCGCGCCGTGAAGTGATGGCCATGCGCTGGTCGATCGAAAGCGCCGAGTTGCGGTCCGGCGTCGCGGAGTCGGGCACGTATTGCTTCTCGCCCGCTTTGGGATGAATCGTCTGCGTCAGCAAGCCCTGCTCGCCGCGCGCGTTCGAAAACCATCCAAGCACGGCTTCACCGCTCTGTGAGTCCACGGCAATGTCCGGCTGATAAGCGCAGCAGGTGGTCTGAAACTTCAGGTCTTCGGTTTTTGGATTGAGTCCGATGTGCGCCTGAAGCGCGAAGGAGACGGCCCAGGCGGCCAGCGGCGTCCCGTCCGGCAGAACGCCCGCGCCCACGGGGCTGGCGGTGACGGCGTGCGATTGCGCGTGCGCGTCCTTCGAGAGCGTCCACGCCGCGCCTGCCTGCGCAGGCAGGCCGCTTGCGGGCACCGTCACGCTGTAGAGCGACCCGTGGCGGTACGCGTCTTTCGCATCTGTCGTCCGCTGCCCGCCGAAAAAGAGTTGCAGCCCGCCGTCCTTGGTCACAATCAGGTCGGGATTGTTGAGCGTCGTCCAGTTTTCCAGCACCGTCGCCGGCGCGCCCGCCACCTTGCCGTCTTTGCCGATTGCCGTGTGCACGTAGTCGCGGTTCGACCCGTTCTTGCGCAGCCACACGACGTGCAGGACGCCGTCCGCCGTGCGCGCCAGCGCCGGCTCGAAGATGTTGGCGTCCGTGGTCTCCGTGACGCGCGTCCACTGGCGTGGCTGGGCTTGGGTCGCCCGCGGCACGCCCAGGAGCACGCACGCCAGGAGCGCGATCGGGTGAATGCAGAACCGAAAAAGGGAATTGCGGAACCCCATGAGCTCACCTCCTGCGAAGAGCCGCGTTCGGGCCGGAATCGAGCCCACTGCAAATTGACGACTTGAGAGCAAACTTGGGGCGATGGTGATCCTGCACGACTGGAACGGGATCGGCCCTCAGCGCTTTTCAATCGGCACGTACTTCAAATCCACCGGCCCGGTGTATTCGGCGAGCGGGCGGATGAGTTTGTTGTTCGCGTACTGCTCGAGCACGTGCGCGGTCCAGCCCGAGATGCGGCTGACGGCGAAGATGAGCGGGTAGAGGTCGAGCGGAATGCCGAGCACGTAGTAGGCCGAGGCCGAGTAGAAGTCCACGTTGGCGTTGATCTTTTTCTCGCGGATCATCAGGTCTTCGATGCGCTTCGACATCTCGAACCATTTCGCCTGGCCGGCCCGGCGGCCCAGCTCTTCCGACATCCGCCGCAGCACCGTGGCGCGCGGGTCTTCGGTGTGATAGACGCGGTGGCCGAAGCCCATGACTTTCTTCTTTTGCGCCAGCAGGCCGCGGACGTAATCCTCGGCTTTCGCGAGGTCGCCGATTGCGAGCAGCATCTTCATCACCTGCTCGTTCGCGCCGCCGTGCAGCGGCCCCTTGAGCGTTCCGATGCCGCTGACGACCGCCGAGTGCATGTCCGTCAGCGTCGAGGCCGTGACACGCGCCGCGACCGTCGAAGCGTTGTAGCTGTGGTCGGCGTGAAGAATCAGCGCCACGTCGAACCAGCGCGCGGAGTCGGTGTCCGGTTTCTTCCCCTGGAGCATGTAAAGGAAATTCGCCGCGTGGCTCAACTTGGGGTCCGGCTCGATCGGCTCCCGGCCCTCGCGGATCCGCCCGAAGGCGGCGACGATGGTGCCGAACTGCGCCGTCAGGCGCAGCGCCTTGCGCCGGTTCGCCGCCTCAGAAATGTCCTCCGCCTCGGGATCGTAGTGGGACATCGCCGAGACCACCGTGCGCAGCATTTCCATGGGGTGTTGCGGAGGCGGCAGGCGCTTCATCAGATCGGTCAGCTCGGGGGCCAGGGCGCGGTGTTCGACGAGCTGGCGGTTCAGGTCGTCGAGCTCGGCGCGTTTGGGCAGACGGCCGTTCCAGAGCAGATACACCACTTCTTCGAAGGTCGAGTGCTCGGCGAGGTCGTGGATGTCGTAGCCGCGATAAATCAGCCTTCCGCGCGCGCCGTCAATGTGGCAAATCTCTGAGGTGGCAATCACCACGTCCTGAAGGCCCGCTTTCACCTCTGCCATAGCTCCCCCCGCGGTGGTCTTCGGTCTTAACTGTCAGAGTTTGGGGCATCTTACACGAACCGGCACACGGGCAACAAGTTTTTCAGCTCGGCGGAGGACTGGGGCTCTTCGATAAAACCGTCTGGCGGGACGGCCCGCAACGCGGGTCGCCGGAGAATTCAAAGTTGCCAGCGGCCGGATCGCGCATTGCGCTGCCGTGCCCGCTTGGCTATGCTGGCCCCGGTTTCACAGAAGACCACCGATGCCGCTTCAAGTGCTGTTGGGAATTCTGGCCCTTCTTGTGACCTTGGCGTTCCTTGCCGTGAAGTTCGCTCGGTCGCGGAGGACCGCGCCTCTTCCCCTCCGCGGTTGGGTCGGGCTGGCGGTCATCCTCGTTGCGGAAGTCCTGCTCTTCCTGCGCGCGCCCTGGCTCACCATCTATTTCACGCCCATCGTCTGGACAGGCTTTCTGCTTCTCGCCGACGGCCTCGTCGGGTCGCTCGAAGGGCGTTCGCGAATGGCCAGCGACCTGGGCGGCTTTCTCGCTCTGGGGTTCTGGTCCGTGCCGCTCTGGCTGCTCTTTGAAGCTTACAACCTTCGTCTCGCCAACTGGACTTACGTCGGACTGCCGGAAAGCGCGCTGCTTCGCGGCCTCGGCTACGTGTGGTCGTTCGCCACCATCTGGCCGGGGATTTTCCTGACCGCGGACCTGCTGCGCGCGCTCGGCCTGTTTGGGGGGCGCGTCAGGCAGCCGCTCGTCTCCACTCGCCGCGCGCGGCTCACCATGATGCTCGCCGGGCTGTTGATGGTCACCGTCCCGGTGCTTGTGCCCGTCGCCGTCGGGCAGCACCTGTTCGGCGCCGTGTGGCTGGGATTCATCTTTCTGCTCGACCCGCTCAACTACGAATGGGGCGGCCGGTCGCTCCTCGGCGACCTGGAACGCGCGGACACTTCGCGGCTCGCGAGCTTTCTCGCCGCCGGCCTCATTTGCGGCCTTCTGTGGGAGTTCTGGAATTACTGGGCCGCGGCGAAGTGGCTCTACATCTTTCCGATTTTTCAGGACTGGAAAATCTTCGAGATGCCCCTCCTCGGCTATCTCGGTTTTCCACCCTTTGCGCTGGAGTGTTTTGTGATGTACGAATTCCTAAGGACACTGAAGACGCGCCTGCGCGTTCGCGAGCGAAGCGCCGGTCGGGAGGCAGCGGCATGAGCAAACGCCCGCCCTTCACCCGAGTCGCCTCCCTTGACGAAGTTCCCGAAGGCGCCGTGAAGCACATCTTCGTTCACGACAAGCCCATGGCGCTGTGCCGGGTGGATGGAGCCTTTTACGCCGTCAACGCCGTCTGTCCGCACATGGGCGGCCCGCTCGCGAGTGGACGGCTGGAGGGCTGCGTCCTGCACTGCCCGTGGCATGACTGGACATTCGACGTCCGCAGCGGTCTCGCTGACCACCCGGGCGGGCACTCCGTCTCAGCTTACGAAGTGCGCGTCGAAGGAAATGAAATTCTGGTCGGGTGGCTGAAGCGTCCGGCAAGCTGACCGCTGCCTTTTGACATCCTGTCGCGTGACTTTGGACACTGCCTTCGCCGCCCGCCCCTGACATTCTTTCGCTCTGGACATCGGATTGCACTTGAGTGCGGGGCGGGGGTGTCCCCCGCGTGATTCCGCGCCCCCGGCGTTGAGGTGAGTGAGACATTGGGTGCTTTCAGCCGGTATTTCGCGCAAGTTGCGGGCCGCGTGGCCGCGCTCACGGAAGGAACGCCGGTGCGCCCCTCCGTCGAAGCCCTCGTTCGCGCCGCGGAGCATCGTGGCGGGCTGGAGCTGGAAGAAGCGGCGAAACTGATTGAGCTGGGTCGCGACCCGGCCGCCCGCGATGAAATCGAATCGGCGTCGCGCGAGCTTCGCAATCGCGAGCACAGCCGCGCCGTCGAAGCCATCATCCCCGAGTACCTCACCAGCTTCTGCCAGAACGACTGTCTCTACTGCGGCTACCGGAAGTCGAACCCGCTCGCCGAGCGCGTGCGCCTTTCGCTCGAGCATTTCGAGCGGGAACTCGACCTGATTCTGGCTTGGGGCCACCGGCAGATTGAACTCGTTTTGGCCGACGATGCCGAGTTCACCCCGGCCCAGCTCGCGCCCTTCATCGAGCTGGCGCGCGCCAGACTCAACTCGCTCGGCGGGGGCCTCCTGGCGCTCAACGCGCCCGCCTACCAGCGCGACGACTATTGCCTTTTGCGCCGCGCCGGGCTCGATTGGGTGGCGTTGTGGCAGGAAACTTACGACGCGACGCATTTTAACCGCTGGCATGTCACCGGCACGCCGAAACGCCAGTTCGAATTCCGCCTCGACGTCTGGGACCGGGCGATTCCCGCCGGCGTGCGTCGCGCGGCTTTGGGCGTGCTGTTCGGGTTGTACGACTGGCGCTTCGACGTCCTGGCGCTCATCGAGCACGGCAATTACCTGCGCCGGACCTACGGCATTGAACCGTACGCCCTCGGCGTGCCGCGCCTCAAGCCCGCGCGCGGAGTGCTGGCTTCGCAGAAGCCGTCGAAATATTCCGTCACCGACGAAGACTACCGGCTCGCCGTCGCCATTTACCATCTCGCTTTCCCGCGCTCGCGCGTCTTCTTCAACACGCGGGAGACTTACGAGTTCAACCTCTCGATGCTGACGCGCGGCGACCTCTTTACGGTGGACTGCGAAACGCTTCCCGGCGCGTACCTGCGCGGGCGGCTGACCGGGCAGTTCGCCACGCACGCCTACCCGCCGCGCCGCGAAGTGGTGAGGGAACTTCAGGCCCGCGGCTTCACGGTCCTGCACCTTGCCGAGGAACGCGAGGTTCCGTCGGCGGTCGCGGCGCCTCCCGCGGGCACGCCGCTCGACCACGGCCGCTGGCTGCGCGAGCGCAACGAAGTCCGTACGCGCCTGCTGGCTTTCGCCGACGCGCTGGCGGGGTTGGAAGCCGTCCGCCCCGCGGAGCACGCGCGCGCGGCGAGGCTGCTCGAGGACCGCCTTGCGGCCCTGCGCGACGTCGCCATGCAGGTCTCGCGCGAAGAGGAGGAGTTGCTTTTTCCGCGCGCCCTCGGCGTGCTGAATCCGGAGACGATCGAAAGCCTTCGCCGGGACCACGAGAACGTCGCGGTGGACCTCGACCGCTTCGAGCGTCAGATTGCCTCCTACCGCCAGTCGGGCGACCCGACGGTGCTGCTGACGCTCGGCCGGCGCATGATCGGTGAGCTTCGCCGCCACCTCCGCTCGGAAGAGTCGCTGCTCGAGGAGGTGGTGCGGGCCGGATCTCGCCCCAATCTGGAAGCGGAGTGCGTCTGAAGGCGCCGGCGGCGAAAGGCCCGCGCCGCGCTCCGCCTCCCGCCCCGCGGAGGACGTCATGACTCCGTTTATTCTGCTCGTCTTTGTCATTCCCCTGGATTTGCCGGGCAAGCGCCGCCATCCCAACGCCGACGAAACGCTCGGCCTGCACGAAGAGGTCGAAGCGGGCTGCTTCCTCACCGGACATCCGCAAGTGCGCCTGCCGGTTGAAAACGCCACGCTGGGTTTCGGCGACGAACGCGTTTATCTTTTCGGGCGCGGCCCAAACCCGCTCGGCGCGGTCAGTTACAGTTCCATCCTGCACGTCGGGGTCGAGGACCACGAGCAGGTCAGCCGCCGGTTCAGCGAGCCGCGGCTGATGTTTCTCGGCCATCGCCTGCTCGCTTTTCGCTCCAAGTCGCAGATGGCGGAAGGCTGCTACGTCGTCGTCGAGTGGGAAGGGGACGACTGCAAACGCCACGAAGGCATTTTCTGCCTCGAAGGCCTCGCGGCGGACTACCGCGCGCGCTGCCTCGCGGATGCTATCCTGCATCACGCCGAACTCTATCGCCGGGCCGGCGCCGCCGCGCTCTCGGAACCGTTCCGCGCGACCCTCGGGCAGTTCGAAATCCGGCGCTGCGAGCACTGCGGGAAGACGCACGGGCCCGCGAGCCGCGACCGGTCGGTGGCCTGAGCGGCGCGGGCAAACGCGGGCGCTGTCATTCTGAGCCCCGACCTGCCTGCCGCAGGCAGGCGCTTTCCGTCGGGGCGAAGAATCCGAACCAGCACGGGCCTCTTGCCCGTGCCTGACTTCGCAGGCAGAAGCACGGCCAAGATGGCCGTGATACGCGTACTTCGCTGCCCCGACCCTGTCGGTCGGGCCGCCTCAGAACGACAATTTCGGGAGGTCTTTCCCATGCGCACTCTTCCCCGAATTCACTCCGCACTTCGCGGACGCTGGTTCGAAGCCGTTTTTCTCACGGTTTTCGTGCTCGCCGCGGCGGCGCCGCTCGCCGCCACCGACTGGTCCACGCTCTTCACGGCGCAGGACGTGCGCGACCGCCTTTCGACGCCCGAAGGGCGCGCCGAGGCGCTCGAATTCTGCCGCAAGCTGGGATTGAAGAAGGTTTACATCGAGACCTTTCGCGACGCCTATCGCGCCGACCGCCAGGCGCTCGTGACGGCGCGCGACTTCTTCCGCGAGCAGGGCCTGGAAGTTTCCGGCTGCGTCACCACCACGCGCTTCGGCAAGCCCACGACGGGCTGGGAAGTCGGCGCCTGCTACACGAACCGCGCCAATCAGGAGCACCTCGCTTCCATCTTCCGGTTCACGGCGGAATTGTTCGACGAAATCATGATTGACGATTTCCTGTTCACGGATTGCGAGTGCTCCGAGTGCGCGGCGGCGAAAGGCTCGCGGAGCTGGCCGCAGTACCGCGAAAAGCTCATGCTCGAAGTCAGCCGCGAGCGCATCCTCGCCCCCGCGCGCCAGGCCAATCCGCGCGTCCAAATCATTCTCAAGTACCCGCAGTGGTACGACATGTTCCACAACCGCGGCTACGTGGTGGACCGGCAGACGGAACTCTTCGACCGCATCTGGGTGGGCACCGAAACGCGCGACCCCAGCTCCGACGAGTGGGGACACAAGCAGCAATACGAAGCGTTCTTCATCTACCGATGGCTCGCCGAAATCGGCGGCGCGAAGACAGGCGGCGGGTGGTTCGATCCATACGGGACCGACCCGGTCCTCTATCTCGACCAGGCATACATGACCGTGCTCGCCGGCGCGCCCGAGGCGCTGGCGTTCCACTACGGCTCGCTCGTTTCGCCGCGCTATCGCCCGCAGGCCGAAGCGCTCGCCGCCAAACGCGCCGAGCTCGATACGCTGGCGAGATACGCGCGCGAGTGGAGCGGCATCCCCGCCTACAAGCCGCCTTCCAGCGACCCGTATGACGAGGCTTACCTGTTCGACCAGATCGGCATGCTGGCGTTTCCGCTGCTTCCCACGGCCAAATTTCCGCAAGGCGCGCGCGCCGCGCTCTTCACCGCTCATGCCCTGCACGACGTGGATTTTGCCCCAAAGCTTGCGAAATTTCTCGACGCCGGCGGAACGGCGTTCGTCAGTGAAGGTGTGGCGCATCGCCTGACGGGCGACCCGCGCCTGCCCTCCGACGCGCCGCTGCGCCTCGGTAAGGAGCAGTTGCTCCTCACGGCGCCGGCGGGGAAGGGGCGCATCATCGTCTTCTCGAATTCGCTTCCGCGGCTCGCCTACGTGGACTCGGAAAACCGCGTCGCGCAGGTGACGCCCGCGGCGCGCCAGGCGCTCGCCGAATTGCGCCGCGCCGTCGCCGAATTCACTGTGACGTCGTTCGACGCGCCGCCGCGCGTCGCCGTCTTCCCGCTCGGCGGGCGTGTGGCTGTGGCGAATTTTACGGAGTTGCCCGTGGACTGCCACCTGGCGGGATACGAAGGCAGTATCCGCAAAGTGCGCGCGGCGTTCGCGACCGAAGGCGCCGCCGTGGCGCGCGACGGCTTGACGCTCCGCCTGCCGCCCCACGGCCTCCTCGTCGTGGAATAGCGGAGACGAACCACCAAGACACGAAGACACCAAGAGGATCCAATGATGCTTTATGAATACCTTTTCTTGGCGCCTTTGTGTCTTGGTGGTTAGAAGGTCTTCTCTCGCCGGCGGATGAGGGCGAGGGTTTTGGGATTCGTCAGCTCGCGCAGCGCGTCTGAAGCGATCCATCGGGCCGCTTTCGAATCCATTTCGCGGATTCGTTTCGCTTCCTCCGCCGCGGCGCTGTTCAGCCGCAAATTCCGCTTGCCGACCTGCCGCAGCGCCCAGTTCACGGCCTTCTTCACGAAGTTTCGTTCGTCGCCCGCCTCGCGCCGGATCAGGCGCAGGTAGCGCTTAAAGACCGCGTCGCTCGCGCTCTTGTCGTGCACCGCCAGGCAGGCCATCAGCACGAACCCCGCCCGTTTGACGAATTCTTCCTTGCGCCGAGACCACTCCCGAGCCTTGCGGTGCGCCGCCGCGGTCTTCCGAAACAGGTTGTTGCACGTGCCGTCCACGATGTCCCAGGAATCGAAGCCGCGCGCCCAGCGTTCCATCAGCCGCTCGGTCACCTGCGCGGGGTCGGCGATGAGCCCGGCGAGGATGCGGGCTTCGTGGACGTCGGATTCCCACAGTTCGAGCGCCACCCGATGGTCACGACGGATTTGGCGCGCCAGGCGGCGCAGCTCGACCACCGGCACGCCCAGCGTGTTGCGCGGCGTGATGCCGAAGCGCGCCATGCCTTCCACGTTCTTCGGGTTCGCGCGCGCCCGGAGTTTCTGGAGAACTTCCTCGCAAGTCATCGGCCGGTCCAGCCTATCACGGCATCAAGAGCGGGGCGGCCTGGGGGCAGACGGCCTTATCCCCGCAGGTCGTGTGTTAGAGTAAATGCGGGGCGCAATGGTTGTTCTCGACATTGGCTGCGGGAAGAAGAAGCAGGAGCCGGGGGCGATCGGGCTCGACCGCCAGCCGGGCTCGGCGGCCGATGTGCTCTGCGAGCTGGAACGTTTCCCCTGGCCGGTGCGCGACAATGCCGCCGACCGCATCTACCTCTCGCACGTGCTCGAACACCAGGCGGACGTCCTCCGCGCCATGCGCGAGGTGCATCGGATCGCGAGGCCCGGCGCAGAAATCGTCGTCACCACGCCGCATTACAGTTCGCCCGATTCCTACTCCGACCCGACGCATGTCCATCACCTGGGGCTGCACAGCTTCGATTACTTTACCGGCGACGGGTTCGAGAATTTCACTTACGGCGCGGGCGGCTTCCGGATTCTCGAGCGACGGCTGACCTTCGGCGGCAACCTCCTGCTTGACAACCTGGGCCGCGCCCTCGCCGCGCTCTCGCCGGACTTCTACGAAAAGCATTTTGCATGGATTTTCCCGGCGAGGAACATCGTCTGTCGCCTGGAGGCGGTGAAGGAATCGGACCATCGAGTCATCGGATGATCGGTTCATCGGTGTGTTGGAACTGTGGGCTGTACCCTCGAACCGAATCGCGGAGATGATCCGATGCCCTGATAACCCGATTATTCAGCCCCTTCCAAGCGGCAGGTCAGAAAACTTGTTGACAGGGGGCAGGCGCGGGCCTTACAATCGGCGGCTGACAATTGAATATTAAGATTCAGTAACCCTGAATCTCATCCAGAGTGGCTGAGGGACGGGCCCTGAGAAGCCACGACAACCGCCCCGATGTAAAATCGGGGGACTGGTGCCAATTCCCGCCCGGCGTTGGGGGAGATGAGAAGGGGGCCGAAACGCTCTTTTCGTAGCCTCTTCCCAGCCGGAAGAGGCTTTTGAGTTTCCGGACCAGCCAAAGCCTCCCGGCCCCGGCGGACCGTTCGAGCCAGCGCGGATGAGAGGGCGGGACGGGAGGCATTGTGAGTTACCTGCTGCATCTGAAGTGTCGCGAATGCGGCCGGACTTTTCCGGCCGAACCCCTGGCGGCCTGCGACCAGTGCTGGGCGCCGCTCGAAGCAGTTTACGATTACGCCGCGCTCTGGTCCGACCTTCGCCCCAAAGACATCCAATCCCGTCCTCCCAACATGTGGCGGTACCGCGAGCTGCTGCCGCTCAAGGCGGAGCCCGCCGTCGGCCGGCAGACGGGCTTCACGCCGCTCCTCGCCGCGGCGCGCCTGGCGAAGGCGCTGGGCGTTCGCGAACTTTATCTCAAAAATGACGCCGTCAATCACCCGTCGCTTTCCTTCAAAGACCGTGTGGTCGCCGTGGCGCTTTCCAAAGCGCGCGAGTTCGGGTTCGACACGGTCGGGTGTTCCTCGACGGGCAACCTCGCGAACGCCGTCGCCGCGCAGGCGGCCGAGGGCGGCTTCAAGACGTTCATCTTCATTCCCGCCGATATCGAGCCGGAAAAGATTCTCGCCTCGCAGGTGTACGGCGCGCGTCTGGTGCCGATTGCCGGCAACTATGACCACGTCAACCGGCTCTGCTCGGAAATCGCGCAGAAGTACAACTGGGGAATCGTCAACGTCAACCTGCGTTCGTATTATTCGGAAGGGTCGAAGACGTTCGGGTTTGAAATCGCCGAGCAGCTCGGCTGGCGGCTGCCGCAGAACGTCGTGGTGCCCATGGCGGGCGGCTCGCTGATTACCAAGGTGGCGAAAGCGTTCGACGAGTTGAAGCGGCTCGGCTGGGTGCGGCCGGCGGAGACGAAATACTTCGGCGCGCAGGCCACGGGCTGCTCGCCGATCACCACGGCCGCGAAAAACGGCACGCCGGAAATCACCCCACAGAAGCCCGCGACGATTGCCAAGTCGCTCGCCATCGGCAATCCCGCCGACGGCTACTACGCGGTCAAGACGATGCTCGCGAGCGGCGGCGCGGGCGAAGACGTTTCCGATGAGGAAATCGTGGAAGGCATCCGGCTGCTGGCCGAGACCGAGGGCGTCTTCACAGAGACCGCGGGTGGTGTTACAGTGGCCGTGGCGCGCAAGCTGCTGGCGGCGGGACGGCTGAACCCCGAAGAGTCGATCGTGCTGGCGATCACCGGCAACGGGCTGAAGACGCTCGCGGCGCTCGACGGGCGGTTCGAGCTGGCGCGCGCCATCCGGCCCAAGCTCGCGGAGTTCGAGGGGCAGTACCTGAACGCCGTCGCGGTGGCCGCGAACTGAGGCGTTCCGATTCCCGAAAGACCCGGCCTCGCACGGGAGGTTCGCTTGTCCATCATCGTTCGCATTCCTCCGCCGCTGCGGAAATACACGGCGGGGGCGGAGTCGGTCGAGACTTCGGCTCACAACCTCGGGGAGCTCTTCGAGGGGCTCGAGCAGAAATATCCGGGCATCAAGGAATCGCTCTGCGAGGCGGACGGCCAGCCGCGGCGGTTCGTCAACATTTTCGTTAACGACGAGGACATCCGTTTCCTGGGCGGGATGAAGTACACTTTCCAGGACGGCGACGAGGTCCTGCTGATTCCCGCCATCGCCGGCGGCGCGGCGAGCGACCCGGGCGCCGGCGCGCGGGCCGCCGCCTGAACACCACGATGCCCGAGCGGATTTCCGTCCGAGTTCCGGCCACCAGCGCCAACCTCGGCTGCGCGTTCGATTGCGCGGCGCTCGCCCTCGACCTCTACCTCGACGTGCACGTCACGCCGCGCGCCGACCACGAAATCACTGTGCGTTACACCGGCGCGAATCCCGAGCGCATTCCCACCGACGAGACCAATCTGGTGGCGAAGACCATCCGCGATACGCTCGCGCGCTGGAACAAGTCGCGCGGGTTCGATCTGGAACTTGACAACCAGATTCCCGTCGGCGCCGGACTCGGCTCAAGCGCCGCGGCCATCGTGGGCGCCATTGCCGCCTGCCACTGGCTCGCCGACGTTACGCTCTTCGACGAGGAGCTGGTCTCGCTGGCGACCGAAATCGAAGGGCATCCTGATAACGTCGCCGCGGCGTGGCTCGGCGGACTGACCGTCTCCACCCAGGTGGACGGCCGCGTCTATTCCTATTCCTGCCCCATTCCGCAGACCGTGCATCTGGTGGTCGTCATCCCCGATTACGCTCTGCCGACCGAGAAGGCGCGGCAGGCACTGCCCGCGGAATACTCGCGCGCCGACGCCATTCACAATCTGCAACGAGCGGTGGCGCTGGCGGCGCAGATGTTTTCCGGCAAGGCCGAACTGCGTCCCTGGTTCTTCGACGACCGCTGGCATCAGCCGTATCGCGCGCCACTCATGCCGGGACTCAGTGACGTGCTCGAGTACCGCCACCAGGCGCTGCTCGGCACCTGCGTCAGCGGCGCGGGACCTTCGATCCTCGCCTTCGCGCGCGGCGACGCGGTGCCCATCGGCGAAGCCCTCTGCCAGTTGCTGGCGAAGAAGGGCGTCAATGCCGAAGCGCGCGTGCTCTCCGCCGACAACCTCGGCGCCAAAGGCTGGAGCCTTCCCGCCTGAGGCTCTCCGCAGCCTTCAGCCGCGAATTTTTCCCGCGAATTTTTGGCCCGCGCGTTGCATGACTTCCGTCAATTGCGGTAGGATGCGGTGCTTCTCGCCGCGGGAAAGAGCCAGATTGTCCGCCGCGCGCGGCTCGCGGCGGCGGGGAAGCGTCTGGTTTCCCGCGCAAGTGAGTGATTTCCCCTCACCTGCGGCGAGGCGACATGGTGAAACTTCGCGAATATCTGACCTATCGGGGAAACGTCGGCCACTGGTCCTGGATCCTGCACCGGGTCACCGGCGTCGGCGTCTTCATCTTTCTGCTCGTCCACATTGTGGATACGGCCTTCATCGGCTGGGGGCCGGAGCTGTACAACAAAGCGATGGCGCTTTACCGCCTGCCGGTCTTCCGCGTCGGTGAAGTGATCCTGGTCGGGATGGTGCTGTTCCACGCGCTGAACGGCATACGGATTTTCATCATCGATTTCTGGCCGGAGACGACGGCGATCCACCGCAAGCTGGCGTATGCGGTGGGAATCGCCTTTGCGGTGATCTACATTCCCACGGCGATTTACATGCTCGAGTGGGTGGTGAAATAGGAGGGCGCGGGTGAACGGCGCGGCGAGACCACGACCCAGCGGCGGGCTGGAACTGTACGCCTGGATTTTCATGCGCGTTTCGGGCGTGGCGCTGCTGTTCCTGGCGCTCGGCCACCTGGCCATCATGCACGTCATCCACAGCATCGAGGTCATCGACTACGAGTTCGTGGCCGCGCGCTTCGCCACGCCCTTCTGGCGCACCTACGACCTTGTGATGCTCTGGCTGGCGATGATTCACGGCGTGAACGGCATGCGCACGCTCGTGGACGATTACGTCCATCCGCCGGGCTGGCGGGTGTTTTCGCTCGCCTCGCTTTACGTGGTGGGATTCATTCTCCTGGTGCTCGGATCGCTGGTGATCTTCACGTTCCAGCCCGTAACGGGTTAGAGGCTCGAATGCCTGTTCAACGCTATGACGCGGTGATCGTGGGCGCCGGTGGCGCCGGCCTGATGGCCGCGCTCAACCTTTCCCGTCACGGGCGAGTGGCCGTGGTGAGCAAGCTCTATCCCACGCGCTCGCACACGGGCGCGGCGCAGGGCGGCATCGGCGCGGCGCTCGGCAACCTCGAGGAGGACCACTGGGAATGGCACATGTTCGATACGGTCAAGGGCGGCGACTACCTGGTGGACCAGGACGCCGCCGAAGTCCTCTGCCGCGAAGCCATCGAGACCGTGTACGAACTCGAGCACTGGGGAGTGCCCTTCAGCCGGACACCGGAGGGAAAGATCGCGCAACGGCCCTTCGGCGGCCACACCCGGGAGTACGGCAAAGCGCCGGTGCGCCGGTCCTGCTACGCCGCCGACCGCACCGGCCACATGATCCTCCAGACGCTTTACCAGCAGTGCATCAAGAATCGCGTGGACTTCTACAACGAGTATTTCGTCCTCGACCTGCTCGTTGAAGAAGGGCGGTGCGCGGGGATTGTGGCCCATTGCCTGGCGACGGGCGAGCTCCAGACATTTCACTCGAAGGCGGTGCTGTTCGCTACGGGCGGCTGCGGGCGTATGTTCCGCGTCACGTCAAACGCGCTGGCTCTGACCGGCGATGGCATGTTCGTGGCGCTGCGGCGTGGCGTCCCGCTCGAGGACATGGAATTCTTCCAGTTCCATCCCACGGGCATCTACAAACTGGGGATTCTGCTGAGCGAGGCGGCGCGCGGCGAAGGCGGCATCCTGCGCAACCGGTCGAACGAGCGCTTCATGGAGCGCTACGCGCCGACGCTGCTCGACCTCGCGCCGCGCGACCTCACCTCGCGCGCCATCTACCGCGAAATCCGCGAAGGGCGGGGGATTGACGGCAAGAACTACGTCCACCTCGATCTTACCCATCTGGGGCGCGAGGTGCTTGACGCGAAGCTGCCCGATATCACCGAATTCGTCCGCACCTACATGGGTCTCGAGCCGGAAAGCGCGCCGATTCCCATTCAGCCGACGGCGCACTACGCGATGGGCGGAATTCCCACCGACGTTGACGGGCGCGTCGTGATCGACGAGAAGAACACGCCCCTGCCGGGTTTCTACGCGGCGGGCGAAGTGGCCTGCGTCAGCGTGCACGGCGCGAACCGGCTGGGGACCAACTCGCTCGTGGACATCCTCGTCTTCGGGCGCCGCGGGGCGCGCCACGCGGCCAAGTTCGTGAAGGAAAATGACTGGGCCCCGCTCGGCGAGAAGCCGGACGCCCGCGCGCGCGACCTGATTCGCCGCACGATGGGCGCCGAAGGCCAGGAACGCGCCGCCGACGTCCGCGATGCCCTTCAGGACGAAATGATGGACAAGGCGGGCGTCTTCCGTGAAGCGAAAGACCTGGCCGCTGCGCGCGAAAAGCTCCGCGAGCTGCGCCAACGCTTCGCGGGCGTCCGCGTGGAAGACCGCGGAGAAAAATACAATACCGAACTGCTGGAGGTCATCGAGCTCGGCGGGATGCTCGAACTCGCCGAAGTGCTCGTGGCGAGCGCGCTGGCGCGCGAAGAGAGCCGCGGCGCGCACTACCGCGAGGACTTTCCCAAGCGCGACGACGAGAACTGGCTGAAGCACACGCTCGCTTATCAGACCGAACGCGGCATCGAGCTGAGGTTCAAGCCCGTGGTGATTACGAAATTCGAGCCCAAGGAGCGAAAGTACTGAATCATTGAATCATCGGGTCAGCGAATCATCGAGGTGCGTGTGAAGCCGTCGATGGTTCGAGGAGACAATGATTCCATCGAGCGAAGCGATGCGGGTTACGCTCAGAATCAGGCGCTTCAATCCGGAAAGAGACAAAGAGCCCTGGTGGGGCGAGTATCAGGTCGAGGCGGAGCCCACCGACCGTCTGCTCGACGCGCTCAACCACGTCAAGTGGTACCAGGACGGCACGCTCACCTACCGGCGCTCCTGCGCGCACGGCGTCTGCGGCTCGGACGCCATGCTCATCAACGGCCGCAACGCGCTCGCCTGCAAGCTGCTCCTCAAGAACCTGCCGCCGAAAATCACCGTCGAGCCGATGCGCGGCTTCCGCGTGATCAAAGACCTGCTTGTAGATATGGAAGCGTTCTTCAAGAAATACGAGTCGGTGAAGCCCTACTTGATCACCTACAGTCCCGAGCCGGGGACCGAGCGGCTGCAATCGCCGGAAGCGCGCGAGCGGTACGACGACACGACGAAATGCATCCTCTGTGGCGCCTGCACGACATCCTGCCCGTCGTTCTGGGCGAACCCGGATTACGTGGGCCCGGCGGCCATCGTCAACGCCCACCGATTCATCTTCGATTCTCGCGACGAGGGCCGCGAGGAGCGCCTGGCGATCCTGAACGACAGCGACGGGGTGTGGCGCTGCCGGACGATCTTCAACTGCGTCGAGGCCTGCCCGCGTGACATCAACGTGACGCGAGCCATCGGCGAAGTGAAAAAGGCGCTGTTGTTTCGCAAGCTTTAGCACGGGGCTGAGCAATCCCATCTTCATCTTTTCGGGGTCCGGGCCATGAGCGCACCTCCCCAGTCTTCTGCGCGGCGAACCCGTCGCGATTTTCTGGCCGACCTGGCGCGCGGGGCGGCGTGCGCGGCGGCGCCGTTCGGCGCGCTCCAATCCCTTGCTTCCGCACCGAGCGCAGCCCGCATGAATGAAAAACCTTACGACCTTGTGATTCGCGGCGGGCGGGTGATCGATCCCGCGCAGAAGCTCGACGCTGTTCGCGATGTCGCGGTGCGGGACGGCAAAATCGCCGCCATTGAGCCGGAGATTCCCGCCGCGCCCGCCCGCAAGGTCCTGAGCGCGGCAGGGAGACTCGTGACGCCGGGGCTGATTGATCTGCACACCCACGTGTTTCCCTACGTCGGGCCCTTCGGAATTGACCCCGACCCTTATTTCGTGCATCGCGGGACGACGACGGCGCTCGACGCGGGCACTTCCGGCGCGCACAGCTTTGCCGGCTTTCGACGCACCATCATCGAGCGGGCCGAAACGCGCGTCCGCGCGCTGCTGCACGTGGTTTCGATCGGCCTGGTGGCCGGCAACACCGAAAACATGGGCGAACTGCTCGACCTCCGCTATTGCGACCCTAAACTTGCGGCGAAGGTGGCGGGCGAAAACCGCGATGTGATTGTCGGATTCAAGATTCGCTTCTCGGATTTCCTGACGGGCGCGAACGATCTGGAGGGACTGCGCCGCGCCCGCGCGGCCGCCGATGAAGCCGCGCTGCCGCTGATGGCTCACATCGGCGGGCCGCATTCGCCGCTCGGCGAACTCCTCAAGCTCATGAAGAAGGGCGACGTCGTCACCCACACGTTCAACCCGCGGCGCCCAGGCATCCTCGACGATGCGGGAAAACTGCGGCCGGAAGTGCTCGAAGCCCGGGCGCGCGGCGTTTTGTTTGACGTCGGCCACGGCGCGGGAAGTTTCTCCTTTGACGTCGTGGAGCGAGCCCTCGACCAGGGTTTTCGGCCCGATACGATTTCGACCGACCTGCACGCCTTCAACATCCACGGACCGGTCTTCGACCTGCCGACGACGCTTTCGAAATTCCTTCTGCTCGGCTTCAGTTTGAATGACGTCATTGAGAAATCCACTGTGCGCGCCGCGCGGGCCTTCGACTTTGGAGCCGGAATCGGCACGCTCGAGCCGGGCGCGGAAGCCGACCTCGCGGTGTTCGACCTGCGTGAGGGCGAGGTCACCTTCACCGACGTCGAGAAGCAGACCCGCACCGGCCGGCAGATGCTCGTGCCGGTTGCCACGGTGCGCGCCGGAAAGGTCTTCAAACCTGTTCAGCCTGCGGCGGCCTGAGAGGCCGCGCCTCGCGCAACTGCTTCACGAAACGCGCCGGCC
This sequence comes from uncultured Acidobacteriota bacterium, assembly GCA_964556705.1. Taxonomy (GTDB): domain Bacteria; phylum Acidobacteriota; class Terriglobia; order UBA7540; family UBA7540; genus CAZKXX01. The sequence goes on from CAZKXX010000015.1 coordinate 49,375, forward strand.
CCGCTATAATGAACTTTTTGCGTCCTGCGGCGCGGAACTCGCCGGCTCCGGTCAAACCGAAGGGGGCCGGACGGCATCCATAGGTGAGATGAAATCTTCAAGGCGATACTTCCTGGGGTCTTCCGCAGTCCTTCTGGGCGCGAACCTGCTCGACCTGCTCACCACACCTCTGTGGCGATGGCGCGGAACGCCGCAGCTCCACGCGGCGACGGCGCAGAACGCTCCCGACGAAATTCCCGTCACCTTCGTGGACGTTGCGAAAGAGGCCGGCGTGACCGCGCCGAACGTCTGGGGAGGGCTGGAGACCAAGAACTACATCGTGGAAGCGAAAGGCAGTGGTCTTGCCTTCTTCGATTACGACCACGACGGCTGGCTCGACATCTACCTGACCAACGGCGTACGCTTCGGCGAGACCTACACGCCGGAGAACGCCCCCACCTCGAAACTCTATAAAAACAACCGCGATGGGACGTTCACCGACGTCACGGCCCAATCGGGCCTGGCGCGCACCGGCTGGCAGACGGGCGTCTGCGTGGGCGACTACAACAACGACGGGTGGGACGACCTCTTCTGCTGCTTCTGGGGCCACAACATTCTTTTCAAGAACAACGGTAACGGGACGTTCACCGACATGACGAAGCAGGCGGGCCTTTACGGCGACCGCGAGCGCTGGGGCTCCGGCTGCACGTGGGTGGATTACGACCGAGACGGCTTCCTCGACCTGTTCGTTTGCAACTACATCGAGCTCGATATCAGCCGCGTCCCCGCCCCCGGTCAGACGGGTTACTGCCAGTGGAAGGGAATCCCCGTGATGTGCGGGCCGCGCGGCCTGCCCGGCGGCATGAACATCCTCTATCACAACAACGGCGACGGGACCTTCACCGACGTTTCGGAGAAGGCGGGGATCCTGAAGCCCGGCCCACGCTACTCCATCACCGCCGTCTCCTACGATTTCAACAACGACGGCTGGCCGGACATTTACGTCGCGGTGGACTCCGAGCCGAGCATTCTGTTCGAGAACAAGCACGACGGAACTTTCGAGGACGTCGCCGTCATGGCCGGCGTGGCCTACAACGAGGACGGCCAGGAACAGGCGGGCATGGGCGTGGGCGTCGCGGACTACGACGGCGACGGCTGGTTCGACATCTTCAAGACCAACTTTCAGGACGACACCTGCAACCTCTACAAGAACAACGGCGACGGAACGTTTACGGAAGTGACGTTCATGGCCGGGATTGGGGTGAACACCCGGTACGTCAACTGGGGCGCGGGCTTCGTGGATTACGATAACGACGGCTGGCCGGACATCTTCCACGTCACGGGCCACGTCTATCCGGAAATCGAGAAGTACAATCTCGACGCCTCGTTCAACTCGCCGCGCATCGTCTATCGCAACCAGCGCAACGGCCGCTTCAAGGACGTGAGCGCGCAAATGGGACCCGGCGTCACCCAGCGCTTCTCGAGCCGCGGCTGCGCCTTCGGCGATTACGACAACGACGGCGACGTGGACGTGCTGGTGCTGAACATGAACGATCCCCCGTCGCTGCTGCGAAACGACGGCGGCAACAAAAACAACTGGATCAAGATCAAGCTGATCGGCACGCAGTGCAACCGCACGGCCGTCGGCGCGCGCGTTTACGTTCGCACCGGAGACCACACCCAGATGAACGAAGTCGCCACGGGCACGAGCGTGATGTCGCAGAGCGACCTCCGCCTGCATTTCGGCGTCGGCCGGCATCAGGTAATCGATTCCCTCGAAGTGAAGTGGCCCACCACGTGGAAGGTGGAGAAATTCTCCAAGATTCCCGTCAACCAGTTCATCACCATTCGCGAAGGGGAAGGCATCATTAAGTCGCAAAAGATTCCCTCCTGAATCCGGACGCACGTTTCCATTTCCGGCTGTGTCGGGGTGAGGCGTCGAAGCGCGCATTCCTGCTATGATGGCGCAGGGCGGGAGGGGCCTTCGCGACGTGAGCCGCAGGACTTGGGGAAACCGGCTGGCCGCGACCGGACGCGCGCTGGTGCGCGGGCTGCGCGGATTCGCCCGCGCCCTGGAGCGCCCCCGCAGTGTGGCGACCCCGCGACCCCGCGTCGCACTGGCCTTTGGCGGGGGCTTTGCGCGCGGCCTGGCCCACCTCGGTGTCCTCAAGATTCTCGTCGAAAACAGAATTCCGATTGACGCGCTCTCCGGCGTCAGCGTCGGGGCCGTGGTGGCCGCCGCCTATGCCAGCGGCATGACCCTCGAGCGGATGATTCGAGAAGCGCGCGAAGTCCGCTGGCGCGACATCGGCCGGTGGACGCTCAATAAGCGCGGACTCGCCACGAACGAACGCCTGGGCGAATGGATCGAGCGCGTCCTTCCGGCGCGCCGCTTCGAGGACTTGAAGCTCCCGCTGGCCGTGGTTGCCACGGACCTCGCCTGCGGCGAGGCGGTCGTCTTCCGCCAGGGCGATCTCGTGCTGCCGCTGCGCGCGAGCTGCACGTTTCCGGGCTTGTTCGCGCCCATCGAACTCGACGGGCGAGTGCTCGTGGACGGGGCGCTGGTGGCAAGCGTCCCCGTGACTGCCGCGGCGGAATTGGGCGCGGAGCGCGTCATTGCCGTCCACCTGCGTTCGCGCGGCCCGCGGAAGGCCCCGACGAATCTTTTCCAGGTCATCGGCCAGGCTTTTGAAATTGCCGGCCGGCAGAACCAGGCGACGTGGCGCGAGCGCGCCTCCGTTGTCATCGAACCCGATGTGACCGACTTTACCTGGGACGACTTCGACCGCGCTGACGAGCTGATCGCAATCGGGGAAGCCGCCGCCCGCGCCGCGCTCCCCGCATTGCGCGCCATGCTTGAGGCGCGATCAGTGCCGTGACGCAGGCCATCCGGTTCGGCATTGACAGTTAATCCGACTCCTCTTAATCTCATGGCGCAGGGCTGTTCGAACCGCGAAACTGAAAACGTGGATTCGTGCGGTCGTCCATCCTGACGGAAAGGAGCGATGACAGCGATGCCGAAATATGTGATTGAGCGAGAAATT
>CAZKXX010000016.1:0-48893 GCA_964556705.1 uncultured Acidobacteriota bacterium
GCTGCTCGGCGCGCTGGAAGGAAAAATCCATCCCGACGGCGCGGTGGATTCCTCGGCCAGCCCGGAACTGGCGCGCCTGCGCCGCACCATCGAACGCCGCCGGCGAGAGGTGCAATCCATCCTCGAAAAGCTGCTCAACCGGCTGGCCCGCGACCGCATCCTTCAGGACGCCGTTGTCACGCTGCGCAACGAGCGCTTCGTCCTGCCCGTGCGCGTGGAGGAGAAGCGGCGCGTGGAGGGCGTGCTGCACGGAACGAGCTCATCCGGCGCCACGGTTTATCTCGAACCGCTGGAGACCGTGCCGCTCAACAACGAACTCGTGGAGCTTCAGGAGCGCGAGTTCGCGGAAGTGCAACGCATCCTCGGCGAATTCAGCGCGCGGCTGCGCGAGCGCAGCGCGGACCTCGCCGAAGCCGCGGAAATTCTGAGCGAAATCGACCTGGCGTTCGCCAAGGCGGAGTTCGCGCGCGCCTACGACGCCTGCCTGCCGGAGTTCGTGGCGGGGCGCGAACTCGCCCTGAGCGAAGTCCGCCACCCGCTGCTCGAACAGGTGCTGCGCGGGCAGGGGAAACGCCCCGTGCCGTTTTCGCTCACGCTCGCGCCGCCGAAAATCATGGTGCTGGTGAGCGGGCCGAATACCGGCGGAAAAACCGTGGCGCTGAAGACGCTGGGGCTCGCGGCGCTGATGGCTCAGGCGGGGCTGCCGGTCGCGGCCGAGTCGGCGCATCTGCCCCTCTTCGAGCGCGTGCTCGCCGATATCGGCGACCAGCAGTCCATTCAGGCGAGCTTGAGCACGTTTTCGGCGCACGTCACCAACATCCGCGCCATGGCGGAGGTGGCGGGCGCCAACGACCTCGTGCTTCTCGACGAACTCGGCTCGAGCACCGAGCCGAACGAAGGCGCGGCGCTGGCGATTTCCATCCTCGAGCACTTTCGCTCGCGCGGTTCGATTTCCTTCGTCACCACGCACCATTCGCGATTGAAAGCCTACGCGGCGGAAGCGCCCGAGGCCGTCAACGCGGCGATGGAATTCGACGAAGCCTCGCTTCAGCCGACGTTCCGGTTGCGGGTCGGGCTGCCCGGGAAGTCGAGCGCGCTCGATATCGCCGGGCGGCTGGGGCTGCGAAGCGAGATTGTGGATCGGGCGCGCGCGCTGCTCGCCCCGGCGGACGCGGAGGCGGCTTCGCTGCTCACCCGGCTGCACGCCCAGCAGGCCGAGCTCGAGCAGGAACTGGCGCGCCTGAAAGCCGAGCGGCAGGCGCTGGAGGCGCGCCGCGAAAAGCTCGAACGAGAGTTCGCCGAAGAACGCCGCGCGCGGCTGCGGGAACTCGACCGGCGGCTGGAAGAAACGCTGCGCCGGGCAGACGAGCGCTGGGAGAAAGCCTTGGCCGAATTGCGCGCGCAGCTCGAAGCCTCGCGCGCCGGCCGGCGTGTGGAACGCAAGGCGGCGACGCTGCGCGAAGAAGCGCGCCAGGAATGGAACGCGCAGGTGCTGGAAACGCTCGGCGCGCCGCCGGAGGAAGAAGCGCCCACCGTCACGAAAGAGCCGGAAGTCGGCGACCGCGTGCGCGTCGAAGGGCTTTCAACTTCCGGCGTGGTGGCCGCGAAAATCGGCGAAGCCGAGCTGGAAGTGGAAATCGGAAGGCTGAAGATGCGGATTGAAAAGGGCCGCGTCCGCGTGCTCCGTGAAGCGCCGCGCCGCGCGCCCGCCGGGCCGCGGGCGGAGGTCCACGCGGCGGAAGGCGAGCCCGCCGAAGTGGCGGCGGAAATCAACGTGATTGGAGCGACGGCCGAGGAAGCGCGCGACCGCGTGGACGAATTCCTGGACCGCGCCTTCGTCGCCGGCCGCTTCCGCCTGCGCATCGTTCACGGACACGGCAAAGGGATTTTGAGGAAAGCCCTGCACGAATTCCTGGCTTCGCATCCGCACGTCGAACGCTTCTACGCCGCGCCGCCGCGAGAGGGCGGCACGGGCGCGACCCTCGTCGAACTCAAGATTTGAAGGGAAACAACGACCGGACCGCCGGAACGGCCCGGCAAGAAGGGCGGTTTGGCGCGCGTCAGCTTGCCCGCGCCCGGCGCTTCTCGGAGTGCGCGCGCAGGCAGTTGCGCACGATCCGAATGAGGTCTTCAGAGCGGATGGGTTTGTTCAGGTATTCGGTGGCCCCGGCATTCATCGCTTCGAGATAGCTGTCCACCTCGCCGTAAGCAGTCAAAATCACCACCGGAGTCATGTCCCCCGCCTGGCGGAGGGATTCAACCAGGTGAACCCCGTCGCCGTCCGGCAGGCGCAAATCGGAGATGATGACGTCGAAGCCGCGGCTTTCGAGGATGCTGCCGGCCTCCTCGATTCCCAGGGCCGTCTCGACAGCAAAGTGTTCCCGTTCGAGGATGCGGCTCATGACTCGCAGGAAGAACGGGTCGTCGTCCACGATCAGGATTCGAGCCTTGCCCTCTTTCCCCATGTCATCCTCCCCGACCGTTCCGGTTTCGTCGGCGCGAGTCTCGGTATCTTCCAGAGCTGACCAACTCACGAGATCAGGTGTACTGCCTCTCCATTCATGCACATCGGCCTCCAAGACGAATGCAATGTGAACTTTGGATAAAGCTTCGCCTGGCTCGGGACACCCTGTCCCTGAGATGAGGGCGCCCCGCCTCCGGCCAAACAAATTGCGAGGGAATGCCGGGCGTACGAGCACGGAACGAAACAGACTCGGCGGCGGATGTGCGAAGGTTCAGGCCGCCAGTGTTGCTGACGCGCCGCCTTCCTTCTTGCCCAGGCGACGTCGGATGGTTCGCGGGTTGATCTGGAGCAGTTGCGCCGCGCGCAAACGGTTGCTGCGTGTGTACTGCAGCACGGTGCGGATCACCGTGTCGTTGATCTCGCGCATGGGAGTTCCCAGCGTGAAGGTCAGGGTAAAAGTCGGCTGCATTTCCGCGGGGGTATCGGCTTTCGCAACCCCGACGGGCCTCGGACCCGGAGAGAATTCCCGGCTCTCGACTGGATTGCGCACGCCACTGAATGATTTCATATCAATCCTCCTCAGCTTTCCGGCGCGCCGTTGCGCACCTGCCCTTTTGTCTGCATTTTGGGTTCCTTCGCGGCTGGCTCAGAAGTGTATGAAACGGCAAGGCTGCCGGCTTTGCCGTCCCGCAAGGACGGGAAGCAAGTTGAGTTGCTTTGCGCATGGCCTTGCGCCTTTTCCCCCATTTTGTCCCTTTCTCGACGCCCTTTTCGGCGTGCTCCAGCCTGTCCTGCGTCAGCTTCTTACGCCCTATCAGCGAATTAGCGGAAAGGGGCAGAATTCCTCCGCTGGCACTCCGCATGCCCACATGGGGATGTGTGGCTCCGGCATTCCGCAGGGCATGCCGGGGACGGCAGGAGCAACGATGGCCAAGTCTCCGTCCTACTTGAATCGTTTTCTGCAATTCTTCAGCTCATTGAAATGCGGACTCATCCTTCTGGCGCTCCTGGGGATCTCCACGATCCTCGGCACCATGATTCTTCAGCGCCCCATGGCGCGCGAGGGTCAAATCGAGCAAATCTACGCGCCGCAGACCATCCAGCTTCTCGACTTCTTCGGTCTGTTCGACGTTTTTCACGCCTGGTGGTTCATCCTTCTTCTGGGGTTGCTGGGAGCGAACATCGCGCTGGCTTCGATCGACCGTTTCCCGCAGGCGTGGCGGTACTTTTCGCGGCCTCACCGCGAGGCGGACGAGTGGTTTGTGCGCAAGCTCCCCGCGGTGCGGGAGATTCCCATCGGAAACCGGGCCCCGGAGGAGGCGCTGCGGAAGGCGGCGGAGGTTCTTGAGGCGGAGGGGCTGCGCCCGCGACGGGAATCGCTCGAAAAGGGAACGCTTTACGTCGAGCGGCACCGCGTGGCGCGGCTGGCGCCCTATGTGGTCCATCTGAGTCTGCTCATCATCTTTGCCGGCGCCATGGTGGACGGCCTGTGGGGCTACCGCGGATTCGTGAACCTGGGCCCGGGAATGAAGGCGAGCGTCGTTGAGCCGCTTTCCGGCGGAGGGCAGTCTCATCCGCTTCCCTTCACGCTGCGCTGCGACGGCGCGGGGATGGAGACGTATGAGAGCGGCGCGCCGAAGCAGTACTGGTCGCAACTGGCGGTGGAAGAGGACGGCCGCGAGGTTCTGGCCAAGCGCATCCACGTCAACGAACCGCTCACGTACAAGGGAATCCGATTCTTTCAGGCCAGCTATGGCGCGACGGGCGTCCCGGCCCGGCTGGAGATCGAGGCCCGGTGGACGCGCGCGGAGCGGCCGCCCATTGCGTTTACTCTGCGGCCGGGAGAGACCGTCGAACTGGGCGGGACGGGAACGCGCGTTGAACTGGCGGATTTCGTCCCCGATTTCGTGCTGGAGGGGAACCGGCTCAGTTCACGCTCCAACGAGCCGCGCAATCCCGCCGTGCAACTGCGGCTGACGGACGCGGCCGGCAAGCGCACCATGGTCTGGTTCTTCCCCAACTTCCCGCAGATGAATTTCCCCGCTGATTCGGAAATCCGTTTCAGCCTGCGCGGCCTGGAAATGGGTTACACGACGGGCCTTCAGGTGGCGAAGCAGCCGGGCAAAGGACTCATCTGGGGCGGCTGCCTGATCCTCTGCGTGGGCCTGATGCTGGCGCTCTACATGGTGCACGTGCGGATGTGGGGAGTGATCGGCCGCGACGGGGAGGGTCGCCCGGTGCTGGTGCTGGGTGGCCAGCCGAGCAAGTATCGCGAGAGTTTTGACGAACGGTTCAAGCAACTGGCGGACGCGACGGAACAGGCCCTGCGCGCGGACGCCGCGCAACCGGAACTTCAGCGCCTCACGGCCTGAAACAAAACAAGGAGTCTTCGATGTCCAAGGCAATCTCAACCCCGGTCACGGAAGGGCGGCCGGCCAGCGCGGGGACGTGGATCCTGCTCATCGTCAGCGTGGTCGTCGCCACGCTGATCGCCATTTCCGTTCCGCGTCTGGTGGCCGAGGGCGGCTGGGTGACGGGGGAGAAGTTTCTTTACCTGACGCTGATCGGATACCTGGGCGCTTCGGCGTTCTACCTCTCGGCCCTGGTGACGCGCGACGCCGCGGTCTCGGCGGCCGCCACGGCGCTGATGCGCGGGTCGTTTCTGCTGCACACCACCGCCGTCGTGGTGCGCTGGGCGGCGTCGGGCCAGCCGCCGTTCTCGAACATCTTTGAGATGGTCCTGATGTTCGCCTGGGGCGTCGTGGGCTTTCAGATCTTCGCTGAATGGAACATGAAGCTGCGGTTTCTGGGCGCTGTCACTCTGCCCGTGGCCGCGCTCTCGCTGATTCTGCTTCAGGTGATGCCGGGCGAGGTCCGGCCGCTCGTGCCCGCGCTGCAAAGCACCTGGCTTCACATCCACGTTTCGCTCGCCGTGCTCAGCTACGCGGGCTTCACGCTGGCGTTCGCGGCGGGGGTGCTTTACTTCGTCAAAGACGGCGCGAGCGTCCGCACGTTCCTGAACTGGACGGCGGGAATCGTGACGGGAATCTACGCGACGATCGTGCTGACTTCGGTGAACTCTTCGTGGGCGTTTCTGCTGCCCGCGTGGGACGCTTCAGCGCGCGAAAAAATTCTGATGGGGCCGAAGGAGCCGCTGCTCGTCGCCATTCCGGGGCTCGGCTGGCCGTTCCTGTTCGCCACCGCGCTGGCCCTGGCGGCGCTGGTGCTGAGTCTGGCGGAAACGTTGGGATCGAAGGCGGGTCTGGGGAACTGGGCCAAACGATTCTTCCAGATTTCCGTGGCGGCGCAGGCCGCGGCACTGGTTCTTTTCGTCGTGAAAATCCGCTCGGGCCCGTACCTCGTGCCGCAGTTCGGCCGGAGCTTCGACGTTCACTTCGCCTCCAGCCCCTTCCTTCTGGCTGGAATGACGACGGCGCTCTTCGCCTCGGCCGTATGGCTGGTGCTCAACTGGAAGCACGAACCGATCGTCGAGCACCTGCCCGCGCGCGAGACGCTCGACAACCTCATCTACAAGACCATCGCCATTTCCTTCCCGCTGCTCACCATGATGATCATCGCCGGCGCCTACTGGGCGAACAAGACCTGGGGCGCGTACTGGAGCTGGGACCCAAAGGAAGACTGGGCGCTGATTACCTGGCTGACTTACGCGGCCTACCTGCACATGCGCCTGACGCGCGGCTGGCGGGGGCGCCGCGCGGCTTATATGGCCATCATCGGATTCGCGGTGGTGCTGTTCACCTTCTTCGGAGTGACCTACCTGCTGCCCGGGCTCCACGCGTACGCGTGAGGGCCGGCCGCTGCCCGTGACCATGCGCGACGAGGCGGTCCCGGGATCGCCCCCGCTCGCACCCTTTTCTCACCGCGCCATCAGTTCCTGAAGCCGGTTGACCAACACCTGAGGGTCATAGATGGGTTTTTCGAGGTAGGCGTTCGCGCCGGAAGCGGCAAGCAATCGCTGGCGGTCGCCCTCCATGGCGTGAGCGGTGGCGAGAAGAATCGGCAGGTCCTTCCCCGCGGGCGAGTCGCGCACCAGGCGCGCCAGTTCCAGCCCGTCCACCGGCCGGCCGTTGTGGCGGCAGTCGCGCAGGGAAACGTCGAGGATGATGGCGTCCACGCTGCCGGATTTCACCAGCCGCAGGATTTCCGCGACGTCTTCAGTGAGGGTCACCTCGTAGCCGCCGGCCCGCGTCAGCGCCAGGCGGTAAAACTTGGCGACCAGGGGATTATCTTCAACCACCAGAACGTGAGACATGGAACGGTGTGCGCCTGCCTCATCGAGCCGTCAGGAGCGGGAAGGCGCGGCGGCGCTGGCGCGGCGGCGGATGGCCTCCAGCCGCTCGAGAAATTTCCCGCCGTCGAGCGGCTTCTGCCAGATTTCGGGTTTCGCCTGAAGCAGCGCCATCGCCTGGGTGACCTCGGCCGGGTCGTAGCCTGTGACGACGAAGCAGTGCATCTCGCGCGTCAGGGCGCCGGTCTGAAGCTGCGCGATGACGTCGCGTCCGTCGCCCAGTTCGGCGCCGGGCCGCTGCGGGAGCGCGAGGTCCACCACCAGGAATTGCGGGCGGAATCGCCGCGCCGCGTCCACGGCGTCGTCGGCGGTGGCCGCGCCCAGAACGTGGTAGCCGTGCTTGACGAGCAGCGCCTTCAGGCAGCGGCGGAATTCCGGGTCGTTGTCCACCACCAGGACGCGGGAGCCGGCCTCGTCTCCCTCGGCAACGATTTTCTCCTCGCCCGCCACGTGGACCACGTCTTCAACGCCGCGGGCGAGCGGCAGCGAGAACATCACGGTGGTGCCGCAGCCCGCGCCGGCGCTGTGAAGCCGGATCCGGCCGCCCATCATCTCGATGAGCTTGCGGCTGATGGCCAGCCCCAGCCCGCTGCCGCCGTGCTGGCGCGTGAAGGAGCTGTCCACCTGGCGGAACTTTTCGAAGAGCAGAGGCTGTTTTTCGGGCGCAATTCCGATGCCGGTGTCTTCGACGTGGAATTCCAGGTAACCGCGCTCGGAAAAGAGGCGCGCTCGCAGCGAAATCCAGCCCTTGTCCGTAAATTTCACGGCGTTGCTCAGGAGGTTGAGCACCACCTGCCGGACGCGCACGCGATCCGCGACGACGAGCGGCAGCTCCTGCTTTTCGGTTTCGTCCACGAGCGTCAGATTCTTCTCCGCGGCCTGGACGGCGATCACCGACTTGGCCTCCGCCAGCACCGATTTCAGGTCCACGGGTTCCGACGTCAGCCGGAGTTTTCCGGCTTCAATCTTCGCCACGTCGAGAACATCGTTCACAATGGCGAGCAGATGCTCGGCGCTGCGCAGGATGTCGCGCTGGAGCTCGCGTTCTTCTTCGCGCGAACCGCACAGGCCGTCGAGAATCAGCCGCGTGAAGCCCAGAATGGAGTTGAGCGGCGTGCGCAACTCGTGCGACGTTCCGGCCAGGAATTCCGTCTTGACCCGCGAAAGTTCCGCCAGCTCCAGGTTCGCCTGCTCGAGCCGCCGGTTGAGTTCGTTCAGCGTGCGAACGCTCTCCTGAAAATACGACTCGCACATCAGGTTGAGGTCGAGATTCAGGATCTTGTCCATCGCCTGGAACGTGTGACGAAGGCGCGCAACGTCCGGGCCGATTTCTTCCGCCAGCCGGTCTTTCATATAGCTCCGCACGACCGCCATGGCGCTGATCATGTACCGCTGCGGCAAGCCGATCGCCACGTGCCGGATACCGATTTTGTAGCGCTCCGCGGCGTAATCCTCGCCGTATACGCCGCTGAACAAACCCCGCGCCCAGTGCTCCAGCGTCCGTTTCAGGCGCTCAATTTGTTGCTGGCCGCCCGTAAAGACTTTTGCCGCTTCGGGATGGTGGGGAATCTGTTCGTAGAAGCGGTCGGCCATGCCGACGAAATGTCGCTCCATCAGCGGGCCGACCTCGCGCAGACACGCCGCGTCGTCTTCCGTGAAGCCCACGTAGCGCTTCATTTCTTCGAAAAACGATTCGGGCTTTCTGGCCACGCCTGTTCCCGTATGTTAAAATTAAATAGTAAGTCTTCGGCCTGAGGACGCCATTCTAGCATTGGAACCGACACGGCTAAAACGGCTTTTCCGGTTCCCTCCCAGTTTCGGGCAGAACCTTGTGGTGTTATTCGTGTCACTGGCGGGCATCGTCGCGCTGGTGGCCTACGAATCGCTCCGCGCGGGCCTGACGCTGCGCACGGGGGTGGCGCTGGCGCTGCTGGCGGGGCTTTCGGCCGCGACGGGAATGCTGATTTATCACGAGCGCCGTTCGTGGCGCCTGCTTCAGGAGTTGCGCGCCGTGCTGGCGAAAATCGCACCCGCCTACGCCCGGCTCACCGCCACTCAGGACACTGCGGGCAGCAGCACGGAGGCGCTGGAGCGCGAAGTCCGCACCCTGACCGAGCGCTGGCAGGAATTCTGCTCCCATTGCCGCCGCGTCCATGAAACCGAAATGCTCCAGGCCGAGCACCTGGCGACGCTCGGCGAACTCGCGGCCGGCATCGCGCACGAAATCCGCAACCCGCTGGCGGGCATTGCCGGCGCGATTGAAATCATCACCAAGGATTTCCCGCCCGACCACCCGGACCGCGAAGTCCTGGTGGACCTGCGGCAGGAAGTGCGCCGCATCGAAAAGACGCTGAACGACCTGCTGGTTTACGCGCGTCCCAAGCCGCCGCAGTTCGGGCGCACCAATTTGCGCGAGACCGTGGCGCACACGCTGCAACTCGCCAATCGGCAGACGGGCGCAAAGCGCATCGAGTTTTCGATTCAGCTTCCGCCCGAACTGCCGGAAATTGTCGCCGATTCCGAGCAGCTCCATCAGGTCTTGCTCAACCTGATTCTGAACGGCATCCAGGCCATCGAGCGGGAAGGGAAGATCACGGTGGCGGCGCAACTCCGCAGCCGGCCCGAAGAGAACGGCTCGAGCGTGCTCGAAATCTCCGTGAGCGACACGGGACCGGGCGTCCCGCCCGAGCACCGCGAACGCATCTTCCGCCCCTTTTACACCACCAAGCGCAGCGGGACCGGGCTGGGTCTTTCGCTCTGCCGCCGCATCATCAGCCAGCACGGCGGCACGCTCACGCTGGAAAGCGAATTGGGCCGGGGGAGCCGGTTTGTGATCCGGCTTCCGTTGCGCGCCGGGGTGACGGAGTCCCGGGAAGTCTATGTCCAATGAAAAAATCCTCATCGTGGACGATGAGAAGCTGATTCGCTGGTCCGTGCGCCGCCAGCTCGAGGAGTGGGGCTATACGGCGCTCGAAGCCGAAAGCGGCACCGGAGGGCTCGCTCAGATTCGCGCCGAATCACCCGACCTCATCCTGCTCGACGTTCGCCTGCCGGACCTGAGCGGCATCGAGGTGCTCCGCGAAATCAAGCAGAACAACCTTTCGATTCCCGTCATCGTGATCACCGGCGACCCGCAGCTCGACGACATCAAGACGGCCATCAAGCTCGGCGCGCTCGATTTCATCAAGAAGCCGCTCGATTTCGACGAGCTTCAGGTCACCCTCGCGAACGCCATCGACCGCTCGCAGCTCCGCTCCGAACGCGACAGCCTGCGAGAGGAAATCCGCAAACGCTCCGGCTACCACGAAGTCATCGCCAAGTCGCCGAAGATGCTCGAGCTGATGAACTTCGTCCGCAAAGTCGCCGCCAGCGAAGCCTCGACGGTGCTGATCCAGGGCGAAAGCGGCACCGGCAAGGACCTGATCGCCAAGGCGCTCCATTACGACAGCGTGCGGGCCGACAAGCCCTTGGTGGCCATCAACTGCTCGGCGATTCCTGAGACGCTGATGGAAGCCGAACTCTTCGGCCACGAACGCGGCGCGTTCACCGACGCCAAGGCGCAGAAGAAGGGACTCTTCGAGGTCGCCGACGGCGGCACGCTCTTTCTGGACGAAATCGGTGAGATGTCCACCTACCTTCAGGCGAAACTGCTGCGCGTGCTCGAAGACCAGACGATCCGGCGCATCGGGGGGGTGAAGGACATCGCCGTGGACGTGCGCGTCATCGCCGCCTCGAACCGCGACCTCGAGAAGGGCGTGCGCGACGGGACGTTCCGCCAGGACCTCTTCTACCGGCTTAGCATTATTCCTGTTTTCATCCCGCCGCTCCGCCAGCGGAAGGAAGATATTCTCCCGCTCGTCGAGTTCTTCATCGAGCGGTACAACTTCCGCTTCCGCAAGAGTGTGAAGGGCATCACGGCGGAGGCGCGCGATCTGCTGCTCAGCTACGATTGGCCGGGAAACGTCCGCGAACTGAAGAACGCCATCGAGCGCGCCATGATCCTCGAGGACGCGGATTACATCCGCCCCACGTACCTGCCGATTCAGGTGACCGGCCAGGCGCCCGGGTACGAAGCCAGCGTGACGACGAGCGCCGCCGAGCCGGGCCTTGATTCGTCCGCCGAATCCGTTCCGGAAGTTCTCGCCTCCTGGCGTCCGCTGCCCTCGGGGCGGTTGATTCCCGCGCTCGAGCTGCCGCGCGAGGGGACGTCGCTCGAAGAAGTGGAACGCGAGCTCGTAGGCCTGGCGCTGAAGCAGACGGGCGGCAACCAGACGCACGCCGCGCGCCTGCTCGATATCTCGCGCGACGCGCTGCGCTACAAGATGAAGAAATTCGGCTTCGACTCGGACGGCGAGAGCTGAGCCCGCCGGCGAAGCCCGGCGCTGTGTGAATTCCCTCGCTTTCCGCGAGGACGGCCGCACCGCCACAACAAGAATCCGGGAGAGGGCATGCCGCTATTACGCGATGAAGACGCCGCGGAAATCCGCGAACGATTGAAACAGATTGTGAATCCCGTCCGGCTGGTCCACTTTACTCAGGAGCTGAATCTCGAGTACGGCCGCGAGACACGGATGCTGATGGAGGAAGTCGCGGCGCTTTCCGACAAGCTGGAACTGGAGGTCCGCAACTTTCTGCTCGACAAGGAGCAGGCCGCCGAGTACGGCGTGGACAAAGTCCCGGCCACCGTCGTCCGCAACGAAAAGGATTACGGGATTCGCTTCTACGGAATTCCCGCCGGATACGAGTTTGCGACCTTCCTCGACGCCATTCTGGCCGTCTCGCGCGGTGAGTCCGGGCTGAGCGAAGAGAGCAAAGAAAAGCTGAAGCAGGTCGTCAAGCCGCTGCACCTGGAAGTCTTTGTCACGCCCACTTGACCGCACTGCCCGGGGGCCGTGCGCCTCGCGCAGCAGTTCGCCATCGAAAACGAACTCATCCGCGCCGACGCCATCGAAGCGACGGAATTTCCCGAGCTGTCCGGCCTCTATCGGGTGTACGCCGTGCCGAAGACCGTCATCAACGGCGAGGCTTCGATTGAAGGCGCGCTTCCTGAAGCGTTTTTTCTGGACCGGGTTCTCGAAGCGGCGTCGGATTCCGCGAAGACGGAAGCGTAGCGCCGGCGTCCTCGCCGGCAACGATGCTGTCGAAACAGTCCGGCGCCTCCCCGTCCCGCGCCGCGTCAGTACTTCAGCACGGAGTGCAGGTCGTACTTCGCGAGCTTCTCGCGCCCCTTCAGAAACTCGAGCTCGATCAGAAAGCCCATCCCCACGATTTTCCCCCCCAACGATTCCACCAGGCTCGCAACGGCCGCGGCCGTGCCGCCCGTGGCGAGCAGATCGTCAATGATCAGAACCTGCTGGCCGTTCGTAACGGCGTCGCGGTGGATTTCCAGCGCGTCCTTTCCGTATTCGAGGCTGTATTCGGCGCGCGCGACCTCCGCCGGAAGTTTCTTCGGCTTGCGCACCGGGACGAAGCCGGCGTTCAGCCGGTAGGCCACCATGGGCGCGAAAATGAACCCGCGCGCTTCGATGCCCACCACGCGGTCAATCTTCCGTCCCACATAATGGTCGGCGAGCAAGTCCACTGAACGATGCAGCCCCACAGGGTCTTTCAGCACCGTCGTGATGTCGTAAAACAGGATTCCCGGCTTCGGGAAGTCGGGCACTTCGCGAATCAGCTTCTTGAGATCGTCCACCGTGCCTCCCTGAGAGATGGAAAGTGGAAATTGAAAACTCGAAATTGGAAATTACAAACTTGAAAATGGAAACTGGAACCAGTTGCCTGCTGCGCCCAACTTGTACCTGTCCTCGCTGTCGAACAATCCCCAGTTTCCAATTTCTATTTTCCAGTTTCTGTTCCTTCAAAATTCGATTCCAAACCGCTTGTAGCGGCTCTCGACGGGGGCTTCCGACTCCTCGACACCCGTCACACGGGCGCCCAGCGGGCCTTCGGCGAGCTGGCGCTTGAACTCTTCCAGCGCCGCCTCGTCGCCGATAGCGTAAACCTCGACATTTCCGTCCCAGAGGTTTTTAACGTAGCCCTTCAAGCCCAGCCGCTGCGCGGCGCGCTCGGCGAAGAAGCGGTAGCCGACGCCCTGCACGCGCCCTGAAACGATGTATTTGCGCGCAACTTTCATGCCCGTCCGGCCGCGGCCCGCGGCGAAAGTCTGCGGCAGGCGCCGGAACGGCCGGAGCGCGCGATTATAGCCAAGCGCGGCGCGACGGTACAACCCGCCGTTTCAGAGGGCTCGCGGGCCGCGAACGACGCGCGCCGGCAGCATCACCAGGGCGCGGAGCAGTTCGAACACACCTTCGACCGCGACTCCCAGCAGCCGGAAGGGCAGCAGCAGCAGCCAGATGATCGGATAGAGAATCAGGCCCAGCACCGCAAGCGGCCAGCAGAGCACGAGCAGGAGGCACCAGAGCAGAAATTTGAGAAACATCGACGCGCCGTCTCTCCTCTTATCCCGACTTACGTTTCCAACGACTGGAAAGTTCCGCGCCACACGAGAATAGTGAATTGTGAATAGTGAATGGCGAATTGCGAACGTTGCATCACCAAATGCCGACCACGCCCCAGGACCGGCGAAAGAGTGAAGCCGCGATAATTCACTATTCAGAATTCACCATTTCTCCCTTCCTCTGCAGACCGTCAGGCGGTTTTTGTCAATTTCTCGCGCACTTCGCGGGCTCTTGCGGGATAGTCAGTGATAACGCCGTCCACGCCGTCGAGAATTTTCTGCCGCATGAGACGGGGAGAATTCACCGTCCAGACGGCGACGCCCAGCCCGGCGCGGTGCGCGCGCGCCACAAAACCCTTCGTCGCGAGCGCCCAGTGCGGGAGGAGATAGCGCGCTCCCAGCCGCGCGGCGCGCCGTCGCGCCGGCTCCGGACGCGCGACGCTCACGCCAATTGCCATGCGGCTGTCGAGTGCCCGGATGCGTTCCAGCGCCGCGTAGTGGAAGGAAATGATGGTCACCAGCCGCCCGGCCCGGGTGCGGCGGATCAGGTCGCAGACCTTTTCTTCAATTCCCGGTTGCCCGGGACTTCCTTCCTTGATTTCCAGAAATCCCGGGCAGTTGTGACGGCGCATCCATTCGAGCAGCTCGGCGAGCAGGGGAATTTTCTCGCCGGCAAAACGCCGCTGCGCTCTGGCGGGAAATTTCCGGTTGAACCACGAGCCGGCATCGAGCCGCCGGAGTTCCGCGGCGCTGAAATCGCTCACACGGCCGCGCCCGTTCGTCGTCCGGTCCACGCGCGCGTCGTGGATAATCACCGGAACGCCGTCGCGCGAAAGGCGGACGTCGAATTCCAGCGCGTCCGCGCCCTGGCGCAACGCCAACGCGAACGCCGCCATGGTGTTTTCCGGCGCGTCACCCGCCGCACCGCGATGCGCGATAATGTTCAACCCGCGCTCCTCCCGGATCCGTCCGGCGCACGAGAACACCAATTTTCATTGGAAAGGCAAGAATAGTGAATTGTGAATAGTATATTGCCCTGAGTAGCCGGTGTGGCCGCATCCGCGCGGCAAACCTCCGGACTCGGCCATTCACCATTCATTATTTCCTGACAGCCGGCCCTTCCCAATGCCGCGACGACTTTGAAAATGCGTCCAACTCCGCCTGCTTTCGTTCCTCATCCCACGCGAAGTGTCTGGCGAAAATCTCGGCCACGGCGGGCGCGGACTGGGCGGCCTCGGAGGTGCACGCGGCCCAGTTGAGGCCCGAGCGCCGAATCAGAAAATCTTCCACGTGAAGCGCCATCTCTTCGCGGACGGCGAACTCGACTTCGGCGGCGAGGAGCGGCGGATTTCCGGGCAGCCGTTCGGCCAGTCCGCGCCGTTTGCGAATCGGCGCGAGGACTTGCGGCCAGCGGCTTCCGTACGTCCGCACGATGCGGCGCGCGACTTCGGGCGGAATTCCGAATTCCGAGCGCGCTGCTTCTGTGGCGGATTCCAGAAAGCTTTCGAACGGTCCCGTGTGGCCGCCGGGCAGGGGCACGTCCCGGCTGGTGGGTGAGGTGCTGCCCATCATCAGGCGCTGGCGCACCAGCTCGACCATTTTCTCGCCCAGCGCGCGCGCCGTGGTGAGCTTGCCGCCGCAGATGGAGACGAAATTCGAGACCCAGGGGTCGAAGTGAAACCGGTACTCGCGGCTGACGGCCGAAGGGCTCCGGCCCGCGCGCTGGTTCGGTTCCACGACCAGCGCGCGCAGTCCTGCGAAGCTGCCGAGCACCGACTCGCGTTTGCACGGCTCGCGCAAAACGCGGTTGAGCGCATTGAGCAGATATTCCGCATCCGCCGCCTCGGGACGCACCGCGGCGGGATCGCCCTCGTAGTCCGTGTCCGTCGTTCCGAGCAGCGCGTAGCCGCACCAGGGAAGCATCAGGAAGATTCGATCGTCGGAAAGCACGGCGGCGAACAGCGCGTACTCGTCGGAGACCTGCGGCAGGATGAGGTGAGTTCCTTGGGTCAGTCGAATGGTCCTGGAGCCGTCAAAGCCCGCCAGCAGCGCGCGCACGCGGTCCACCCAGGGTCCCGTGGCGTTCACCCAGAAGCGCGCGCGCAGTTCGTAGCGGCGGCCCGTCAGCCAGTCTTCCACTTCCGCGGCGCGCACGGCGGCCGGCTCGCCGAAAACGCGGCCTGCTTCGAACCCGCGGACTTCGGCGTAGTTCAGGACCACGGCGCTGTGGTCGGCGGCGTCGAGAATGTTCTCGAGGGTCAGCCGCGCATCGTCGGTCTCCGAATCGTAATAGACGGCGCCGGCGCGCAGGCCCTCGCCGCGCAGCGCGGGGACCAGCTTCAGCGTCTCGCCTGCCGAAAGCATCCGGTGCCGGTCCTCGCGGCCGAGATTGCCGAGCAGATCGTAAAGCGTAAGCCCGGCGCGGATCTTGAGCGGGAAGTAGGGGTCGCCTTCGTAAATGGGAAGCAGGAAGGGGAGGGGCGAGGCGAGGTGCGGCGCCAGTTCGCGGAGCAGCCGGCGCTCCGTTCGCGCCTCGTAAACGAGTTTGAAGTCGAACTGTTCGAGGTAGCGCAGGCCGCCGTGGATGAGTTTGGAGGAACGGCTGGAGGTGCCGCTCGCGAAGTCAGCGGCTTCGACGAGCGCCACTTTCAGGCCGCGCAGGGCCGCCTCGCGCGCCACCGCGGCGCCGTTGATGCCGCCGCCGAGGACGGCCAGGTCGAACGTGGTTTTGGTCAGCAGGTCGGGATCGCGCCGCATCACTGTTCCCCCGGAGCACTCAAATTAGCACAGCCGCGAGGCGGCGTGTTGGGACGGCCTGAGTTCGCGCTTCGTGGGATGGGCACGAATTCGAGAAGCCAGCGGCGAATCAGACGGCAGCAGAGGCGACACGGACGTCGGGGAAGACTTTGACGGCCGCCGTGATGGAGTTTGAGATCAAACAGTGGCGATGCGCCGAGTCGAGGAGTTCTCTGGCGGATTCCACGCTCGCCTCGGAGTCCACACTGACGTGCGGATGAAGGATGACCTCCGTGAAGCGGTAACTCCCGTCCGCGAATTCGAGTACGCCTTCGGCCGCGCACTCGTAGTCCTTGAATTTCAGCCCCTTGCGCTCCGCGAAGGCGACAAAAGTGAGGAGCGTGCAGAGGTTAACCGAGGCGACGAACATGTCTTCCGGCGTCCACTTGCCCGCTTCGCCCTTGAACTCGGGCGGGCTGGAGGTCTCGAGATCCGGCTTGCCCGGCGCGCAGACACGGGCGCGACGGCCCTCGACCCAGCGAACGTCGGTCTCGAAGCGGAAGACTTTGTGGGTTTTTTTCGTTTCCATTACGGACCTCCAGGGGCGACAGAAATCTGAGGCAAATTGCGGGTCCAGGAGCTTGCATTTATTGGATGTTCCAGGGGGGCGAGGGATTCAGAACTCGGCGCGAAGCCGGCGCAGCGCGTGACGGACTTCCCTTGGGCCGGGGAGCGTCAAGGCGCCCGTCACACATCCGCGAAGGCAAATATCGCAGCCCGGAATGCATCGTTGCGGATGGGCGACGACGGGGCGACCGGTCTCTTTGTCCCACTCGAAGACTTCGGCCGGACAGTAATTCAGACAGTCCAGGTCCGAAGTGCACAGGGCGTAGTCAATCGTCGGATACCAAGGGAATTTTTCCTTCAGGTCAGACAGGTCCATTAGCGAGTCTTCCCCCCAGTCTAAAGTCAGTCGTCGCTTATTCAGCAACCAGGCTACCAGAATGGACAAAATCGGCATTTCGCGGAAACGAAGAGGCCTATTTCTCTTGGGGACGCAGGCTGGTGCCACTTCGCCGATCCGGATTCAGACATTGTGTCACTTTCTTGCGGTAAAGCGCGAGGAGTGTTTCGGCGTAGATGTCTTCGTAACCTGCGGCGATGTAGTTCCCGGCTTTCCGCAGTCCGTCGATAACCCTTGCCTTGAGGCCTTCCTGCTCCGGGCGCCACCCCTCGCGACGCAGAGCCTGGAAGAGCTCATCGAGGCCGGTGATGCCCGCGTAGGTGTTTCCAACCTTGATCCTTCGAACTCTGTGGGAACCGCAGCAACGCTGGGCCACGCAAGTTTCCTGACAGGGGGCCTTAGAGGGCGACGGAGAACAGAAACGTCAGCGTGAAGTAGCAGCCGACGATGACGAAGATGACGCCTGTCGCGCGCCGAGCCCACTTTTCAATCTGAGCTAATTTGTCGAACGCCTTGCCCACCCACTGCGCGCCGAACCCGATGAGGAGAGCAAAGGCGAAAACCGGCAATGCCGTCCCGATGCCGTAAAGCGAAGGGAGGACCACACGCGAGCCGGTGTCCAAGGCGAGCGGAATCAGGCTGCCGAAAAACAGCGCCGCCGAGACCGGACAGAACGCCAGCGCAAACAGCATCCCAAGCGGGAGACTTCCCCAGACCCCCGATGACCGGGCCCATTTCTCGAGTCGCTCACCGCCGAAGGAGGTCGAAAACCCGAGCGGGATGACACCGAGGAGGATCAATCCCACAACCAGCAGCAGCGGACCGAGAATCTTGTTCATGTAAGTCTGAAGGAACATCGCCACTTCCGGAATGGACAGCAGGCTGGCGACGAGCAGCGCCCCGAGGATGAGGTAAGTCAGAGTCCGCCCCAGCGTGTAAAGGAGCCCAGTGGCCAGAACTCGGCGCGTACTCGACATGCCGCGCGCGATGAAAGAGATGGCGGCGACGTTGGTCGCGAGCGGGCAGGGACTGATTGAAGTGAGAATTCCCAGCCAAAGCGCCGTCGCGAGGGCCAGAAAGATTCCCTCGCTCATGATGCCTCCAGGTAGGACCGCACTTCGTCCTGCACGTAGCGCTGGAAAGCGTCCTTGCGGTTCACAAGTTCCCAGACGCGCCGTAAGTTCTTCCACTCCCCCGGCTTTCCGTCCTTGAGCTTGACCAGGACGAGCGACCGAGTGAAGATCTGATATTCGCGAATGAAATGCCGGTTTTTCCGATGGTCCACGTTGACGCTCCGCCACTCGATTTCTCCGCTCTTCAGCGCCTCGCGGAATTCCCGTTCAATCGCTTCGCGTGAGAAGGCCTCGATTTTCCGGCAGGTCACGCAGCGCTGGGTCGTATAGAAATAGTACGCGATGACTTTCGGGGAAGCGGACGCAGGCGCGGCCTCCTCCGGAGCCGGAGCGGCCGCCGCTTCCTGCCGCGCGTCTCGAATGAGGACTGCAGCGATCAACACCGCCAGCGCAACGAGGACGGAGATTCTGAGAAGAAATCGGATCTGCATGAGAACATCTCCCAGAGTGAATTGACTTGCCGCCCGAAACTCAACCCTGCGAATTGCAGCAGCCGAAGCCCGGGCCGAAGCTCGTCACCTCGGATTCGAGGATGGTTCGGAGCTCCTCGACCGAGGGAACCTTGCCCTGGACTTTCACCTCTCCGTCCACGGCGAGCGCGGGGGTGCGCATCACGCCGTACCGGATGATGACGGCGATATCTGAAATCTTTTCCAGCTTGTACTCCAGGCCCAACGAATGCGCTGCCGCTTCGGCGTGCTCCGCCAGTTTCTGGCAGTTCGCGCAGCCCGGACCGAGTATGTCGAGCTTCATCGGGACCATCGTTTCCTCCTCTGAGCAGCCCGGAATTACCACTTGAATCAGCCTTGGGGACCGGACTCATCCGACGCCGGTCCGACCACGGCGACCTGCGCGCCCGCTTCGGCGCGCAGGCGTCGCAGCGTGGCGCGGAGTTCGTTCTTGTCCGGAAACGTGATCGCCTCAACCGGACAGATTTGCGCGCAACTGTCGCACCCCACCACACAGTTATTGGGTTGCGAAACCACGACGCGCGCCGTTTCTTCCTCCCAGGCAAAGACGCCGCTCTTGCAGAAGTTCAGACACTCCTGGTCGGCGGTGCAGGCGTCGTAGTTGATGGTGGGAAACCAGGGAATCTTCTCTCGCGGAATCGTCACGCTGGACATGCTGCCTCCTTCACCGGTGAATCGGGCCGCTACTTGCCATTCAGGCCGCCGGCGTCGCAGAGGCGGGCGCGCCCTCTTTCTTCTCGATCAGCGACTCGACGGCTTCGCGCAGCCGCGCGAGGATGCCCTCGTTGTCCGTGCCGCGGATGTCCACCGCCACGAAGCGCTCCTCGGGAAATCCCGTGTTGCGCATGACGCGGCGGAACAGCTTGGACTGCGCTTCGGGCGAGCACGCGCCGCCGATGAGGTAAGTCTCCGGGTCGGCCGCGGCCTGTCGCATGATGTCGGCCACCACTTCGTTCCCGCCCTGCCCGCAAAGCTGCGGGTGAACGAACGAGTAGGTGACGTCCAGCTCCGATTCGAGCTGGAACGGCAGCGTGTTCATGTCCGCGTTTTTGAAGGACGGACAAAGTCCCTTGCAGTTACAAAGCAGGATTTTGATGTTCATGTTGTTCCTCCGGTTCAATCGGTGAAGGGATCATGCAGCACGCCTCCGCCCAAAGCTTTTCGATGTCGGTCGCAAATTCGGCGTGGCGCGAAAACTCCTCAGTCAAAAATTTGCTGAGTGACCTGACACAGGGGTCCTGGGTCGCGAGCGAATAGACGACGCGCATGCCCTCGCGCCGGTCGCGGACCAGGCCCGCGCGGCGCAGATACGCCAGGTGGCGCGAGATGAACGGCTGCGGCAGCCCCAGAACGGACTGCATGTCGCACACGCAAAGAGACCGGTGCGACAAAATGTTCAGAATACGCAGCCGGTTGGTGTCCGCGAGTGCCCGGAAGAGTCTCGCCAGTTGGGTCATATCACTCTCCGCATATATCTGTAAGCAGATAAGGTTCCATCGCGGACCGGCGGTCGGACGTTGTGTCAGTTTCTGCGCAAAGTGAGGATGGAGAAACGTATCCCAGGGAGCAGAGAAAAAGGTGTGGGCGCTCGGCGAGCGCCCGTGGATGCGGCTGTTGTGGCGGATGTTCGCTCGGTGGCCTGGAGACCTAGCCGCGCAACATCTTGTTGTAATGGAGCAGCAGACCGAACTCGGATTTGCCCTCCAGCGCCTCGAGAGCGACCAGCTGAAAGTCTTTTCCGGCAATCTCCGTCCTTCGGAAAGCACCGGGTTCAAGGTGGACGGTGGCGGCCCCGTCGTCAGCCAGCAGGAATTGCTGGGCTTCTTTGGCGGAGGGCACAGGGAACATCACACGCGCACCGAACCCGCCCTGGATGTGCGGCCGTGCGGCTTCGATGACGTAAGAACGAAGAAGCCTGGGCCAGTATTTCTCGAACAGTTGGGAACTCGAGAAGACGTCGGCCCAAACGAGCCTTCCGTTGATGGCGACAACCACTCCCACAACCTCGCGTCGGCGGAGATGCTCGCGCAGTTCGCGTTCGTAATCCGCCTGAATTTTTCCGGCTGCATCGTCCCACTCGCGACGCACGGGAGCCGAGTTGAGCACTTCGCTGTAATCGCGCGTAGCGGGAGCAGCGCCGGCGCTTGCGGCGACGCGGTCCACGGCTTCCCAGACGCCGCGCTGGCTCTTGTGGGTCTGCGCTTGGCGGCGGATTTCAGGGTTGGCAATGGCCTGCGCGGGTGCGAACGTACCGCGGCTTTCCGACCACCGGCCGTGCTCGACGCAAAAAACCGAAAGCGGGAGGGGCTCGCTCTTGGGCGGCACGACGACGTCGGCACCGATGACGCGGTTCTGTTTGCCGCCGGTCACCACTTCGCCCGCCAGCAGGATGAGCGGGCGCGCGGAGTTGTTGATGAGGACGAGTTCATTCACACTCGCGCCGCCCTGCGGGGGACGTGGCCAGCGCGAATCGTCGCGCCGCCTGAGGAGTGCCGGCTCGATCTGCCCGCGCTCGGCGATGCGGACTTCTCCCGAAGCCACGCCTTCGTCCAGCGTCAGATAAGCCGATGTGTCGGCGTTCAGTTTGGAAAGGATCGGATAAATACTCAGGTTGCCGCGCGAAATGGGCTCGAGCACGCGCCAGGACTGGCGGAACTGCGGAATATCAGCCTCGCTGGGCTTGACGGGCGGCAGCGGGCGGAGCCGTTCGCCGGCAAGCGGCGCGGCCAGGAAAAGGACGCTCAGTACGGCGAGCGATCTTAAAGGGGTCATCGGGTCGTCTCCCTTCGGGACCGGGCCCGGCGAATTCCGGGCCTCTGATTCTCCGAACGGACGAAGGGCAAGAGCTTGCAGAAATTTGTCTGGGCGCGTCGGGAGGCCCGCCTCGCTTTCTTTCCTCTGCAAGAACGGCTAGGCTGGGCGTTCCAAGCTCGGAAAGCCAAAGTTCGTCTCGCGGAGGTTCTCTCATGCTGACTCGCACGCTTGCTCCGGGGCTGGCCGTCATCGCGCTTGCTGCAATGCTCCTGCCCGCGGAGAGCCGGCCTGAAACCAAGGCGACTTCGACGCTCGAGGACCAGCGCGACGTCGCCATCACCGTTTACAACTCGAATATCGCGCTGGTCCGCGACGTGCGCCGGCTGCAGTTGCCGGCGGGCGGCGTCTCGCTGCGCTTCGTGGACATCGCGGCGAAGGTCAACCCTGCCACCGTGCACATCGCGTCGCTGAACGCGCCGAAGGACCTGGTGGTCCTGGAGCAGAACTACGAATACGACCTGCTGAATCCGCAGCGCCTGCTGGAGAAGTACGTGGGCCGCGAGTTGACGCTGGTGCGTCTGGTGACCGAGAACAATTCGACGCGCGAAGTGCCCGTCAAGGCGAGACTTCTCGCTTTCAATCAGGGCCCGGTGTGGCAGGTCGGAAACGAAATCATCACCGGCATGGGGGCCGACCGGTACGTTTTCCCGGACCTTCCGGAAAACCTCTACAGCAAGCCGACGCTCGTGTGGCTGCTTGAAAACGCAAAGGCGGGCGAGCACACGGTGGAAGCGTCCTACCTGACCGCCGACGTGCGCTGGAACGCTGACTACGTCCTCACCGTTGCTTCTGACCAGAAGGGCGCCGACCTGAACGGCTGGGTGACGATTGCGAACAACAGCGGAACGGAATACAAGAACGCGCAGCTCCAGCTCGTGGCGGGAGAGCTGCATCGCGTGCGCGACGAAGTCGGCCTGGCGCGCGACATGCGCGTCCTGGCCAAAGCCGAAGCCGCCGCGCCTCAGTTCGCCCAGGAGGCTCTCTCCGAATATCATCTCTACACGCTGGAACGCCGCACGACGCTTCATCACAATGAGACGAAGCAGATCAGCCTGCTGAGCGCGAACGGCATCTCCGTTGAGAAGCGCTTCGTCGTGGACGGGCAGACTTTTTACTATCGCAGCCCGCAGCGCCCGGGCCAGCCCTTCAAAGACCCCGTCAAGGTCTTCATCAAATTCAAGAACTCGCAGGCGAATTCGCTCGGTGTGCCGCTGCCGGCAGGCGTGATGCGCGTCTATCAGGGAGACTCGAAAGGGCGCGTCCAGTTCATCGGTGAGGACCGCATCGGGCACACGCCGAAGGACGAGTCGCTGGACCTCCACATCGGCAACGCTTTCGACATCGTCGCCGAGCGGAAGCAGACGGACTACCAGACCTTCGGGCGCGCGCATGAAATGGCTTTCGAAATTTCGCTGCGCAACCGCAAGAACGAACCGGTCACGATTGAAGTGAACGAGCCGATTTACGGCGACTGGACGATGCTCGAATCCAGCCACAAGTACGAGAAGACCGCGGCCTTCGCGGCTCGCTTCAACGTGCCGGTGGCGGCGAGCAGCGAAACGCTGCTCAAGTACCGCGTGCGAGTGCGCTGGGACTAGCGGCGGACGGTCGTTCGATAATCCTCTTCAACCCAGCAGCGCCGGCTCCCTCCTCGGGGCCGGCGCTACACAATCAGCATGCAGTCGCCATAGCTGTAGAACCGGTAGCGCTGCTCGACGGCGTGCCGGTAGGCGTCGAGAACCAGCGAGCGGCCCGCGAAGGCGCAAACCAGCATGAGCAGCGTGGATTTGGGGAGATGGAAATTCGTGAGGAGCGCGCGGACAACGCGGAACTCGAAGCCCGGATAGATGAAGAGGTTCGTCTCGCCGCGGCCCGGGACGATGCGCCCGCCGTGCCGGGCGGCAACAGATTCAAGGGTGCGGACGCACGTGGTGCCCACCGCAACGATCCGCCGTCCCTCATCCCGCGCGCGGTTCAGGGTCGTCGCTGCGGCCTCCGAGATTTCGTACCGTTCAGCCTCCATGCGATGGTCTTCCACGCGCTCCTTCCGCACGGGCTGAAAGGTTCCCAGCCCGACGTGCAGCGTGACCTCGCACGTTTCCACTTGCCGCGCGGCCAGTTCGGCGAGCACTCGCTCCGTGAAGTGGAATCCGGCGGTCGGCGCGGCCACGGCGCCGCGGATTTTGGCGAAGATGGTTTGATAAGCTGCGCGATCCGCGGGGTCATCCGGCCGGTGAACGTAGGGTGGAAGCGGGACGTGTCCCAGGCGGTCAATGGCCGCCTCGATGTCGCCGTCACGCGCCCGCAATCGCACACGGCGCACGCCGTAATCGCCCCGGCCGAGGACTTCGGCTTCCAGTTCGCCGTCTCCGAAAACGAGAATTTCACCCGTGCGGATCTTTCTGCCCGGGTGGACCAGTCCCTGCCAGATGCCGTCTTCCTCCGGGCGCGTCAGCAGCAGTTCAACTTCTCCGCGCAGATAAGAGTGCGCCGCCGGATTGCCTTTTCCGATGGGCTGCGCGGTCACGCCGCGTCGCCGGCCGAGCAGACGCGCGGGGAACACCCGAGTGTTGTTGAATACGAGCAGGTCACCGGGCTGAAGAAGCGGCGGCAACTCGCGGAACATGCGGTCGCTGAACGTCCCGGCCGCGCGGTCCACCACGACCAGGCGCGACGCATCGCGTTCGGCCAGCGGCCGCTGGGCGATCAGTTCGGCGGGAAGCGAATAATCGAAATCCTGGAGCAGCATCCAGAAGAATTCTAGCAGTCCCTTCACCCGTTGTCCGACGGGCTTCGCGCCGTTCGCCGGAGGTCCAAAGCGGTGCGGCAACGGACACCAGGCCACATTGGATGTACACTCATTCCATGTCCCAGCCCTCCGTCACCATTTCGGCGCGCGGGATCGAGCGCATTGTCTCCGGACATCTCTGGATCTATCGCGCCGACGTGTCAGACGCCTCCGAAGCCCGGCCCGGAGACGTGGTGCGCATGGTGGACCGGCGGAAGAGATTCTGGGGGCAGGCGCTTTACAGCAGCAAGTCGCAAATCGCGCTCCGGCTGCTGACCCGCGAACAGCAACCGTTTGACGAAGCCGCTCTGGCCGGGCGCATCGCGCAGGCCGCCGCTTACCGGAAGCTCGTCGTTGAAAACGCGGAAGCTTTCCGGCTGGTGGGCGCCGAGGGCGATCTCCTGCCGTCGCTGGTGATTGACCGTTACGCCGACTGCTTCGTCATTCAGACGCTGAGCCAGGGGATGGAGAGGTTCAAGCCGGCTATCGTCGAATTTCTCCGGAAGGAGTTCAGCCCGCGCGCGATTGTGGAACGTAACGACGTTGCCGTGCGCGCCCTCGAAGGCCTTCCGGAAGCAAAGGGCGTGCTCGCGGGCGATGAAAACGTCCGCGAAGTCGTCGCGGACGAAGAGGGCGTGAAGTTGGCCTACGATCTGCTGGGCGGGCAGAAGACCGGCGGGTTTCTCGACCAGCGGGAAAACCGGATTGCGGCGCGGCGTTACGCGAGCGGGAGACTTCTTGATTGCTTCGCCTATACGGGCGCCTTCGCTGTTTCGCTGGCGCGGCAATGCGAGTCGGTTGTGGCGGTGGAAAGTTCCGTTGAAGCGCTGCGGATGGCGCGGCGGAACCAGGAACTGAACTCGCTCACGAACATCGAGTGGAAGGAAGCGAACTGCTTCGACTATCTCAAGGCCGCGGACCAGCAGGGCGAGCGGTTTGACACCGTGGTGCTCGATCCGCCGGCGTTCGCGCGGCAGAAATCGAACCTGGCCTCGGCGCTGCGCGGCTACAAGGAGCTGAACCTTCGCGCGCTGAAAATTCTCAACCCCGGCGGGTTCCTGGTGACCTGTTCCTGCTCGTTTCACGTCAGCGAAGCCGACCTGCTCGAGGCGGTGGCCAGTGCCGCGCTCGACGCTCACCGCAATGTCTGCGTCGTGGAGCGCCGCACGCAATCGCGCGACCATCCGATCCTGCTCACCGTTCCCGAAACCCACTATTTGAAGTGCCTCATCCTGCGCGTCCTCTGAGCGCCGCGAGCTTCCCCGTCGGGCGCCCAGAGCGGCATGTATAATGGAAGCGCCGGGACATTTCCGGCATACGGGGATGGAAGTGCGGATGAAGATCAACCGAAAAGTCAGTGGAAGACTCCACCTGTGGGCGCCACTGTTCGCAGCGCTGGCGCTGGCAGCGACGCTGCTGATCCGGACGTCCGCTCTTCCGGTCACGAGCGCCGAAGCCGAGCCGCTCTTCTCGGCCGAGCGCTATGAGGAGCACGTCCGCTTTCTTGCGTCGGAAAATCTGAAGGGGCGCGGCAACACGACGCCCGAGCTCGAACAGGCCGCGGAATACATCGCCGACCATTTTCGCCGCTACGGCCTGCGTCCGGGAGGCGAAGACGGCACGTACTTCCAGCGCTTTCTGATGACTGCGGGTGCGAAGGTTGGGCCGTCGAACTCGATTTCCTGGGCCAGCGAAGGAGCCGACCGCCGGTTGGAAGTCGAAAAACACTTCATTCCCTTCAGCTTTTCGGCGAACGGAACCTGGGAAGCTCCGCTGGTGTTCGCGGGCTACGGTATCACCGCCCCGGACCTCAACTACGATGACTACCAGGCCGTGGACGTCGCGGGGAAGTTTGTCATCGTTCTGCGCCACGAGCCGCAGGAAGACAATCCCGACAGCGTTTTTTCCGGCCGCCAGTTGACCGCCCACGCCGTCATCATCAACAAGGCGATCAACGCGCGGAATCGCGGCGCGCTGGGAATGATCCTCGTGAATGACGTTGGCAACCATCCCGGCAAGCCGGACGAGCTGATCCGCCTCGGTGCGCTGGCCGGGCCCGAAGAGATGGCGCTGGCGACGATGCAGGTGAAGGCGGAGGTCGTGGACGAGTGGCTGAAGCGCTCGGGCGCGGACCTCGAATCGCTTCGGCAGGCGATTGACGCGCACCTTACGCCTCGCTCGTTCGCGCTCGACCCGGCGCTCAAGCTTCGCGTGCAGATTGACGTCGAACGCGTTCGGCGTTCCGTTGCCAACGTTATTGGAATCCTTCCCGGCAGCGACCCGGAGATGAGAGAAGAAGCCATCATCGTCGGCGCGCACTACGACCACATTGGGCTGGGCGAGGAGAGTTCACTCGCGCCCAGCCTGGCGGGGCACATCCATCACGGGGCCGACGACAACGCTTCCGGCACGAGCGCGCTGCTCGAGCTGGCGCGGGTTCTGGGAGGGCGCGCCACCGCCCCGAGGAGGACGATCGTCTTCATCGCGTTTGCCGGCGAGGAGGCGGGTCTGCTGGGCTCGAATCACTATACGAACCATCCCGTCATTCCCCTCGAACGGACCCTGGCGATGCTCAACATGGATATGGTGGGGCGTGTGCGGGACAAGCGCCTTTTCGTGGGTGGAACCGGGACCTCGCCGGATTTCCGGGCGCTCGTTGACGAAGTAAACCGCGAAGTTGGATTTGAACTCAGCTACTCGCCCTCGGGATACGGCTCGAGCGATCACATGTCATTTACGGTCCGCGAGGTGCCCGTGCTGTTTTTCTTCTCGGGCCTGCACGGCGATTATCACCGCCCCTCGGACACCTGGGAGAAGATTAATTTTCAGGACGGGGCGCGCGTGGCCGAATTTGTGGCGCGCGTGGTGGGACGTCTCGACGGCGTCGAGCAGAAACCGCAGTTCGTCCGCGTTTTAGAACCCACCGGGCACGCGGCGGCGGGCGGTGGGGGCGGCTACGGACCCTACTTCGGATCGATTCCCGATTTCGCCGACGTGGAAAAGGGTGTGCGCTTCGCCGACGTTCGCGAGGGAAGTCCCGCGGCGAAGGCGGGATTCAAGGCGGGCGACATCCTCGTCGAGTTCGGCGGCAAGAAGGTCGAAAACCTCTACGACTTCACCTACGCGCTCCGCAGCTTCCGAGCCGGCGATAAAGTCAACGTCACGGTGTTGCGCGACGGCTCGCCCGTGGCGCGGGAAGTGACTCTGGAAGAACGGAAATAGGAAATCCTTGGACCGGACGCTGGGGATGGCGCAAGTTCAACGCGAGCGGCTCGTGATGGGGTTGTTGGTCGTTCTGGCGGCGGGACATTCCGCGCACGCCGCCGAGTCCCGGCTCAAGCTCGTCTTATCACTCGAAGAAAACGTCGTCACTCACCCTTATCCCGCGCGCGTCACCCTGCATTTTCTTAACTCCGGCAGCGAGACGGTGTGGCTCTACCGCCGCGCGCGACATGAAGGCGGGTTGGGACCATCTCTGGAAGTCCGCCTTTCGCCAATCGAGAGCACGATCGGCGATTCGCCCGCGCGCGGTCGCACACTCGATTACGTCGGCATGCCGCGTCCCAAACTCTTCCGGCTGGCGCCCGGGGAGGACTACACCGAAAAAGCCGCGCTCAAACTGACTCCGGCGCAGGGCGGCTCGGAGGGGGGCGAACCTCTCTGGGGACGCTACCGATTGGACGTCATTTATCGCGCAAGCTATCCGAACGCCGATACGTTCCAGCGAATCACCCGCGCGACGCTCTGGCAGGGAGAGGTGGAGAGCAACGCGGTGGAGATTGAGCTGCGATTGCCGGCCGCCGACGGCCTCATCAGCGGCGTCGTCTCCGGGCCGGAGGGCCTGCCGCTTCACGACGCGCTTGTGTCGCTCGCCGACGACTCGGACCGATTGATTGACCAGGTCCGCACGGGTCCCGACGGGCGCTATCTGTTCGGCGATCTTTCCCCCGGGAAGTATTGGGTAACGGTCCGGCGTCCGATGATTTCGGAAGACACGACGGTCTTTCGCCACGTGATCGTGACGGCGGAAGAGCCCGAAGGGACTCTCGATTTTCAGCTGCCGCGGCGCGAAATTTACGAGGCGAAGGTGTTGCTTCACAAGCCGGTGCTGGTGCGAGTGACGGACCGCAACGGCCGAGAACTCGAAAATGCCACTCTGGAAATTGTGTATTCGACGGGGACGGTGGTCGAGAAGATTCGGGAACAGACCGGGAGCGATGGGTTGGCGGCCCTGGAGCTCATTCCCGGACGCAACTTCGTGACGGTGAAACGCCGTCAATGTCGGAAGTACGAACAGCGTCTCGATGTCGAGGCCGGCGCCGGCGTCGATGCCTTTCATCTCCAAATCGAGTGTCGTTGAGCATGATGCGCTTGCGACCGGCTGAAACGCGTGCCGCCGCGCTCGTCTTCGCGTGCGGGATCACCGGCGTCGGCTTCGCTGGTCTCGCGCAGCGGGACGAAGCGCCGGCGCGCGCTCGCGAGACGGTCTCCTTCCAGGGCGCGCCCGGAGACCCGCTTCGCGAGCCGCGCGAAGTGCGTCTGAGAAATATTCGCCAGTTGACCTTCGGAGGAACGAACGCCGAAGCCTACTTCAGCCCGGACGGGCGCCGGCTGGTCTTCCAGTCCACGCGCGAGCCTTTCGCGTGCGACCAGATTTTCGTGATGAACGCTGATGGCTCTGCGGTGCGCCTCGTCTCGACGGGCAAAGGACGAACGACCTGCGGATACTTTTTTCCTGACGGGAAACACGTGCTCTTTTCGTCCACGCACCTCTCGGGCGACGAGTGTCCGCCGCGGCCCGACCGATCGCGCGGCTACGTCTGGAGCGTGTCGTCCTCATTCCAGATTTTTCTTGCGACGGACGACGGTCGTGTGGTTCGCCCGCTGACACAGGGGCCGGCCTATAACGCCGAGGCCACGATCTCCCCGCGCGGCGACAAGATCGTGTTGACGTCCTCGCGCGACGGCGACCTGGAAATCTACACGATGAATCTGGACGGGACCGGCGTCCGCCGGCTGACGCACGAGCCCGGCTACGACGGCGGTCCGTTCTTCTCTCCTGACGGCGAGTGGATTGTCTTTCGCGCGCACCACCCCGACGGACGCGAGCCGCTTGCGCACTATCGCGAACTGCTGGCGCGGGAGCTGGTCGAGCCCTCCAGGATGGACCTCTTCGTCATGCGCGCCGATGGATCGCAGAAACGCCGCGTCACGCGTCTGGCCGGCGCCAGCTTCGCCCCTGCCTTCTTCCCGGACGGGGAACACATTATCTTCTCCTCGAACTTCGAAAGTCCCGGGACCAACCGGTTCGAACTCTACAGCGTCCGCCGCGACGGCACGTCGCTCGAACGCATCACGTACAGTGGCGGATTCACGTCGTTTCCGATGTTTTCTCCCGACGGGAAAACACTCGTCTTCATCTCGAACCGCAACGCCGGTCAGGCGCGCGAGTTCAACATCTTCCTCGCCGACTGGGTGCCCTGAGACTGAGTGCGACGTTAGCCGCGCAACAGGCCTTTTTGCCTTCCGACCGGTCCCAGTCGACAGGGGGCGTCCTGGAGGGTTAGAATCTAACTCTGGCGCGAAATCTCGCCGGGGGTGATGTATGAAACGCAGAGTGACGTGGTTTGTGGTGGCGGTTTCTCTGGCGCTGTGGTTTGCCGCCTGCGGCCAGAAGCAGGAGACGGCGGAGACGGTGGAACAACCCGCAGCCCAGCAAGAGGCGCCGGCGGAAGCACAATCGCCTCAAGACACGGCGGCGCGTCCGGCCACGAGCCAGCGGAAGCTGGCCGAGGCGCGAAGGCCTGCGGAACCCACCGCAGAACCGGCAGCCGCTCCTGCGGCGCAGCCCATCGTCGTTGATGTTCCACAGGGAACTCGAATCTATCTGACCTTGAACGACACGCTCACGACGAAAACCAGTCAGGTCGGCGACAAGTTCAGTGGAACCGTTTCCCGCCCGGTTGCGGTGAACGAACTGGTGCCGATTCCCATGGGCAGCACCGTCCACGGGACGGTCACCAAAGTCGAGCGTCCGGGCCGCGTGAAGGGCCGCGCGCAACTGGCGCTGCGTTTTGAAAAAATCGAACTGCCGGACGGCCGGACTCTGGAGATGGCGGGTACCCTGAGCGCGCTGGGAGAAGAAGAAAAAGAGACGGTCGGCGAAGAGGGTGAAGTGACCGGCGAGGGCAGCCGAGGGCGCGACGCCGCAACGATTGGGGGCGGCGCCGGAGTCGGCGCGATCATCGGGGGAATTACCGGAGGCAAACGAGGCGCGGCGATCGGCGCCGGAACCGGCGCGGCCGCCGGAACCGCCGTCACGCTGCTGACTCGCGGCAGGGATATCGAGCTGAAAAGCGGCTCGGAAGTGGCTGTGGATCTGAGCCAGCCGCTTTCCGTCCAGATGCCGTAAGAGTTGGCCCCCGACCGAAAGGGGGTTGGCCGATCAACGACAGGTCTCTCCGTTCGGCCTGGCCATGAGGTCGAGTGTGCTATGAAGCATTCGCCGCGGTTTCTGGCCATCGTTGAAGATGCGAAGCAACGCATCCGGGAAATCACCTCGGACGAGCTGAAGTGTCGCCTGGAGGCGAGCGACGGCTTCCATCTCATAGACGTTCGCGAGGCGCACGAGTTTGAGGCGGGACATCTGCCCTGCGCGCGCCACCTCTGCAAGGGCATTCTCGAACGGGATATCGAAACTTTAGTGCCGCATCCCGAGGACGAGATCATCCTCTACTGTGGCGGCGGTTACCGTTCCGCGCTGGCCGCCGACGTCCTCCAGAAGATGGGATACCAGCGCGTTCTCTCGCTGGCCGGGGGCTGGCGGGAATGGAAAGAGCGCGGTTTCCCGACGACGAAAGACTAGCTTCCCTCCGCCGTCTTCACTTTTCCTGACATTGCGCGTGTATCGCCATTCGGGAATCGCGCCTGTCCGGTCAAAGCTGGAAGCGCGGTGGGTCATGTTAATCTCACAAAAGTAAGACGGCTCCGTCCGCCGCCGCCGGCATACCCGGCGAACGAAAAACCCCCAATGTCGCCGCAAGAAATGCGCCCAAGGAACGCGAGGTGAGATAAACTGTGCGTTGTAACTGCGGGGAGTCGAGCTCATGCAATTGACGATGAAGACCGCGCCGGGCCTGCGCATCTGGGTTTGCCGAGTGCTCGCAGTGGCGATGGCCTTTGGACTGGCTGGTGCCGACGCGCTTGCGAAAAAGAAGAAGGACAAGAAGGCTCGGCTGAAGGAAATTGAGGCGGTGTATGTGCAGGGTTACGGGCCGGCAGTGGCCTATATCGAGCAGAACCTCGGCCAGGAGACTTGTCTTGTTGGCGCGCGAACGGAAGAGGACGCGGACGCGGTCCTCGAGATCCGGCAGGACACGCGGCCTTGCCGGTCCGCGCTTCGCGGACTCTGCGTGGAGATTACGGCGCTCCTGACGGACCGCCAGACGGACAAAGTCATTTGGTTTCGGACCGACAGCAACATCGGCAGCCGAAGTTCAATCGGCGTGGATGACTCGGTGGGGAAGTGGGTGCTCTGGAACTTGAACGGGGCTTGCTGCAAGAATCGGTGAAGGCCGCCATATTTTTACATTGACAATGTTCAAGGGAGCCCGGCGATGAATCGCGGCGCGTTTCGCCTTTCGGTTCGCTTCGTCATTTTACTTGCTGTCATTGGGGGTGCTTTCGGCGCCGCGCAGCCCGCAGCGGGGCAATCGGCCGCGCGCGAGCAGGAAATCGCCCGGGCCGCCGAGGCGCTTCGGGAGAAGCTGATTGAAACCCGCCGCCACCTGCACAGGCATCCGGAGCTTTCGAACCGCGAGGAAAAAACGGCGGCGTACATCGCCGAGCGGCTGCGCGCGCTGGGATTCGACGAAGTGAAGACGGGCGTGGCGAAGCACGGCGTCGTCGGTCTGCTGAGGGGCTCGAAGCCGGGACCGGTGGTCGCCCTCCGCGCGGATATGGACGCGCTCCCGATCGAAGAGACGATTGACGTTCCGTACAAATCCCGCAATCCGGGCGTCAAGCACGCCTGCGGGCACGACGTCCACATGACGGTTGCCCTGGGTGTGGCGGAAATTCTGAGCCAGCGACGCGATTTGGTTCAGGGCACGGTCAAATTCATTTTCCAGCCGGCCGAGGAGGGGCTGCCGGAAGGCGAAGAGGGCGGAGCGCTCCTCATGGTCAAAGAGGGTGCGCTCGAGAATCCTCGCCCGCTTGCCATTTTCGGCCTGCACGT
The DNA here is from genome assembly GCA_964556705.1 of uncultured Acidobacteriota bacterium. Taxonomy (GTDB): domain Bacteria; phylum Acidobacteriota; class Terriglobia; order UBA7540; family UBA7540; genus CAZKXX01. Next base: position 32,372 of record CAZKXX010000016.1, read on the forward strand.
GATGCCGGACCTTGAAGCGGGAAAGATCGGGTACGGCTCGGGCGGTGTGATGGCCGCGGCCGACCACTTCACGATCACGATTCGAGGCCGGAAGACCCACGGCGCCTACCCGCACGAGGGAGTGGACCCCGTTCCCGTGGCTGCGGAAGCGATTCTGGCTCTTCAAACCATCCGCAGCCGGCGGGTCAGCCCGATCGAGCCCATGGTCCTTTCGGTGGGGGTCATCCAGGGAGGAAACCGGTTCAACATCCTTCCGGACGAGGTGCGGCTGGAAGGGACCTTGCGGACTCTGAATGAAGACTTGCGCCAACGAGTCAGGAAGTGGATGAACGACATTCTCGAAGGCGTCACGCGAGCGCACGGCGCGACCTTCGAAATCAAAATGCGAGAGGGCGCCGCCGTCACCTACAATGATCCGAAGCTGGTGGAGGAAACGCTCCCGGCCATGCGCCGCGCGATCGGCGATGAAAACGTCGTGCCCTATCCGCCGAAAATGGGTGCCGAGGATTTCTCTTACTTCCTGCGGGAAATTCCCGGGTTCTACTACATGCTCGGCGTCGGAAACAAAGCCAAAGGAATCACCGCCTGGATCCACACTCCGGAATTTGATGCGGACGAAGAGAGTCTGGTGGTCGGCGCGAGGGTGATGACCGGCGTTCTCGTGGACTTCCTCGCCCGCCACGCCGTGGAGTAATCAGAGCCCGCCTCTGACTTGACACGGCGAAGTTGGCGGCCTAACCTTGCGCCGTTCCCGACAAGCGAACAGGGCGCTAGTCGGGCTCAAGTCCCCCAAGAAAAGTCCCGAACGAATATCGTTGCCAAGGAGAGTGTCATGAGAACTCGAAGTATCTTTTCGGCAATTGGAGTTCTGCTGGTTTCCGCGCTGGCCGTGCCTGCGCAAGACCAGCAGGGCACGGTCGCACAGGTGATCTTTGTGAAGCCCAAGGCGGGCGAGCGCCAAAAGTTCGAAGCAGGCGGCAAGCGCCACATGGAGTGGCACCGCAAGCAGAAGGACACTTGGACGTGGGTCGTTTCGGAAGTGATCGCGGGGGACCGCACCGGGACGTACATCGCGGCGACGGTTGGTCATACGTGGAAGGAGTTTGACGAAAGGGCGGAGTTCATGCAGGCTGACATCGCCGACGCCGAAACGAATATCATGCCTCACGTTGAGTCCGAGGTGGTCCGGTTCTACGCGCTGTTGCGCGACCTCAGCCGCCCGCCGGACGGGGCTGGCTTTTCGCCCTTTACCGAGGTGCTGGAATTCCAGCTCAAGCCGGGCGCCGAGGAGGAATTTGTCCGCATTAACCGGCGAATCCACGAAGCCATCGGAAAGACGAACTGGCCCGAGCATTACCTTTGGTACCAGCTCTGGACGGGCGGCGACCACCCGACGTACGTCCTCCTCCTGCCGCGCCAGAACTGGTCACAGTTCGCCGGGCCGGAGCTGCAGTTCCCGGCCATGTTGGAAAAAGCGTTCGGGAGGGAGGAAGGCGCAGCGCTGCTGCGGTCGCTGAACAAAACGATTCGGGCGGCGCGCTCGGAGGTGATGCTGCTTCGGCCGGACCTGAGCTACCTTCCGGCGGACCAGTAGCGGCGGGATTCGGTCACCGGAGACGAACTGCGGCGTGAGGGCTCGAAGGGTAGATCCTCACCGCAACTCTTCCATCACTTCGTCGAGGACTTCTTTCGGCGGGCGCGTTTTCGATTCGGGCAGGGTGGAGAGCGGTTCATCCACCATGTTGATGAGTTCGAGGAAATTCTTGCGCGTCGTATCCACGAAAAAGAGGCCGGTAAGCAGTTCGCCTTTCTCGTGCGAATGCGCGAGCAGGCTGAGGGCGCCGGCGCGGTCTGTCGGATCGAATTCGGTGCCGAGTTTCTTCAGCACCAGACGCGAGCCGTCGTGGAGGGTGATTTCCTTCGCCGTTCCCGGCTCGTACTCGACGCTGATGTCCTCAAAGAAGGGGACGAAGCTCATATCGGCCAGCGGCTCGTCGTGGTCTTTAACGTAGCTGTAGCTCTTCGTCGAACCTTCGTGGTCGTTGAAGGTCACGCAAGGAGAGATGACGTCGAGCATCGCGGTGCCGTTGTGCGCCAGCGCGCCCTGGAGAAGCGCCAGCAACTGCTTCTTGTCGCCGGAAAACGACCGGCCCACGTAGGTCGCTCCCAGCATGATGGCGAGCGCGCAGGTGTCAATGGGAGGGAGCTCGTTGACGACCCCGGTCTTGAGTTTCGACCCGATATCCGCCGTCGCGGAGAACTGTCCCTTCGTCAGGCCGTAGCAGCCGTTGTCCTCAATGATGTAGATGAACGGCAGGTTCCGCCGCATCAGGTGAACGAACTGGCCGATGCCGATGGAGGCCGTGTCGCCGTCGCCTGAAACGCCCAGTGCGATAAGCTGACGATTGGCGAGCAGCGCGCCCGTCCCCACGGACGGCATGCGCCCGTGAACGGCATTCAGGCCGTAGGCCGACCCCAGGAAGTATGCCGGCGACTTCGACGAGCAGCCGATTCCGGAAAGTTTCGCCACGCGGTGCGGCTCGACGCCCAGTTCCCAGAACGCCTCGATGAGCCGCTCAGAGATGGCGTTGTGGCCGCAGCCGGCGCAGAGCGTGCTCTTGCTTCCGCGGTATTCGGCCACTTCCAGGCCGATGCGGTTCACCTTCTTGGGCGTGGCCGGCGGGGGATTGACCGTGGTTGCCATGATTACTTCTCCTGTTCCTGGGCGACGATGGAGTCCGTGACGGAGCGCGCGTCAATCGGCAGACCGTTGTAGTGGAGCACGGTGCGCAGCTTGCCGACGTCCTCCGCGTCCACCTCCAGCCGCAGCAACTGACGGAGCTGCGCGTCGCGGTTCTGGTCCACGACGTAAACGCGCCGGTGGCGGCGGATGAAATCCTTGACCGACTCTTTGAACGGGTAGGCCAGCACGCGGCAATAGCCGGCTTCGAGATCGTGATCCTGCCGGAGCTGGTCGAGCGCCTCGAGCACTGCCCAGTGGCTGCTGCCGTAAGCGATGATGCCGACCTCGGCTTTCTGCGCGCCGTGGAATTCGGGGGTCGGCACCAGTTCGCGCGCCGTCTCCCACTTGCGGTTCAAGCGGTCCACGTTGTTCACGTAGTCTTCGGGCCGCTCGCTGTATTTGGCTTTTTCGTTGTGTCCGCTGCCGCGCGTAAAGTATCCGGCCAAAGGATGGGGTGTCCCGGGAAGCGTCCGCCAGCCGATGCCGTCGCCGTCCACGTCCTTGTACCGCGCGAAACCACCCAGGCGCCGGAGGTCTTCAGCGGTCAAGATCTTCCCGCGGTCCATTGGCTTCTCGGGGTAAGGGAACGGATCGGCCATCCAGTTGTTCATTCCCAAGTCCAGGTCGCTCATGACAAAGACAGGCGTCTGCAACCGCTCGGCCAGGTCAAAGGCTTCAATCGCCATCGTAAAGCATTCCTCAACCGACCCGGGAAATAACAACGGATGCTTCGTATCACCGTGGGAAAGAAACGCCGTCGACAAGATGTCTCCCTGCGCCGTGCGCGTAGGCAGGCCCGTCGAGGGGCCGACTCGTTGAATGTCGAAAATGACGGCAGGAATCTCGGCGTAATAACCGAAGCCGACAAACTCGCTCATCAGGGAAATGCCGGGGCCGGAGGTGCAGGTCATCGACCGCGCGCCCGCCCAGGCGGCGCCGAGCACCATGCCGATGGCCGCCAGTTCATCCTCCGCCTGCACGATGGCGAACGTTGCCTTGCCCGTTTCCTTGTCGATGCGGTAGCGGCGCATGTAATCGGTGAACGATTCGGCGAGCGAAGATGACGGCGTGATGGGATACCAGGTCACCACCGTGCAGCCGGCAAACATGGCGCCGAGCGCCGCGGCCGAGTTGCCGTCGATCAGGATCTTGCCGCGCGTCGCGTCCATTCGCTCCAGCCAGAACCGGTCGGTCTTGGTGAACGTCTTCTCGGCATATTCGAATCCGGCGCGCGCCGCGTTCCAGTTCAGGTCCGCGGCCTTCGCCTTCCTCTTGAACTGTTTTTGAAGAGCGACCTTGATCTCTTCCATCTCGATCCCGAGCAGGAACGCCAGGACCCCGTCGTAGATCATGTTGCGGACCAGCTTGCGCAATCGCGCGTCGGGACAGACGGGCGCCACGAGCTGGTCGAAGGGGACGGGATAGAAGATGAGGTCGTCGCGAAGGCGTTTCAGGTTGAGCCGCTCGTCGTAGACCACCGCCGAGCCGGGCCGCAGTCCCATCGCGTCCTCGTCGGCCGTTTCCGGATTCATGGCCACGAGGAAATCAATCTCCTTGCGGCGCGCGATGTAGCCCTGCTTCGAGGCGCGGATGGTGAACCAGGTCGGAAGTCCGGCGATATTGGACGGGAAGAGATTTTTCCCCGACACCGGAATGCCCATCTGGAAAATGGCCCGAAGCAGCACGGAGTTGGCGGTCTGGCTGCCCGAGCCGTTGACCGTCGCCACTTGAATGCTCAAGTCGTTGATGACCCGGTCTCGCGCCGGAACGCCTTCGATTTCTCTGACCGCCGGTTGCGTGCTCGCCATGATGTCTCGTCCATCGCTCTCGTGGTCGCGAGAGCGGCTCCTCCCTGTGTTCTACCCTGATGCTCTCAGACTTGCAGACGCAATTCCCTCCCTCAGTCCCCGCGCTTCTGGGGATACGCCCGGTCGTCGGCAAAGCGGGAACGGGCTGGGTGGGACGCCCGTCAGCGTCTGCGGGGAACCTTCTTTCCGAATCGTCTCCGCCGAGGATTCCCCATTTTCCCCGTACAACGATTATAGCAAATCGTTCGAGAGCGTTCACGTCGGTGTCCGGCGGCGTGACCGGTCAACCATCTTGCTTGCCGGCACTTTGAGGAGCTTCCGAGGGTTTCTCGCCCGCCACGGCCCGCGATGAGGAGAGGATGGCGGCGATGCGTTCGCGAAGCGCCCTCTCGGCGGAGGCGAGGGTTTCCTTGCGCTTTTCGTCGAGCTCGTCGCCGAGGTCCGAGCGAAACGTCTGGAGCGCGGCTTCAAGGTCCGCGAAGGATTGATCGGCGCGCTCAGCCAGACGCTTCTCCGCCACGCCCAGAGCGTTTTCGATGCGGCGACGGAACTCCAGGAAAGCCTTCTCCACGGCGGCATGAGCCCGCTCCTCCAGCGTTTTCAGGGCGGCTTCAGTCAAGTCCTCGACTTTCGAGTCGAGGTCGGGCGGGACGCGATGAGTTCCAGTGGCAGCAGGGGAAGTGAGAGGAGCCTTCGCCGGGGGAGCCGCAGGCATCGCGCTGCTCCTTCGATGGGGCGGCAGGGAGAGCAGCGGATCGCCGATCATTTCCGTCGCAACCAAGACCCAGTCGGCAGGAGGGTTCTCGACACCCCAGACGTTTTCCGGCCGGATCAATTGCACGGCAATGTAACTGGAGCTGCTGCCGGATTGGACTTCCGCGCGCACACAGACCGCCTTCACGTTGCTTCCCGTGGCGGGCACTTCGAGAGCCAGTTGCATGCCCACCAGAATCTGTCGTCGAGTGATCAAGCGCGCGCCATGCAAGTTGACCGTGGTGGTGACCGTTTGCTCGCGAAACGTCTGGCCCTGCGCATCGCGGCCGGAGATTACCACCGGCGTCGTGTAGTCGAGACGGGAACTGCGCCGTCGTCCCCAGGCGGGGTCGGTGGCAGTGGGGCGCCGGGCGAACGGATTCTCGTTCATCAAGGGATCAGGCTTTCCGGACCGTCGGAACTCTCGGGTCCGAACCGCAGGGAGGGCGCGTCGCGCCCGCGGGCGCTGTTTCCTGTCGGCCTCGCCGTCTCCTCGACGGGCCTGTGCCAACCGGGGCGCGCCCTGCCGCATTCTAGTCGGGAGTTTACCGCGGGAGCAATAGGGATTCCGGGAGCCTCGCGAAGGCCCTATTTGGCCCGCGAGGGAGCGAACGGCCACTCGCCCTTGCGGCGCTGAATGATGAAGAACGCCACCAGGCCGGCGGCGATCGTTCCCAGCGCGTAAGCCAGGAATTTCCAGTCTTCCGTCACGGCGCTGCCGAAGACGTAGAGCCAGCCCACCAAAGCCCACACAGCAGGCAGCGGAAAGAGCCACATGCGAAACGGCAGGTGAATCTCCGGCCGGTAGCGCCGAACGATGAAGAGGCCGATGATCTGTCCCACGAACTGCACCAGGATGCGCGCCACCATCAGTCCCGTAATGATGGCCCCCAGGCTGAAGAAGCTGGCGATGATGCAGAGTGAACCGATGAGCAGCAGCGACCGGTGCGGGAACTCGCCCGTCGGGTGCAGAACGCCGAACCAGCGGAAAAATGCTCCGTCGAGCGCGGCCGCATAGGGAATCCGCGAATAGCCGAGCATCAGCGCGAATACCGAAGCGAAAGCTGTAAACAGGATGAGGACGGTGAGCAGGATCGCCGCCCATTCGCCGTACACCCGGCTCATGAAGACCGAAGCGACCGAGAGGTTCGCCGCCGAGCCCGTCTCGACCATCTCCCGCCAGGGAACGACCGAGACGAAACTGAACGACAGCAGGAAATCAATTACCGTCACACCGAGGACGGAAAGGATGACGGCGTAGGGAATCGTGCGCGCGGGGTTTTTAACCTCGCCGCCCAGAAAGCAGACCTGGTTGTAGCCCAGGTAGTTGTAAATCACGATGACGGTGCCGTTGCCGAGTCCCAGCAGGAACGCCCAGTTCAACTCGAAGGCGCCCGGTGGAAAATCGAGCGCCAGATTCAGGTCGGCTTTCGCGAGGCCGGTGACGATTACCCAGCCCGTCGTCACCAGCATCGTGATCCAAAGGACGAGCATCAGCTTCGCAATGTCCTGGATCTTCCGGTAAAGCGAGAACATCACGATGGTCGCCACGCCCGCGGCCACGAACTTCATTCCCCAGGGATTCTGGCCGAGCGCCGGCCACAGATAGGTCAGATACTGCGTCATGCCGATGGTGCCGGAAGCGATTTCGAGCGTGCCGCTGAAAAGGAACTGCCAGACGAACATCCAGGCCATCAGCTTGCCCCAGCGCCGGCCGAAACTGTCGCGCAGAAAAACGTAGGAGCCGCCGGCGCGGGGCATGGCCGCGCCCAACTCGGAAACCACCAGGCCGTCCCCCATCGCCACCAGCGCTCCGACGAACCACGCGAGCAGAGCTTGAGGGCCGCCCAGCGTTTGCAGGATCAGCGGGACCGTGATGAACGGCCCGATGCCGATCATGTTCGACATGTTGATGGAGGTGGCGTTCAGAACGCCCAGCCGGCGATGGAGCTGCGGCTGGCCGGTTTCCGTGGATTGACTCGCGGCGCCGGGCGTCGGATTAGCCGGAGAATCGCTCACCGTGTTCCCTGGTGCGGCCCGGCTCAATTACGCCCTGTGACGAATGGGAAAAGCCGGCCGGGCACTTCTCGCAGGCCGCGCAGAATACTTCAGCCCTTCGGGGCATGGCAAGTGGAACCGGGATCTCCGGCCTTTTTTCGATTCGCGGCGCCCCGCGACAATCGCAAGTCGGGCCCTTCCGCCCGTGTTGACCGCCTGACAAACGGCGGCTATAGTTCGGAGTTCGTTTGAACCGGCCCTCCCCGCAGGGTGAGCCTTGTCGCCTTCTTCCGAATCCGCTCCCAGCCGCGCGCGCGTGCTGCTGTGGCTCTCGACGGCCACACTGACCGGCTCGGTCATCATGGGCCTCGAACTCGCCGCCTTCCGCCTCTACGCGCCCTACTTTGGCTATTCGATTTACGTCTGGGGCAGCCTGATTGCCGTCGTCATGCTGGCGCTTTCGGTCGGCTACGCGGCGGGCGGCTGGCTCGCCGACCGCAGCCGCACGGACACGCCTCTTTACGTCGTGATTCTCGCCAGCGCGTTTTATCAGCTCGTGATCGTCTTCACGGTGCGCGGGCTGCTGCGCGCGCTCTGGCAGTGGGGCGAGTTTTCCGGCACGGTGACCGCTACGCTCGTCATCTTCGCACCGCCCATGACGGCGCTCGCCGTGACGTCGCCCTACGTCGTGCGCCTTCTGGCCCGCGCCGGGCACGTCGGGACGATGGCCGGCCGCGTCTACGCCGTCTCGACGCTTGGCAGCATTGCCGGCATCTTCGCGACGAGTTTTTATCTCGTGCCGCGGCTGGGGACGCACCGGACGCTGCAACTGCTCTGCCTGGTTTCGGCGCTCGTCGGCACGGCAGGTCTGGTCGGCCGGCGCCGGGCCGCGGTCGCTGCCGTCGCGCCCCTCGCCGCGCTCGCCTTCGTTCCGACGCCGCCGCTGCCGGAAGGCGTCGTGTGGAGATCGGAATCGGCCTACAACTTCGTCTGGGTCGTGAAGCGTGAAGGCTTGATGTGGCTGGTGCTGAACGACGCGCGCTTCTTCCAGACCATCCGGCGAGAGGACGCGCCGCTGACCGGCTATTACCACGACGATTTCGCGCTCGGGCCGCTGCTCGCGCCCTCCCGCCGCTTGCTGGTGCTGGGCATGGGCGCGGGCGGTTCGATTGCCGCCACGCGCGCCGTGGCCCCTGACATCGAGGTGGACGCCGTCGAAATCGACCCGGAAGTGGTCGAGGTCGGCCGGCGCTTTTTCAACCTGCGCCCGGGAGAAGGAAATCTGCGCGTCCACGTCGCTGACGCGCGCCCGTGGCTGGCTCGCGAGCGCAAGCTCTTCGACATCGTCCACGTGGACCTCTACCACGGCGGGCCGTACGTGCCGTTTTACCTTGCCACCGAGGAGTTCTACCAGCTCGTGCGCGACCGCATGGAATCCGACAGCGTGCTGATGATGAACATCTACGACGTCAGCCCGCACCGCGAGCTGTTGCACGCAACGATAGCCACGTTGCGGCGCGTGTTTGATTCCGTCTTCGTCCAGTCCCGCGAGGACGGAAATCACATTACCCTGGGGTTCCGGCGCGCGGTTTCTCTGGGGGACGTCCGCGCGCGGCTCGAATCCACCGAGGCTCCGGAAAAGATTCGCGAACTCGCCCGCCGCGCCGCCGAACAGCTCGGCGAGTTGGCTCCACCGCCGGACACGCTCATCTTCACCGACGACCGCGCGCCGGTTGAGGAAATGACCCGCCGGATGCTGGCGTGGAAGAAGCGCTAATCATACGCCGCGGCGATCCGGTCCAGATCCACTTCCGAAAATTCGTGGAACACCCAATCGGCGTGACGCAGTTCATCCGCCGGCCGGCTGTGGACGAGCGCCAGACACTTCATTCCGGCGGCGTGTGCAGCTTCGATTCCGCCCGGCGCATCCTCGATGGCAAGACACTCCGCGGGCCGCAGCGGCCGTTCACGGAACGTTTCCAGCCGTCCGAGCCGCTCCAGCGCTTTGAGATAGACCTCAGGGTCGGGCTTCGACCGCTCGCAATCATCGGCGGTGGCGAGCACGGCGAACTTCTCGCGCAGGCCGAGTTGGACCAGCAGGTGCTCGATTTCTCTCCGCAGGCTGCCGCTGGCGATGGCGAGAGGGTAACGCGACGCCGCCTTCTCGACGAATTCCACGGCCCCGGGCATTGGCGGCAGGCCGTTCCGGATGATTTCCCAGTACGTTTTCTCCTTCCAGGCGACGAGTTCTTCGCGGCGCCCGGGGTCCACGGCCCGGCCGTGCGTTCGGTAGAGGTATTCCACGATCCCGCGGTCATCGAGCGCCAGAAAATGCCGGAAGTAATCTTCCTCACTGACCGTCCATCCTTCCTGGGCGGCCATTTGCTGGGTCAGCTTGAGAATGACCCCTTCGCTGTCCACAATGACGCCGTCAAAATCGAAGACGATGGCACGCAACAAAGGCTTTGACTCCTTGGACTTAGATTGGAGATGAGCGGTCCGTTCGAGAGCGGTGGGGCCGCCGAACGAAGGACGGCTATGATACACTTAAGTTTTTGGGCGCGGCAACGGGCATGAGCCGGGCCACCGCGAATGATGAGGCTCCTCACTTCGAAGCCTCGCTGCAAACTGTAGCATCCAATCATGGTCGGGGCACGCAGGAGGAAATTTCCCGGATGACCGAAGGGCTCAGTATTCCGCTGGCGTTTGCCGCGGGAATCGTCTCGTTTCTGTCGCCCTGTGTGCTGCCCCTCGTCCCCGGCTACGTTTCCATGCTCTCCGGAGCGACGATCGAGGAACTGAAGGCCGGAGGCGACAGCGCGCTGACGGCGCGCATTTTTCGAAACTCGCTGGCGTTTGTGGTGGGATTCTCCCTGGTTTTCATCTTGCTCGGAGCCTCGGCCACCACCGTCGGGCGCTTTCTCGTCGCACAGAAGAGCCTGTTCAACCTCATCGCCGGAATCGTCATCATCATTTTCGGACTCCACCTGACGGGCCTGCTGAAGATTCCGTTTCTCTATCGTGAAGCGAGAATGAACACCGGCGCGCCGCGCCGCGGTCTGCCGGGCTCGTTCCTGCTCGGTTTCGCTTTCGCTTTCGGCTGGACGCCCTGCATCGGTCCCATCCTGACCGGAATCCTGGCGCTCGCCGCCACGCGCGATACCATCGCGCAGGGGATGTTCCTGCTGGCGGTCTATTCGGCGGGCCTGGCCATTCCGTTTCTGCTCACCGGCCTTGGCCTGAGCCAGTTCCTGAAGTTTTACGGGGGTTTCCGCAAGCACTTGCAGGCGGTCGAGGTGGCTTCCGGAGTGCTTCTCATCGCGATCGGCGTCATCATGGCCACCAACAAGATGGGCGTCCTTTCGGACTATCTCAGCTTCCTCAACTTGTTCGTCCTATAGGGAGAAGTTTTGCATCCCGTTCTTTTCAGCGTCGGCTCTTTTCGGCTCCCCACCTACGGGGTAATCGTCGTGATTGCGATTCTGGCGGGCATTTACACGGTCTCGCGCCTAGGTCGGCGGGAAGGGCTGGACACGGGGCGACTGTTCGATTTCAGCACGTGGATCGTCATCGTCGCCTTGCTGGGTGCGAAGCTGATGATGGTCCTGGTCGGATGGCGGATTTACTGGGAGCGCCCGTCGGAGCTGGTGAGCTGGTCCACGATTCAGGCCGGCGGAGTCTTCTACGGCGGGTTCATCGCCGCCGTGGTTTTTGCCCTCTGGTACACGCGCGCCAACCACATGCCGAGGTGGAAAGTGTTCGACGTCTATGCTCCCGCCGTGGCGCTGGGCCTGGGCCTCGGCCGAATCGGCTGCTTCGCCGCGGGCTGCGATTACGGCAAGCCGACTTCTTCGGCGATGGGCGTCGTCTTTACGAATTCCTGGAGTCATGAGCTGACGGGCGTGCCGCTCGGCGTGCCGCTCCACCCCACGCAGCTTTACGAGACGGCCGCCTCGCTCGCCATCTTCGGATGGTTGCTGTGGCTTTTCCGGCGGAAGCGTTACGACGGCCAGATTTTCCTGCACTATCTGGCGCTGTACGCGGTGGTCCGATTCTTCATCGAATATTTGAGGGGCGATGCGGACCGGGGTTTTGTTCTGGGCGGAGCGCTTTCGACTTCGCAATTCATCGCGCTCCTGGCGCTCGCCGCGGCGGCCGGGCTGGCGTATCATTTTCGCGCGCGCCGGGAAGGCGGGGCGGCGGCTGCGGCGCCCGCCGCCGGACGCTCCCGTCGCTGAGCGCAATGTGAACCGGCGCGGCGAGACCGCGTCGCGGAAAGGAACACTGTGAAGAAACCGAAGGTACTCGTCGGGGTCGTGCTGGGTCTGGTGGCGGTCGTCGGCCTCTACTTTCTGAACCGCTACTGGATTGCCCCCGCCACGCAGCGGACCGCGACGCCCGCGGGCGCCCGTCCCATGGCGCCGAACTTCACGCTGCCCGATCTCGACGGCCGCAACGTTGAGCTCGCGGAGTTGAAGGGCAAAGTCGTCCTGCTCAATTTCTGGGCCACCTGGTGCGGGCCGTGCCGCGTGGAGATTCCGTGGTTTGTGGAGTTCCAGGAGAAGTTTGGCGGCCAGGGGTTCACGGTTCTCGGCGTGCTCGTGCAGGACAGCCCGGAGTCGGCGCGGCGCTTCGCCGGCGATTTCAAGATGAACTACCCCGTCGCCGTCGGCGACTCGCGCGTGGCGGAGACTTACGGCGTCTTTGGGCTGCCCACGACGGTGATGATCGGGCGCGACGGGCGCATCTATTCCAAGCACACGGGCCTGACGGCGAGAGAGATCTTCGAGCAGGAGATCAAGGAACTGCTCGCCGCCGAGGCCGGCGAAGAGGCGGATTTCCATCTGCCGCAGGGCGCGCGCGCCGAGGCCATCGAGCTCGGCGATCCGGCTGAAATTGATTCCGAAGTCCCGGGCGTCAACCTTACGAAGCTGACGTCCGTGCAGGTGACGGCGTTCAAGGAACACCTCGAAGGGCAGCCCTGCCCGTGCGGATGCGAGATGAACCTGCTCGAGTGCCGCAATAAAGACCGCTCCTGCGGCGTCAGCCGGAAGCTGGCGCGGGAACAGCTCGACAAGTTCCTGAAGGGCCCGGTGTAAACGCGAAGTTTTGCAAACGGAGGGAAAGAAGAGTTGATGAAACGGGACTATTTCAGAATCGCGACGGCTCTGGCGCTCGCGGCGGCTCTGGGCGCGGCTGCGGCGCTCGCGCAATCGGCTTCGAAGCCGGTGGTCAAAGCGAAGGCGCTGCTGGAAACCGACGGCGCTCATCCCGGCGCGAAAGTGCGCGCCGCGGTCGTGGCGGAAATCTCGCCGGGTTTTCATATCAACGACCACAAACCGCTCCAGGACTATCTGATTCCCACCGAACTGACGCTCGAGCCCAACAACCTCTTCAGCGTCGCCAAAATCGTCTATCCCAAGGGCGAAGCGAAGAAATTCGCCTTCTCCGACCAGCCCCTCCTGGTGTATGAAGGGACGCTGGCGGTCGGCGCGCTCCTCGAAGTGGCGCGCAACGCGGCGCCGGGTGTGCACACACTCAAGGGCAAGTTCGCGTATCAGGCGTGCAACGATCACGCCTGCCTGCCGCCCGCGAGCGTTCCGGTCACGCTGGAAGTGAAAGTCGTCCCGCGCCAGACCGCGCTGAACCGCGTCAACACGGATGTCTTCCGAGGAATCCAGTTCGACTGAAGTCGCGCCCGCCGGCGGGCCGCTTTCACCGCGCGGGTCGCTGGCGCTGGCCCTGGCGTGCGTCGCGACTCTCGCCGTGCTCGTCTGGGCGATGGCGCCCGAGCGCGCGGACTTTACTCCTGCGCCGCTCAAGCCCGTTCCGGAGGAGTGCCCGCACGTGGTCCGCGACTTTCTCCCTTCCAACGTCACCGAGCTTGCCGAGCCGCCCCTGCGCGGCATGGACGAGCCGTGGAAGGCCCGCGCCTTTCGCCGCCTGAATTTCGAGCGCTGCCCCTGCGGCTGCAACTTGAGCGTCGCGGCCTGCCGCGTCCAGAACCCGCATTGCCCGCGATCCAAAGCCGCCGCCGAGGAAATCATCCGCGCCGCGCGCGAGGAAAACTGACGCGGGCCGCCACGCCACAGTCTTGGCTCGAGCCTCACCAAGACGCTTTACCTCGGCGCCTTCGGCCATTATCATCCACCCGACCGGCAGGGCCTTCGGCCGGAAATCTGGCTTCGCGAGGCGCAACGATGAAAATCGGTGTCGTGTCCGACACGCACGGCTTTTTCGATCCGCAACTGACCGAGGCTCTGACCGGTTGCGAGGCGATCCTGCATGCGGGCGACGTCGGTTCGGCCGAAGTGCTCGACGGACTGCGCGCCATCGCGCCCGTTCACGCCGTGCGCGGCAACGTGGACGCGGCTTCGCTCAAGCTTCCGCCTTCGCTCACCCTCACCTTTGAAGGCGTCGAGGTCTTTCTCACGCACGAACTTTCCGTTCCGCAGGCGGAACTCGAGGAATGGTCGGACGGCGCGCTGCTCGCCAAAATGCATCCCGAGCGCCGCGAGGCCTTTCTGCAATCGTTCGGGGAATCGGCGCGGGTCATCATCTTCGGTCACAGCCATCAGCCGTTTCTCGTCGCCATCGCGCACCGGCTCTTCTTCAACCCGGGCAGCGCGGGCCAGCAACGATTCTCGCTGCCGCGCGCCTGCGGTGTGCTGGAGATTTTCCCGCGCGGCGTGCGCGGCTCGCTCTTGAGCCTCGGCCGGCACAACGAACGCCTGCCGGATAAGGTGTGGCTGCCGGTCAGCGAGTCGTAGCGCCGGTCTGCGCTGTGACCTGCGGTTTTTTCAGACGCCGCGGGTCAGACCGCAGACCCGGGGCACAAAAATCGCGCGGCTCTTCGCAACCGCTCGACGACGCGCTCGCGGCCCAGGACCGCCATCATCTCGAACAGCCCGGGCGCCACGCCCTGACCGGTCAGCGCCACGCGCGAGGCGTTGATCAGCAGCCCGGCCTTGACGCCGCGCTCCTCGGCCAGTCCCCGCAGGGCTTGTTCCGTCGTCGCCGTGTCGAACGGTTCGAGCTTTGACAGCCGCTCGGCGAGCGCAGCAAGCAGTTCCGCGAGCGCCGCGTCTTTCCAGAACTTCTTCACCGCGACGGGATCGTATTCGAACTCGTCTGAAAAGAACGCGCGAAACGAGCCGGAAAAATCTTTCGTCGTTCGCGCGCGGCTCTGAAGCAGCTTGACGGCTGAGCGAAAGCGGGCCGCTCCGCTCCCTTCAAAATCCTCGCGCCACAGGCCTGCCGATTTCAGCTCTTCGCCGGCGAGCGTCAGCAGACGCTCCTCCGAGGCGCGGCGCAGGTATTCGCTGTTCATCCACGAGAGTTTTTCGGGATCGAACACAGCGTTCGATTTGGAAACGTCTTTCAAGTCAAAGACGCGGACCATCTCCTCGATCGGAACGATTTCGGCGCCGCCGGGCGGGGTCCAGCCCAGCAGCGCCAGGTAATTCACCAGCGCCTCCGGCAGGATGCCCTGTTCGCGATAAGCCTCGACCGAAGTCGCGCCGTGACGCTTGGAAAGCCGCTGCTTGTCCGGACCGAGGATGAGCGGGAGGTGCGCGAAGCGCGGGGCGGTCGCGCCGAGCGCTTCATACATCAGCGCCTGCTTCGGCGTGTTGGGCAGGTGGTCCGCGCCGCGAACGACGTGCGTGATGCGCAGGTCGAGATCGTCGGCGACCACGCCCAGGTGATACGTGGGGTTGCCGTCGGAGCGCCGCAGAACGAAATCCTCGATTTCGCGGTTCTCGACTTCCACGCGTCCGAAAACTTCATCTTCGAACGCCGTCGTGCCCGCCTCCGGCACGCGGAAGCGCAGGGCGTGCGGACGGCCTTCGCCGCGGCGGCGCGCGCGCTCGTCCGGCGAAAGGTCGCGACACGCGCCGTCGTATTTCCACGGACGCCCCTCGCTTTCCGCCTTCGCGCGTTTGGCCTGAAGTTCCTGCGCGGTGCAGAAGCACGGATAGGCCGCGCCGCGCCGCTCCAGTTCCGCGGCCAGTTCGTGATATCGCGCCAGACGCTCGGATTGAAGAATCGGCCCTTCGTCCCACGTGAGGCCGAGCCATTCCAGGCTGCGCAAAATGGCCTCGGTGAGCTCCGGCTTGGAGCGGTCCACGTCCGTGTCCTCGATGCGCAGGATAAAGCGGCCGGCGTGGCGGCGGGCGAAAAGCCAGTTGAAGAGCGCGGTGCGCGCGCCGCCGACGTGCAGGTAGCCGGTGGGCGAGGGCGCGAAGCGGACGCGGACAGAGTCAGGCATGAGAGTCCTTTCGGGCGGCCTGCGGCCAAACGCTTCATGCTAAGCGAAGCGCGGCGGGAAGGGAAGCGGCATGGTGGCACTCCCGCAGTCGGGCCGTGCAACGGCCGCTTAGCCGTGGGGTTCGACGGGCTTCATTTTTCGGATATTTCATTGAACATAAAGGACTTATTGGCTTCCTTCGATTGCTTTTTTGAGTATTTTTTCGTTACCCTTACAGCCGGGGGGACTTGCCGCGCCTGCGGGTCTCGCGGCGCCCCCGCTCTTTTAGATAGGCTAGTTATCTTGCCGATAAATATCCAGGGAAACCGGCAAGCCAGTTCGCGGGGGCCGCGCGGGTGCGCTGTTCCGATTCACCGCGAGGTTCTGGCCCGGGATAAGAAGACCGCAGCATGCTGCGGGCCCGACTCCGTCCAGCCGAGAAAGACACGGCCGCCCCTGTCCACTGATAGTGCGGGGTAGGAAACCGAACGACCTCCGGACGGAATTCCGACCGGACCCGAGACCTTCCCATCCGCCCCAAGCTCAGCAAGAAAGGCTTGGTGCGATTCCCAGTTGTCTCCATTGGACGGCGGGCGCCCCTCAAAGGCGACCAGGACTCGGCCGTCTTGCAAGACCGTCAGAGCGGGGTGGTTGGCGTCGAGGATGCCCCGCGAAATGATCAGGGGACGGGCAAAAGCAAGTCCCCCATCATCACTCCAGCTGATACGGATTCCCGAGTTGCCTGCACTGCCCTCCGAAAACCACGCCGCGTAGAGTCGCCGTCCCGCCGCAGCGAGGACAGGCCCGGAGTGCGGGCAACCGGCAATCTTCCAGTTATCCACGGCCACGCGAACGGGTTCGTCGAAAGAGCGGCCGCCGTCACGCGACGTTGAGACGACGATGTCGCGGATATCGCCCTCAAAAACCTTGCGCCAGGCGATGTGAACTTCGTCTTGCGGGCCAAAAGCGATT
>CAZKXX010000017.1:0-48371 GCA_964556705.1 uncultured Acidobacteriota bacterium
GAGACACCCTCTTTCTTCTTCCCCCAAATTTCAACAGAAAATCTTACAGACAGCCGCACTCTTGCGGGACCCAGGCCGCTTTCCCTCACTTGATTTCCAGAATCTCCTTCTCCTTGGCTTTGCCGAGGGCGTCCAGCTTCTCAATGAATTCGTCGGTCAGCTTCTGGACGTCGTCGAGTGCGCGCTTTTCGTCGTCTTCGGAGATCGCTTTGTCCTTGTAGAGCTTCTTGAGCGCCTCATTCGCGTCGCGGCGGATGTTCCGCACCGCGGTGCGGTGGTTTTCCAGCACCTTGTGCAGGTGCTTGACCAGTTCTTTGCGGCGCTCCTCGGTGAGCGCGGGGATCGGCACGCGGAGAACCTTGCCGTCGTTCACGGGGTTCAAACCGAGGTCCGAAGAGCGAATCGCCTTGTCAATCGCGCCGATGAGGCTCGCATCCCACGGCTGAACGGTCAGCAGGCTGGCTTCCGGCACGCCCAGCGTGGCCACCTGGTTGAGCGGCGTGGGCGTGCCGTAGTACTCAACCTTGATGTGATCGAGCAGCGCCGTCGAAGCCCTTCCGGTCCGCACGGCAGCCAGCTCCACCCGCAGGTCCTCGAGCGCTTTCGTCATCCTCGTCCTGGCATCGGCCAGCACCTGCTTAATCATCGAACCGCCTCCCGCTCTGGTTCATCGGGCCACGAGCGAGCCCACCTTCTCTCCCTTCACCACGCGTTTCAGATTCCCGGGGACGTTCAGGTTGAAGACGATAATCGGCAGCCCGTTGTCCATGCACATGGAAATCGCCGTCGTGTCCATGACGGCGAGCCCGCGCGACAGCACATCCAGATAACCGATGCGGTCGAACCGCTTGGCGTCGGGCACCTTGTTCGGGTCGGCGTCATACACGCCGTCCACTTTGGTGGCCTTGAGGATCACTTCCGCCTTGATCTCCATGGCGCGCAGCGCCGCGGCCGTGTCCGTCGAAAAGTAGGGGTTGCCGGTGCCGCCCGCCAGCACGACGACGCGGCCTTTTTCCAGGTGGCGGATCACCCGGCGGCGGATGAAGGGTTCGGCAATCTCCCGCATCTCGATCGCCGTCACCACGCGCGTGAACGTGCCGCACTTCTCGAGCGCGTCCTGCAAGGCGAGCCCGTTGATCACCGTGGCCAGCATCCCCATGTGGTCGCCGACCACGCGGTCGATCCCCAGGCTGGAAGCCGAAACGCCGCGGATGAAGTTGCCGCCGCCCACGACCACGGCAATTTCCACGCCGAGCTGGCGGACTTCGTGGATTTCCTGCGCCATGCGGGCCACGACAATCGGGTCCACGCCGAACCCCTGCCCGCCCATCAGCGCTTCCCCGCTCAATTTAAGAAGGACACGGCGGAAAGCGGGCGCGCCCGGCGGCGTCGCGATGGGGCTCGGATTGTCCTCGGTCCCGCTCACGGAATCGAATTACTCGGCTGGCGCGCTTTCGACGGCGTCTTTCGGGCCGCCTTCTCCCACCTTGAAGCGCGCGAAGCGTCTCACGGCGATATTCTCGCCGAACTTGGCGATCTTCGAGTTGATCAGTTCGCCGATCGTCTGGCTTCCCGCCGTGTCCTTGATGAAATGCTGCTCGTAGAGGCAGTTCTCTTCGTAGAACTTTTCGAGCTTGCCCTGCACGATGCGCTCGACCACCGCTTCCGGCTTGCCCGACGCGGCCGCCTGGGCGCGCAGCACGTCCCTCTCGCGGTCCAGGATTTCCGGCGTCACGTCTTCCTTGCGAAGGAAGCGCGGGTCGGTGGCGCAGACCTGCATGGCGAGGTCGTGCGCGAGCTGCTGGAATTCCTCGTTGCGGGCCACGAAATCGCTCTCACAGTTCAGTTCCACGATGACGCCGATCCGCCCGCCGGCATGAATGTAGGAGCCGATGACGCCTTCGTTGGCGGCGCGTCCGGCCTTCTTGGCCGCCGCCGCCTGCCCGCGCTTGCGCAGCAGCGTAAAAGCCTGGTCGAGGTCCCCGCCGGCCTCCTCCAGCGCCCGCTTGCACTCCATCATCGGAGCGCCGCTCAGCTCGCGCAGTTTCTTCACCCGATCCGCTGAAACCGCCATGCTTTCCTCAGCCCCTTCCGTGGCCGGGTCACACCCGCCGCACGGGCGAACGCCCTGCCTCGCGGCTGAAACCCAGGTTCAAGTGGAAACAATTCAGTGAGCGTTACGGGAAGCCGGCTCTCCGCCCTCTTCGTCGGAGCCGCGGGCGCCCGCCCGGCGGCGCGTCTTGGGAACCCGCACGCGGCCGTCGGCCCTCTCCTCGGCTTCCAGGACCGAGGAGAAACTTTCTTCGGACTTCCCGCCCTCCGCGAGTTCGCCGCCGCCCGATTCCGCTCCTTCGGCGGCCAGCGCGGCGCGTTCGCGTTCGGCCTCCAGTTCTTCGGCGGCGCGCTCGGCCGCGATCTTTTCGGCTTCCAGTTGCCTCTCCAGCGCCGCCTGCCGGCCTTCCAGGACCGCGTCGGCGACGCGCGCGGCGAACAGGCGGATGGCGCGCAGCGCGTCATCGTTGCCGGGAATGACCCAGTCCACCAGGTCCGGGTCGCAGTTGGTGTCCACGACGGCGACGACCGGGATGCCCAGCTTGCGAGCTTCGCGCACCGCGATCTCTTCCTTGCTCGAATCGATCACGAACAGCGCGTCGGGAAGGCCCGGCATTTCCTTGATGCCCGCCAGGTTCCTTTCCAGGTGCTGGCGTTCGCGCTCCAGCCGCAGGACTTCTTTCTTCGGCAGCAGGTCGTAGCGGCCGTCGCGGCTCATCTCCTCGAGTTCCTTGAGCCGCTGGATGGATTTCTGAATCGTCGTCCAGTTGGTGAGCAGGCCGCCGAGCCACCGATGGTTGACGTAATACATGCCGCAGCGGGTCGCCTCTTCGGCAATCGCTTCCTGCGCCTGCCGCTTCGTCCCCACAAACAGCAGCGTCTTGCCCTGCTCGGCCAGGTCGGAAACAAACTTGGCGGCTTCCTTGAAGCACTTAAGGGTCTTCTGGAGGTCAATGATGTAGATCCCGTTCCGCTCCCCGTAAATGTAAGTCTTCATCTTGGGGTTCCAGCGCCGGGTCTGGTGGCCGAAGTGGACGCCGGCCTCCAGAAATTCCTTCATCGTAATATTCGACAAATGACCTCCTGATTTTCCGAGCCTTCGGCTCTCAGCCTTCAGCTTTCAGCCGTTATGCTCCGCAGTCCGCTTCCTGAGCCTGAGGGCTGACGGCGGAGCGCTCTTTGCTTCTTTACCTCTTCGAGAACTGGAACCGCTTGCGCGCGCCCTTCTGGCCGTATTTCTTCCGCTCTTTGGCGCGCGGGTCGCGCGTCAGGAACCCGCCCTGGCGCAACTGGCTGCGCAATTCCGGATTGAAGACCAGCAAAGCGCGCGCAATCCCCAGCCGCGCCGCGCCCGCCTGGCCGTGAATTCCCCCGCCGTGCGCCTTGATGTGCACGTCGAACTTGCCCAGAAACCCCGCGTCGCGAATCGGCTGCTGCACTTCCACGCGCAACGCCTCGGCCGGGAAGTAAGCTTCGAAGGGCCGGTCGTTCACCACCACCTTGCCCTCCCCGGGCCGCAGGATCACCCGCGCCACGGAGGTCTTTCGCCGTCCGGTTCCAGAATACTGCACCGTTTCCGTCACACCCGCTCCTTCAAGAGTTTTCTTCCGCCAGGGATTTGGTCTAACGGTTCAGGGAGTGCGCTTCGGGCTTCTGAGCCGCGTGGGGATGCTGATTTCCGGCATACACCCGCAGGCGGCGCGCCATGCGGTCTCCCAGGCGCGTCTTGGGGAGCATGCCGAGAATGGCGTCCCGGACCAGGCGGTCCGGCTTCGTTGCCAGGTAGCGGCGCGCTGTCACTTCCCTCAGCCCGCCCGGATACCCGGTGTAATGCCGATAGATCTTCTGGTCGAGCTTCCGACCCGTCAGACGGACCTTCTCCGCATTGACCACGATCACGCCTTCGCGCGGCTCGGCGTGCGGCGTATAAGCAGGATTCTCTTTCCCCGCCAGCACGCGCGCCGCCCGCGAGGCGAGCCGGCCCAAAACTGTCCCTTCAGCATCAAAGACTCGCCAGCGGATTTTCCCGCGGCCAGCCTTCGCGACGTAAGTTCCCACTGCACTCTCCGTTCCCTTGGCTCAATGCAAAACTTCATTTTGGATGGACAACGCGCCGTTTGTCAACAGCTTTCAAGGGTTAGCCGCACAGTCCCAGCCCGCCGCAGCGAAAGGATTCGCCATGTGATCGGAGTTGATTCGCGCCTCCGCGGCAATGACGGCTCGACGCGGCGTCATGAGAGCAACAGACATTTTTCCCCGAATTTCAGCCGAAGCCGGAAGCGACGCCTTCGATTGGAGCACGACGTCCGCTTCTGTCGCTCATGGGCTTCGCGGTCGCACACGAATCACTTTTCCCCCTTTGAGATTGCAGGCAGGAGACCGCCGAGTTCGAGCTTCGCGCAGGCGACCGGAGTCCTTTCGTCTCCAGGCCCCTCGGGTCAAAGGAACGCCCCGTGCACGCAAGTACGGGCTGGAATATGGTTCATCCCCCGGCCATACCAAAGTAGTGACTTCCCTCGTTTCCGCGCGGCAACTCTGACCATCAAGACAACATTTTTCGGCGACTTGGAATTCTTTTCGGGACGGATGTTTCTTGATAGCACGGCGCGAACAGACACGAAAACGTTTTCGAGCCGGCGGAGCCGCGAAGTCCTTACTGCGGAAACGTACCCTTCGCGCAAGCGTTTGCGACTGATATGATTACCTGATTAACCTCCCGACCGTTCGGACAGTCGAGCCTTGCCCTTTCACTCGCTCATCGCCTGTAGCTCATTGAAAAAACAGCGCTTGGAAGTCACACGCAAGGCCTGTTGACTCTCCCACTCGCTCAGTGTATCGTTTTTGAGTGGATCGGCGCAGGAACTGGTTTGCGTTCAGACCCCTGCCCAGCGAGGTGCTGCGTGGCCCCGGGTGCCGAACGCCGCAAAGTGCTCATCATCGAGGACGAGCCCTCGATCCGCAACACACTTTACGTGTTGCTCGCCGGATTGGGTTGTGAAGGCGACGTCGCCTACACGGGCCAGCAGGCGCTTTCCAAAATCAGTCGCGAGTCGTTTGACGCTGTCCTGCTCGACCTGCGGTGCACCAACCTGACCGCGGATGAAGTCGTTTTGGGCATCAAGGAACTGAGGCCGAATCTGGTGGGAAGGGTCCTGGTTATCACCGGCGAAGTAGCGGACCCGAAGACGATTGAATTCGTGGAACGGCACTGCTTGCCTCACGTTTCGGGCAACCGCCTTCCTCGCGAACTCTGGACGCGGCTGCGCGGCCTCCTCGGCCTTTCCACTTCTCCCGATCTCGCCTGCTGAATCCCCTAAAGGCGCAGATTTCCAACGTAATCCGCCAGCGCTTCCTGCCACGGTCGCGGCAAAGCGAACCCTTCGCGTTTTAGCGCAGCCAATTCCATCACGGCGAATTTCAGGCGAGGGGCGGGCCGGCCCATCTGCTCCGACGGGACGCCCAGGACCCGCTCCGGATCGAGCCCCGCAAGCTCCGCAGCGTGACGTGCCAGATCGAGCCGGCTGCATATGCCGGTGTTGGCCAGGTGGTAGAGTCCGTGCCGCCCGGCCTCCACAACCTCCATGATTTTTTCCGCCGCGTCCACGGTGTATGTCGCCGTGGCCACCTGATCCGCAGCCACCGTACAGGTCTCACCCGAGGCGAGCTTTCGCAGGCCTTTACTCACGAAGTTCGCCTTTCCCGGCCCGAACAACACGGAAACGCGGAAAATCCAGTGCCGGGGAATCGTTCGAACGAATTGTTCCCCGCGCAGTTTGGTTCGGCCGTAAACCGTCGGCGGGTTGGGGCGGTCTTCCTCCGTGTAAGGAGTCGCCTTCCTTCCGTCGAAAACGGCGTCCGTTGAGATGTAGGCGATTCCGGCGCCAATCGCCCGCGCCGCCTCGACGATGTGCCTCGTCCCGTGCGCGTTCACGAGAAATGCTTTGGCCGGCTCGTCTTCGCAGATGTCGAGGTCGGGAATTCCGGCGGGATGAACGACCACCTCAGGCGCGATCCTTTCGAGGGCCCGCCGCACCAGTTCCTCGCTGGCGATATCGGCGTCGGAGCGGGTGAGAGGGAAGACGTCATGGCGGCGGGAAAAAACCTGGACCAGTCCATGTCCAAAAAGTCCAGCCGCGCCTGTGATCGCCACTTTCATCAAGGTCGATTTACGGGATTTCGGGCGTTTCGGGTTCTCATGCTACCACGGCCTGGCATTCGCTCCCCTCCATCCTGCTCATGGGACCACCCCGCTGGCCTTCCAACCCTGGAAGGCGCGCAGGGCCGATTCGAGGCAACGCATTGGAACAAAAAGGGGCTCTTTCGGCGCACAAAGGGTAACCTGAAGGCGTTTTCATTCGTCTCACAGTCTGTAAGGTTCAAGTGATTCGGAACGTTTCTCTCGGGGCCGCGGCGAATGAGCTCAGTGAAATCAGGCGTTTCCCTTTTCTTGGCGTTATTTTTCGCCTCCTTGGCGCACGGCCAGCCAACGCCATCGCAAGCCCCTCAACCAGTCCGCCCGCTCGGCGCGGTGACAGCAATTGACACCGCCCAAGGCCGCCTCACGCTCCGCACGGACGCCGGCCCTGAAATAGAGGTTCTGTTCAGCGAAAAGACCCGCTTTCTACGCGTGGCGCCCGGTGAAAGGAGTCTCGAGAAGGCCGCGGCGATTACGCCCAATGACGTGGCGGTGGGTGACCGGGTCCTGGCGCGAGGCGAGGTTTCTCCCGACTCGAAGTCAGTCGCAGCCACGTCGGTCATCGTGATGGCGCAGGCGGAGCTGGCCAAGAAGCGCGAAGCCGACCGCGCCGAGTGGGAAAGGCGCGGCATCGGCGGCGTTGTAAAGGCGACCGACGCTGCGGCCCGGGAAATCACCATTGAAGTTCCGAACCTCGGGACCCCTCGGACGGTGGTCATTACGCTCGAAAAGGACGCGGTTCTGAAGCGCTACGCCCCCGGCTCGGCGAGATTTCGCGACGCCAAACCCGGAAAATCCGAAGAAATCCAGATTGGCGATCAGTTAAGGGCGCTGGGAACGCGAGGCGAAGATGGAACTCGATTCACGGCGGAGCAGGTGGTCTCCGGAACGTTCCTGGTCATTGCCGCGACCGTGGACGCAATCCATGCCGATCAGAACACTGTTGACGTGACCGACTTGATGCAAGGGAAGAAGCTGACCGTGCACGTCACCGCGGAGTCGAATCTCCGCCGCATGCCGCCGTTCGTGGCCCGGATGCTTGCCGCGCAGGCGCATGGCGAAGCGAGCGGTGGGCCGCCCGGCGCGGCTGCCGGCGCAGGTGAACGGCGCGGACCTCCTCGCGGCGCGACCGCAGGGCAGGGTCCGCCCGGAGGCAGCGGTCGCGGCCAATGGGGCCCGGCGGGTGCGGGCGGGGGAGAACGGCCGCGCAGCTTGCAGGCGATGCTGGAAAAGATGCCGGTCATTAAAGTGGGCGACTTGAATCCCGGCGAAGCAATCGCCATTTCAAGCGTCGGGGGCGAAGACCCGTCCGTCGTCAAAGCGGTCACGATCCTCGCCGGCGTTGAGCCCCTCCTGACGGAGGCGGAGGGTGGCGGACGCCAGATGATGGGCGGATGGAACCTCGATTTGAGCCCGGAGCCGGGCGGCCTGTAACACCTCGAAGGAGTCCTGAGCTTGAAGGAGAAGAAGTGAATTCCATGGTCAAAAGCAGCCGTATTTCCGCCGCGGCCCTCGCATTCCTCGCCACCCTGATTTTGGCTCCATCTCACCTGCTCGCTCAAACAGGGGGGCTGCGCGGCCAGGTGACGGACCCCTCCGACGCAGCGATTCAAGGCGCCTCGGTGGTCGTCACTTCGGCGACGGGCGAAGTCCACGTGGCGACGAGCGGCCCGGACGGCCGGTATTCGCTGAGCGGACTTGCCCCGGGCAGCTACAAAGTCAGCGCCATGTCCGAGGGCTTCGCGGTGTTCGAAAAGGAGAGCGTCGAAATCCGCAGCGGAAGGCCCGCCACGCTCGATATCCGTCTCGACTTGATGGTGAT
The DNA here is from genome assembly GCA_964556705.1 of uncultured Acidobacteriota bacterium. Taxonomy (GTDB): domain Bacteria; phylum Acidobacteriota; class Terriglobia; order UBA7540; family UBA7540; genus CAZKXX01. The sequence continues at coordinate 8,070 of CAZKXX010000017.1, forward strand.
TAAGGAAGAAGTGAGCGTCGAGACCTCCCCGGCGGATCGGCTGAGCCTCGACTCTTCGAGCAACGTCGGCGCTATCGTCCTCAAGGGCCAGGACCTTGACGCGCTCTCGGACAATCCCGAGGATCTCGAATCAGACCTCCAGGCGCTGGCGGGGCCCGCCGCGGGCCCCAGCGGCGGAGAAATCTACATTGACGGCTTCACCGGCGGACGGCTGCCGCCGAAATCTTCCATCCGCGAAATCCGCATTAACCAGAATCCCTTCTCCGCGGAATTTCATCGCCTCGGCTTCGGCCGCATCGAAATCTTCACAAAACCCGGGACCGACACGTTGCATGGAGAGGCCTTCTTCAACTTCGGCGACGCCGTGTTCAACTCGCGCAATCCTTTCGCTCCGACGCGTCCTCCTTACCAGACGAAGACATTCGGCGGCAACCTGAGCGGCAGCCTGACCAAAAAGTCTTCCTTCTTCGTGGACGTGGAGCGGCGGGGCGTGGAAGAAACCTCCGTGATCAGCGCGCTGACACTGGATCCCTCGTTCGAGGTCGTCCCCTTCAGCGACGCCGTCCTGAATCCCACGATGCGGACCACCGTGGGGCCGCGCTTCGACTATCAGTTGAGCACCAACCACACGCTGACGACACGCTACAACTACACCCGAATCTCGCGGGAGAACGAGGGGATCGGGGAGTTTTCGCTGGCTTCGAGAGCCTTCGACTACGAAGAGAACGAGCACGAAATCCAGGTGAGCGAGACGGCGGTGCTCGGCCCGACCGCCATCAACGAGACCCGCTTTCGCTACCGCTGGCGGCGCGACGGGCGGACGGCGCACACCGCCGAGCCGGGAATTTCCGTGCTCGGCGCGTTCAACGGCGGCGGGTCGGGCGTTGGCCTGAGTTTCGGCAAAGACGAGCAAGTCGAATTGCACAACTACACCACCCTGACGCGCGGCTCGCACCTTCTCAAGTTCGGCCTCCGGTTGCGCGGCGAATTTGAATCCGACCATTCAGAGCAGAACTACAACGGGACGTTCACCTTCACCTCGCTGGAAGCCTACCGCATCACACTCGAGGGACTTGAGAACGGTCTGACGATGGAGGAGATTCGGGCGGCGGGCGGCGGCCCCAGCCAGTTTTCGATTACCGGCGGTAACCCGCTGGCGAGCGTCAGCCAGTACGACCTCGGCCTGTTTATTCAGGACGACTGGCGCGTTCGTCAGAATTTTACGCTCAACTTGGGGTTGCGCTACGAAACGCAGAACAATATTCGCAACCGAATGGATCTTGCTCCGCGTTTCGGCTTTGCGTGGGGGGTCCGCGGCGCAGGCGGGCGGACTTCGACAGTGGTCCGTGGCGGTTTCGGAATCTTCTTTGACCGCGTCGGCGAAGAACTGGTCCTCCAGGCCAGGCGCTTGAACGGCGTCAATCAGCTCCAGTACCTGGTCCCGTTCCCGGACTTCTTCCCGGACGTCCCTTCGATCGAAACGCTTCAAGCCAACCAGTTGCCGTCGGCCATCCGTCAGCTCGACGTCAACGTCCAGGCTCCGTACGTCGCCCAGAGCGCTTTGAGCCTCGAACAGCAGTTTCCTAAAAACATCTCGGTCTCCATGACCTTCGCCCATTCCCGCGGACTCAATGCGCTGCGGTCGCGGAACATCAACGCCCCGCTTCCGGGAACCTGGGACCCGGAGGACCCCGACTCCGCAGTGCGGCCGTTCGGAGATGTGGGAGACGTGTACCTCTACGAGTCGAGCGGAAGGTATTCGCAGCGGCAAATCATCACGCGCGTTAACGCGCGCGTGAATCCCAAGCTGAACGTGTTCGGTTTTTATGTGTACAACAAGGCGGAGAGCAACACCGACGGCGCCTCAGATTTCCCGTCCAACCAGTACGACCTTGCGAGCGAGTGGGGCCGGGCGGGATTCGACATCCGCCACCGGGCGTTCGTCGGCGGAACCCTTGAGTCCCCCCTCGGCCTGCGCTTCAGCCCCTTCATCCGCATGATCGGGGGCCGGCCGTTCGACATCACGACCGGACGCGACTACAACGGGGATTCGTTGTTCAACGATCGCCCGACGTTCGCCACGGACATGACCCGGCCGAGTGTCGTGACGACGCCCTACGGCGCCTTCGATACGGACCCGCTGCCGGGCCAGCCCCTCATTCCGCGGAACTTCGGCGAAGGCCCGGGCCAGTTCAGCATCAACCTTCGAATCAGCCGGACCTTCGGGTTCGGCGGAGGAGAGAGTTCTTCAACCCAGGCCGCGTCCTCAGGTCCGGGCGGGAGCGGAACCTTTGTGGGCCTCGGGGGCCCTCCGAGGGGTCGTCGTGGCGGCGGGGGCGGTCCCGGCCGCTGGGGCGATGCGTCCACGGGGAAACGCTACAACCTGACGATCTCCGTATTCGCGCGCAACTTGCTGAACAACGTGAATCTTGCGCCGCCCGTGGGCAACTTGAGTTCGCCGCTCTTCGGCACCTCCAACGCCCTGGCCGGGGGATGGGGCCCGTGGGGCTCGACCACCGCAAACCGCCGCATCGAAATGCAGGCGCGATTCACCTTCTGAACGCGGCGCCTCTTTTCTCCATCCGCTAGATGCGGAAGCGGCTGAGGATTCACCTCAGCCGCCTTCCAAACTGCCTCTTCAAAGACAACTTGCAGCAGCTTCGGCTCGCACTGCACTTCTTGTGCTACTCCCACGCGCAAGGCGCGGCGAGCGACACAAAGTCCCCGCAACTCCTTTGCTTCCGGCGTGTTCAAGCTGTTGAAACGAATTTCCCCAAGGGAGGTCCACGATGCCCGGAGATCTGGACTTTTCAAGATGGATGTTGATGGGAGCTTCCGTCCTGGCTTTGGCAGGAGTGATGGCCATTGGGCCGGCAATGGTCGCGGCTCAGGACCAGGACCAAACGCAGACTCAGGTTCGCGAGCAGGACCGGCTGCGCGAGCACATTAAGGGACTCGAACAACAGCGCAAACAAGAACAGAAGCAGCTTCGAGAAACGATCCGGCAGCACGGCAAGGACAGCGCCCAGGCACGCGAGGCTCGCCAGAACATGGAGCAGACCCGCAATCAAATTCGTGAAGCGAAGGGCGAATTGAAGCGCGTGCGCGCGCAGGAACGAAAACAGATGCGGGATCGCATCCACAAGCCCGGAACCGGAATGGGAACACCCGGCGCGGGAGCCGGCCAGCGCGGCGGCGCGGGCAGCGGCTCTGGAGGCGGGGCCGGTGGCGGAGGGAATCGAGGCGGCGGACCGCGAAATTAGCCGCGCGGCCTGAACGCACTGCGCAGGACCTTCAAACGTAAAGCAAGGAGGCAATGATGAGACGGATCCATTGGATTGGCACGTTGGCCGTGGCCCTGGCGATTACCGCAGCGACCTGGTTGGCTGCGGCGGCCACGGCACAGACGGCGGGACCTCAGACGACGGAGCCCAAACTCACCGCCGAGCAACAAAAGCAACTCGAGAATTTGAAACAGCTCGAGGGCGAACTGGAGAAGGCGCGCGCGGCCATGCACGCCGCGATTACGGAATACGGCTGGGACAGTGAAGAAGCCGATGAGGCGCAGGAAAACCTGTTCCGCGTCCGCCAGGAATACCGGAAGCAGCGCCGGGCGCTGCGCCAGGCCGGCGTCGCCGTTCCCCCTCCGGGAGTGCAGGGTCGTACCGGCTTTGGACCGGGCTCGGAGGGCTGGCAGGGCGGCCGGGGCACTCGCGGTGGCGGTTGGTACGGACCGGGTCCGAGGGGTGGCTACGGGCGGCACCATGGCTGGAAGCATCATGGCTGCCCCTGCTGCGGCTGGTAACCTCGATATCCCTATTAGGCGAGAGCGGCGCGCCCGCTCCGGACGCGCCGCTCCCCCGATTTCAAGCCTCCAGTTGTATTCGCCGGACGAAAAGTCTATCCTCCCGATATCTCCATCAGGCAGGGGTGCCGTGTGCCCTCAGACCCGCTTGAAGTTGACCCCAAGCATTATAAGCTGGAGTACGAAAACGACCGCATCCGGGTTTTGCGGATCCATTACGGCCCGCGGGAGAAGTCTCCCATGCACGCGCATCCGCCCGGAGTGGTGGTGATGCTCAGCAACTGCGACTTCCGCTTTTACTTTCCAAAAGGCAAGGTGCAGAACATCTTCGGACACGTCGGCCAGATTTTTTGCTTCGAGGAAGCCTACGAGCATCAGCCCGAAAACCTGAGCGACAAACCCTTCGAAGGGATCCTCATCGAGCTCAAGGAATAGACCCGCCGCGACGGCCGCCGTGCGGGGATTTCGCCGGTGAACCCCCGCGCGCGAACCCGCAAGTTCAGAGAAGCTGCTGGATTCCTTCGCGAAAACTGACGTGGCTGACTTCGAAGCCGTTGATGAGGTAGACGCGCGCTTCCGGCAAGAACTCGTTGAGCGCTTCGTCCCGCTCGCGGCTCAAGAGCATGAATCGGCTGATCTGGTAGTCCTCGTCCCAGGCGGAGAAGATGCGCTCCGTCTCCTCCTTCGAAAGGCCGAATCGGGACAAGTGCAGAGGCTGGTCATGGCCGCCCGACGCGTCGAGGTAGATGCGGACGGCGGTGCGCAGGTCCATGCGCCTTCCCTCCTGCCTTGAGCCTACTGCAACTTCCGCAGCACGTCGAGAATCTCGGCGTCGTCCGGCTGCTCGCGCAATTCATAAATCTTCCACCAGGCGATCTTCCCTTCCTTGTCCACGACGAACACGGCACGGTCGTTCAGAAATGGCGCCGAGTGCTTCGCCGCCGGGAAGATGCCGTAAGCCTCCGCCGTTTTCGCATACGGCCAGCGGTCGCTGGCCAGAGGAAACGCCAGCCCACCGAGCGACTTCTGAAACGCGATGTGGCAGGGAACCGAATCCGTGTTGACGCCCACGACCTGGGCGTTCAAGGCGGCGAAGCGGGCGAGGTCCGCCTGCACCGACGCCATTTGGGCCTGTCAAACGGGGGTGAAGTCGAGCGCGTAGAAAAGGATGACGACGTTTTTCCCCCGGTGCGCCGAAAGCTGAAATTCGTCCTTCGTTTCGCCCGTCGCGCTGGGGAGCTTGAAGTCCGGCGCCACATCGCCGACCTTGAGAGCCATGGAGAACCTCCGGAAAAGATGAATCGAATCCGCAGCCGTCTGCCCTGTCGCCGCTTTGACTAAGCTAACACAACTCCGCAGACGCTGGCTTCTATCGCAGCCAGTTCAAGGTCCGCGTGGGGAATGAAGGAGAGGGCCAAAACAAGAACGGCCGGACCTGCCAAACTGAAGGTCCGGCCGTCCAACATCGGCGAGGTCTGCGCGCCGTTTAGTACTTGGGAACCGAAGGGTCCACCTGGTCCGACCAGGCGAGGATCCCGCCTTTCAGGTTGTGGATTTTGCGGAAGCCCGCCTTCATCAGGAAGTCCACGGCCCGGGCGCTTCGCTGGCCCGAGCGGCAGTGCACCACGATCTCGTCGGCGGAATTCAGTTCGTGCACTCGAGCCGGAACTTCGCCGAGCGGGATGAGCTTCGCGCCCGGAATGCTGCAGATCTGATATTCGTGAGGCTCGCGGACGTCAATCAGGACGAACGGCTTCTTCTCGTCCATCATCTTCTTCACGTCCACGGGCGTGATTTCCGGAATTCCGGATGTCGGTTCCACGTGTTCTTCTCCTCGAATACCGCAGAACTGTTCGTAATCGATCAGTTCCGTGACGGTGGGGTTGGGGCCGCAAAGCGCGCAGTTGGGGTTCTTGCGCAGCTTCAATTCGCGGAACTTCAGGTTCAGCGCGTCAAAGAGCAGGAGCCGCCCGACGAGCGTCTGGCCCTTGCCGAGAATCAGCTTGATCGTTTGCAGCGCCTGGATGCAGCCGATGATCCCCGGCAGCACCCCCAGCACGCCGCCTTCGGCGCAGCTTGGCACGAGGCCCGGCGGAGGCGGCTCGGGATACAGGCAGCGGTAGCACGGCCCTTCCTTGGCGTAGAAAACCGAGGCCTGCCCCTCGAAGCGGAAGATGCTGCCGTAAACGTTGGGCTTCCCGAGCAGCACGCAGGCGTCGTTGACGAGGTAGCGCGTGGGGAAGTTGTCCGTCCCGTCGGCGACGATGTCGTAGTCGCGGATGATATCCAGCGCGTTCTCCGACGTCAGCCGCGTCTCGTAGGTCTCGACTTCCACGAAGGGGTTGATGTCGTGGATGGCCTCCTTCGCGGAATGCAGCTTGGGCCGCCCCACGTCGCTCGTGCCGTGGATGACCTGCCTTTGCAGGTTCGTGTAGTCCACGACGTCAAAGTCCACGATGCCGAGCTTTCCGATGCCCGCGGCGGCCAGGTAGAGCGCCAGCGGGGAGCCCAGGCCGCCCGTGCCCACGCACAGGACTTTCGCCGCCTTGAGCTTCAACTGCCCTTCCATGCCCACTTCGGGCATGATGAGGTGGCGGCTGTAGCGCAGGATTTCCTCTTTGCTGAGTTGTGAGGCCGGAGTGGCCGTCAAAGTTGCCATGGTTTCACTTCCTGAATCCTGGTTTGGTCGCCAGCCTTGAAAAGCCTCTGCGACCCGCGCGCGCTCAAGAGCGCGTCGCCTTTCTTGTCTCAAAATTTCCGGGGTCTCGGGTGGGATGCGCCCGGGACGCCCCGACCCAGCGGGGCACCCAGGCTAGCTACAGATGCAGCGGAGGCTCGAACCGCCGGCAATGGAGGGTACGATGCTCAGCACGTCGTTCTCATGTAGAGGGGTCTGTTCTTTCTGAAGATAGCGGATGTCTTCGTCGTTCAAATAGATATTCACGAAACTGCGTAACTTCCCGTCATCGGTATAAAGGTGTCGCCGCAAATCACCGTACTGAGAGGTCAGTCCCGCCAGCGCCTCGGCCACGGTCGTGGCCTCGATACTGATCGAGTCCTTTTTCCCCGCGTACTGCCGCAACGGCGTGGGAATAATCACCTTAACCGGCATTCCCTCTCCTCGGGCTTTCCCGCTGTATCCAATGCTCCTGCTGGGTTTCTATTCTATCAGATGCAGGCCAAATCCTAAAGACTCCCCTTTTCAACGGTCTCGGACAAGAAGCGGGCGCGGTCATCCGAGAGCACCCAGCTCGTCATTTCCCCCGGCTGGCCGTCCCGGACCGAAAGGATGACGTAAGAATACCACGGCCAGGCGTGTTCGCGATCGTACTCCGAGGGCCGGGCCGGGTGGTCGGGGTGCGAGTGGTAATAGCCCAGCACCTCGAGCCCGCGCGCCCGGGCGTCCTTCTCCACCCGGAGTTGCTCGATCGGGTCGATCAGAAAACGGTTCCGCTCCGTCTCGCGGCCCGGCTCGGAGACGGGGAGCAGTTCCTGCGCGCGCGCCGCATCGAGGCGCAGATTCTTCAGGGCCACAACTTCCCGTACCCGCTTCGCGTCCTCGTCGGCTTTTCCAAGCAGGATTCCGCAGCACTCGTTCGGATAGTCCCGCGCGCCGTGGTCGCGAATCAAGTCTTCGTGTTCTCTTGAAAGCCGCAGTGCCATCTGAAGAATGGACCATCGACTCATCAGATCATCGATTCATTGAATTGCGCTGCCGCACTCGTTGACTTGACTCGGGCCTCTCCCATGAATCATGGACCCATTGATTCAATGAATCAGTCTGATTATCTGCCTTCTTCCCAGAATCGCTCGCTCAGATACTTGTCTCCGCTGTCGGGGAAGATGGTGACGATCACGCCCCGGCCGATTTTCGCCGCCACCTGGAGCGCCGCCACCGTCGCCGCGCCGGAAGAAACCCCCACCAGCAACCCTTCCTCGCGCGCCAGACGCAGCGTCATCCGGTGCGCGTCTTCGGTGCCGATTTCCAGGTTCTCGTCAGCGACACTCGGATCGTAGATGCCCGGAACAATTGCCGTCGGCATGTGCTTCATCCCTTCCAGGCCGTGAAAGGGCGAATCCGGCTGGAACGAGGTGCAGCGAATCTTCGAGTTCAACTCCTTCAGCCGTCGCGCCGTGCCCACGAACGTTCCACTCGTTCCCAGTCCGGCCACGAAGTGCGTCACGCGGCCTTCGGTCTGCTCGAAGATTTCCGGCGCGGTCGTCTGGTAGTGGGCGCGCCAGTTGGCCGGGTTGTCGTACTGATTTGCGTAAAAATAGAGTGCGGGATTTTCCCGTGCCATCTCGCGCACTTTGAGGATGGCGCCGTCGGAGCCCTCCATGGGATCGGTGAAGACGATCTCCGCGCCGAAGGCCTTCAGGATGCGCTTCCGTTCCGGGCTGACGTTGGAGGGCATGCAGAGCTTCAGGCGATAGCCTCGCGCCGCGCAGATCATCGCATAGGCGATGCCGGTGTTGCCGGAGGTCGAGTCGATGAGGATCTTGTCCTTGTTCATCAGGCCGGCGCGCTCGGCTTCGGCGACGATGTTCATCGCCGCGCGGTCTTTGACCGAGCCGCCGGGGTTCGCCCACTCCCCCTTGGCATAGATTTCGACGCCGGCGAATTCCCTGCCGATGCGCTCCAGCCGGACGAGCGGCGTGTTCCCGATCAGGGAGAGGACGTTCTGCGGGCCTGGCAGCGCGCGCTCCTTTGGTTGGACGGATGCCCTTGTTTTGTCGGCCATTCGTAAAATACACTCCCATTCTAGGTTTCGTCTCAAGATGTGTCAACGAAGCGGGGGCCAAAGGGCATGGGAAGCACTCCAAATGCGGTGACGGATGTTCGAAACGAATTCCGGAAGGCGGGCTTCGAAGTCGTCGAAGTTTCCGGCAGTCCGGAAACGGTCGAAGTGCGGAAGAGCGCCTGCGCACGGCGGATTGCGCGCGCGGCCGACGGCCGATGGCTGCCTGCCTCCGCACCCACACTCACCGTCCACGGCCTGCCCTGCGTGCTGGAGGACCGCGGCTATCAGAAGTTCTGGCTCCATCAGGGGAAACGGTTTCCCATCCGCGTCCAGGACCTGCGAACCCTCCACCGCTTCGACCAGGAGGTTCGCGCCATCCTGGGACTGAAGTCGCTTTACCACGAATCGCTCGGCACGACGAACGCGCGCACGGTCTATGACCGGCTCGACGGCCGCCCCGACCCGCTGAACCCGTAGCGGATCTCCTTCGCGCGGGGGCTCCCGCAAGCCGGAACTGTGAAGCTTCGTTTCCAGCCCATGAACAGGAGGATGACTGCAATGAAACGCCGGGACTTTTTCAAGGGCATCGCGACGGCGGGCGGCGCGGCAGCGCTCGCCTCAGCGCTCGGCACGACGGCCGCGGAGAAGCGCAAGTGGAACCTCCGCTACGCGCCGCGCCTCGACTTCCTCGCCAAAGAACTGACGATTCCCCAGCGGCTCGAGAAATTCGCCGAGCATGGATTCGACGCCACCGAGTACAACGGCTTGATGAACCATCCCATGAAGGAAGTCGAGGAGATGAAGAAGAAGCTCGACAGCCTGGGTATGGAGATGGGAATCTTTGTCGCCAACCCGGCGGGGTGGAACAAGGCCGGGCTCGTGGACCCCCAGCAGCGCGACGCCTTCCTCTCTCAGCTTCGCCAAGCCATCGACTACCACAAGGTCATCGGCAACCGCTTCTGCACGGTCATCACGGGACCGGCGGTGCCCGGCTGGCCGCGCGGCCAGCAGCGCATTAACGTGATTGAAGCCCTGCGCCGCGCCGCTGAACTGCTCGAGAAGACCAACCTGACCATCGTCATTGAGCCGCTCAACGAACTCGTGGACCACGCCGGCTATTTCCTCGTTCATTCCGACGAAGCGGCGGAAATCATGGCGGCCGTCGATAGCCCGCACGTGAAAATTCTCTTTGACATCTACCACCAGCAGATTTCCGAGGGAAATCTCATCAACAACATCCGACGCTACTACCCCTACATCGGCTACTTCCAGATCGGCGACGTGCCGGGGCGGAATGAGCCCGGCACCGGCGAAGTGAACTGGCGAAACGTTTTCAAAGCCATCCACGCCCTCGGATACCAAGGCATTCTGGGAATGGAGCACGGATTGTCCCAGCCTGGCATGGCCGGCCTGCTGAAGTGCTTCGAGGAGTACAAGAAAGCCGATACGTGGACTTAGGCGTTCGCCTGAAACGGCACGGGCGCCGAATGCGGGATTTGTTTCTGCATCGGCGCCCGTTGGTTCTGAAGTTCTGACCTTTCCTACGAATCCTTCGTGGGCGGCTCAGGTTTTCCCGCGCCCTGGGGCGGTGGTGACGCTTCGCTGGCCGGCGTCGAGTTCGGAACTGGTTGCTTCTCTGAAAAGGTCGGAGCAGCGGGGGCTGACCGGCCAGCGCGTTGTGTTTCCGATGGGTGCGCAGGCCGCGGCGCCGCGGGACGCGGTGGGGCGTTGGGTCGCGGGCCGGATGGCCGCCCTTCGGGTCGCTGGAACCCGCCAGGTCTTCCGGGTCTCAACGCGCGCGCGCCTTGTGACCTCGCAGCTTCCGGAGCGGGTCGGGCCACCGGGCGAAACTGGATTTCAAATTCCACGCGCTCCAGTTCGTCCCCGCACAACGTAAGGACGCGGTCAAACCCTTCCTGCGCCAGAGCCCCTTTCGCCTGCTCGAAAGCCTGGAACTGCCGCTCGATGACGGCGGCGCCCACGCTGCGCTCACGCTTCGCGTCGCGCTCGAGGCACGTCTGGAGTGGGACGTCGAGTACGAGCGCCTCACACGGCACCCGATGCCGTCGAGCCAATTCGATCAGGCTCCGGCGCGCCGCCGCAGTCAGGGCGGTCGAATCCACCACGCACAACCGGTTGATCCCCAGCCGCTGTTCGATCAGGAAGTGCACCAGCGCAAACGCTTGCGGATTGAAGCGCTGGTCGCGCTCGTCGTCACAGACGAGCAGCCGCGCGCGGTCCGAGGAAATCACCTGGCTCGGGCGGAACTTGCCCGCCGCGAAGGTGGACTTCCCGCAGCCGGCTGGGCCCACGAGCACGACCACCGACGGCCGGATCAGCCGAATCACTTTTCGCTGCTCATTCGTCTGCTCGTTATCCGCCATGACGTTACCTTTAGACGTATCCTGCGCCCGGAAGGTTTCCAACCCAGGCGCGCGGTCTTCAGGCGTCAATGCCCGGAGTTAAACCTCGTGGACGCAAGTGGCGTCACGCCGCGTGCTCGCCGCGCCCGCCGAGGCCGGACCGCGTGCGCTCTTCTTCGATGGCGGCCAGCATCTCATCGTTGGTCGAAAACTTGAACGCCGGCCGGTTCACCGCCAGGGCCCTCGCCTGCTCGGCACGCGCAAGCAGTTGAATTTCCGCCGGAGTCACGACCCGCAGGTCTTTCCGGGCCAGCGCCCGAAGGAGCTCCTCGGTCGTCGGCGTGGTTTTCTGAGTGGAGCCCTCCAGATATTGCAGGACGAAGTTGCAGCCCTGCTCGGCGTCGAAGCGCGCCTTGCCCACCAGCCCCTCGCTGGCCTTCCGCGCCCAGCCGACCACGAAGTGGCCGTCGAGCACGCGGCCGCTCGCCGCGTCAAAGACCTCGTAAGCCGCCGCGTCCTCGTTCTTCGAGGCCGGATTGGTCTTGTAGCCGCCCGCTTCGTGCGGCAGGCCGAGTGTCGGATCCACGATGTCCCCGATGGCGAAGATGAGCGTATCGAATTCCAGGTCGAGCGTGCGGTCGGTGGCCTTGGCCGCCGTCGTCTCGCCTTTTGGGACCAGAATATTCTCCACCACCACGAGCTTGCTGATGCGGCCCTTCGCATCGGGCCGGATTCCCACCGGCGATGAAAGGAACCGGAAACCCAGTCGTGGTGGCGTCCTGCCGGGGTCGGGCTGGTTCAGCCACGGAAAAATCGTGTCCGCGATTTTCGAGGGGTCCTGTCCCACACCGCGAACGCGCTCTTCGACCCGTCGCAGTTCTTCCCGGAAAGCTCCGCGGTCGAGATGCCTGTGGATGTGGTCGAATTCCTTCTCGTCGAACTTCACCTCGAACGGCCCGCGCCGCGCGACGACGGTGACTTCCTCGGGTTTTTCACCCGGCATGTCCTGAAGGAGCCAGCGCGCGATGTCCACCATCACATTTCCCATGCCCACGATGGCCACGCGCTTTCCGACGGAGAAATCCGCACTTGCGAAGGGAGGAAGCTGGTTGTAGTGGAAGACGAAATCCTTGGCCGAATACACGCCGCGCGCGTCCTCACCCGGAATTCCGAGCTTCTTCGTGCCCTGCGCGCCCACCGCGAAGACCATCGCGGCGGGGTTCCAGGCGCGCATTTCGCCAATCGAGAGGGCCTGCGAGTCACCCACCTTCACGTTTCCGAAATATTCGACCGCGGGCAATTCCAGAATCTTCGAGAACTGCTTTCTCAGCCCCTGCTTCATGTGGTGCTTTTCAGGATAAATTCCGTACTCCGCCAAGCCGCCGGGTTTGAGGTCACGATTGAAGATGACCACCCGATGTCCCGCTGTCGCGAGCTTGCGCGCGGCAAACAGGCCGGCCGGCCCGGCGCCGATCACGAAGACCGTTTTACTCAGCACGAGAAGCCTCCTGAATTGCGTCAGTTTTCCCTGCTCCCTTCTGCTGCGATGGGCAAAAACACCCATCCCCTCTGCGATTGGAGCATTTTCCCCTCCAATCACACCATCCTTTTCTCGATCTCCGCTGCCAACTTCTTGATTTGCAAGGACTTGCTATTTTCGAACGCAACCCGCGTGAACCTCGGCTATACTGCCGCCAAGCGGAGGTGCGCATGATACTCGCTGTCGTCGAGGACTTGCTCTTCCTCTCGAAAATCCAGGAGACCGCGAAGCATCTGGGGCTGGAGGTAAGCGCCGTGGCTCCCGAGGGCTTGGTGGACTTCGCCATGCGGCAAGCTGTCACGGCCGTCATCGTGGACCTGAACCACCGCTCCGGCCGAGCGCTGGAAGCGGCGCGGGGATTGAAATCGAGTCCTGCCACTCGGCACCTGCGTGCCGTGGGGTTCCTTTCTCACGTCCAGGGTGAACTGGCGTCGGCAGCGCGCGAGGCGGGCTGCGACCTGGTTCTGGCACGGTCAACCTTCACGCAGCAACTGCCCGCTCTGTTGCACGACTTGACCCAGTTGAAGTCCGCTTCGCCGCCTCCCTCCGGCCAGAATTGATCAGGTGTAGCCGCCGTCTCGCGCCTCGGCTATAATCCGCCCATGTTTCGCCTTTTTCGGGAGATTGCGAATGCCTCGTAGTGAATCGCTGACGTTCGCGGATTATTGCTCCGGCCGGCCCGCGCTCGTTAAAGACGCGGCGTGGGTGGCGGGATTCGCTCTTCTCACCGCTTTGGCCGCGCAGGTTGAAGTTCGACTTCCCTTCACGCCCGTGCCGCTCACCGGCCAAACCTTCGCGGTGCTGCTGGCCGGAGCGCTGCTCGGCGCGCGCCGAGGCTTTGCAAGCCAGGTGGCCTATCTCGCCGCGGGCGCGGCGGGGTTGCCCGTCTTCGCGGGAGGCGGCGCCACGGCGATCCATTTGCTCGGCCCTACGGGCGGCTATCTGTGGAGTTTTCCGGTCGCCGCCGGCCTCATTGGCTGGCTCGTCGAGCGCGGCGCCGCGAAGCGATTCTGGACGCTCGCCGCAGCACTCGCCGCCGGAGATCTCCTCATCTTGATCTCGGGCGCGGCGTGGCTCGGCGTGGTGCTTTCGCTGCCCGCGGCCGAAGCGTGGAGGCTCGGCATTTCTCCGTTCCTTCTCGGCAATCTGCTCAAGGTCAGCCTGGTGGGCGTTGTTCTTCCCGCTGCGCTCCGGCGCCTCGCAAGCTCTCGAACCGGCACGCCGTAACACGCCGGTCGATTCATCCATGGCAACACCAAGCCCGCTCCAAACCGACGAAGAAGAAGTTTTGGCGGCCAACCGGGCCTTTTACGAAGCGCTGGAGGAGTTGAGCCTCGCCGAGATGGATGCGGTATGGCTGCATGAAGACTGGGTGCGCTGCCTGCATCCCGGATGGGACCTGCTGGTGGGCTGGGACGAGGTGCGCGAAAGCTGGGACCGCATCTTTCGCTCGACCGAGCAGATGCGGGTCACCATCAGCCGACCTCTCGTGCGCGTGCAGGGCGATGCCGCATGGGTCTCGTGCACCGAAAATGTGACCTCGGCGTTTGAGGAAGGTTTCTCCACCGCCGTCGTCGAGGCCACGAACATTTTCGTCCGGCGCCCCGGGGGCTGGCGGATGGTCCATCACCATACGACTCCGATTCCCGGCCGTGTGCCTTCCGGCATGAGCCAGAGCGTGCAGTAGGCCGCTTCGAGCGCTCCGGCCGGAAAACCTGTGATAGTCTTCGGGCGGCCGGCTCGAGCCTGACTCGCGTTCAATCCAATTCCGATTCTCTCGCTGCACCTGGAAAGGAGGACTTATGCCGCGCTTTTGCACGAACTGCGGTTCGCCTCAGCAGGAAGGCGAACGTTTCTGCACGAAATGCGGGAAACCGGCGGAGGCCGCCGCGTCCTCGGCGGAGACGCCCGCGAAACCCGCTACGCCCCCTCCCGCTGCGCCGCGCGTTGCGGCGGGCGCGCCGCCCGGAAAGCCCAGCAACGTCATTAAGATCGTCATTGCCGTCGTCGCCGTCGTGGTCCTGCTGGGGATCCTGGCGGTCGGCGCGATGATGTACGTCGGCTATCGCGCCAGCCGCGCCATCAAGGTGGATGAGGCCGGAAAATCGGTCACCATCGAAACCCCTGGCGGGCCCGTCACGTTCAGTGAAAAATCCGCGCGCACAGTCGAGGTTCCCGGCGTCCCGATCTATCCGGGCGCGAAGGCCACCGACTCGGGCGGCGAGTTCACCGTGGGGGGAAAAGGGACGCTCACGAGCGCCGAGTACGAGACGACGGATCCTCTTGATAAAGTCGCTGCCTTCTACCGTGATGAATTGGGGTCGAAGGTCCACTCGATGCAATCGAAAGACGAGGCGATTTTCCACGTGGCCGGCGACGACGCGATGACCACCATCGGCATCACGCGCGACGAGGAGAGCGGGGTCACCCGCATCGCGATCTCGCGTATCGCCAAGTAATCTCGCCTTCCGAGTTGTGCCGCACGCGCCGCTCCGCTGTACTATACTGGGCGGGATGGCGTGCCAAACCCGCTGCGTCCCTCTGCGGCGGGCCTGCGCGCGCGAATTCCAACGGCGGGGAAAGCTTTCCTCCCGGCCCAAGGTGCGGACCTGATGAGAGCCATCGCCGGACTGTTCACCCTGCTCGCCGTCCTGCTGACTGGGACGGCCTGGCAACTTGCCGCGCAAGAGCCCAGCCCGCTGATGGAGCAGCTGAAAAGCCCCGAGGAGAAACAGCGAAGCCGGGCCGCGCGCGACCTCGGCAGGAGCGGCGACCCCGCCGTGGTGCCGGCGCTGGTGGAAGCCGTTCAGGACCCGAGCGTGAACGTGCGCCGCGAAGTGGTGGTGGCGCTCGCTTCGATTCGCGTTCCCGAATCGCTCGACGGACTCATCACGGCCACCCGCGACGGCGATTCGCGCACGCGCGTGCTGGCGCTGCAAGGGCTGGTCGGCTACTACACCGGCCACACTCCGACCATCGGCTTCACCGGTTTCTGGAAACGCGTCGGGCAGCGCATCCGCGACCGCTTCGCGGAAGAAAGTGTGCGCGTGGATCCGGGCACGGACATCGAGCCGCGAGTTGTGTCAGCGCTCATCGAGGCTCTCAACGACGATCGCTTTCCGGAGGCCCAGCGACAGGCCGCCGACGCCCTGGGCATCCTGAATGCCCAGCAGGGCGTGCAGGACCTCGTCAAGGCCGCTTACTCGGCCGACGAACGGCTGGCTCTGGAAGCGCTGAATGCGCTGGCGAAAATCAAAGACCGCATGGCCGGCCCGCAACTCCTGAACCTGCTCGAAACCACGAACGCCGAGGTCAAGCGCGAAGCCGCCGTGACCGTCGGCGTTCTGCGCACCCGCGACGCGCTGCCCAAGCTTCAGGCTTTGTACGAGAACAGTCCGGACCGGCGGCTGCGCGAGAAGGCGCTGGAAGGACTGGCCTATCTGGGCGACCCCGTCTCAGTGCAACTCTTCATCAAGGCTCTGTGGTCGGGAAACAAGACGCTGCGCACTTCCGCAGCGGAGGGCCTGGCGCGGGCGGGCGAACGCCAGACGCTGGCCGAGCTCGAGAAGGCCGTTCACGTCGAGCGCGATGCGGGCGTGAGGATGGCGATGCAGTTCGCCATTACAGCGCTGGGACGGGACGATTTTCTGAGCACGATGATTAACGAACTGAGCGGGCGGCGGCGTGACGCGGCCCATACCTACCTCGTCGAGCTGGCGCGCGACCGGATTGGCGTCGATCGCCTCTATCCGTACCTGAACAGCCGCGACGCGGGAGTGCGGCGGGGGCTCTGCACGGTTCTCATGCACGCCGGAGACGCGACGAGCCTCGAACACCTCGAACGCCTGACGCGCGACTCGAACCACGACGTGGCGACCGAAGCGTTCCGGGCGCTCCGGGCCGTGCGCGCTCGCACCGCGACGACAGCGCCCGCCGCCTGAGGGAGCCTTCGTGAGCGGGTTAAATCCATCGCCAAAAAATTTTGATTCCGGATCCCGTCGCGCCCGTTTTCAACAACTTACTCGGTTTGTTCCGCAAATTCCCCCGCTCGTCTTCGCCCCCCGTCGGGAACTCCAACGGTTCGGCGCCGCCCAATTGAGCGAAGCGGCCCGCGTATGTTAGGATAGGTGGTTTCACAACCTGAACGTGGGATGCTCCGGGCGGACATGGAATCATCTTCCGGCAAGAAGGCAGACTCTTCGCGGACGAGAATTCAGGAACTCAAGCTGGCGCACAGCCCGGACTCCGACGACGCGTTCATGTTCTACGCGCTGGCGACGCGCAAGCTGCGCACGGGCAACCTGAAGTTCACACACGTTCTGGCGGACATCGAAACTCTGAACCAGAAGGCGCTCGAGGAGGCTCACGATATCACCGCGATGTCCTTTCACGCCTACGCGTTTCTGGCGGACCGTTACCTGCTCCTCCCTTCCGGAGCGAGCTTCGGCGACCGCTACGGCCCGGTGGTGGTGGCGCGGACGGCTTTTCCCCCGGCCGAATTGAAGGGCAAGCGCGTCGCCATCCCCGGCCAGATGACGACGTCGTACCTGGCCGCCCGACTCTTCGAGCCCGAATTCGAGCCGGTGTTTGTGCCTTTCGATCAGATTCAGACCGGCGTTGCGAAGGGCGAGTTCGAAGCGGGTGTGCTGATCCACGAAGGCCAGCTCACCTACGGCCAGGACGGATTGAAGAAGATCGTGGACCTCGGCGAGTGGTGGCACAGCGAAACGGGACTGCCGCTGCCGCTGGGCGGGAACGGGATCCGGCGGGCGCTGGACGCGAAGACCCTTCGGCACGTGGCCAAGCTGCTGCACGAGAGCATCGCTTACAGCCTGGCGCACCGCGAGCAGGCGCTGGAATACGCCATCCAGTTCAGCCACGGGCTGGACGCGCCGACGGCCGACCGATTTGTTTCAATGTACGTGAACGAGTGGACTCTGGACTACGGCGAGCGCGGACGCCAGGCGGTGCAACTCCTGCTCGACCGAGGATTCGAAAAAGGCCTGATTCCTCACCGCGTTGAGGCCCAGTTCGTGGAGTAAGGGCCCGCCATCCAATTCCGGGAACCCAAGGAGAAGCAAGCGCTTTATGGAACTCATCCTTTCCAATCATAGCAGCTACCCGCGAATCGGGGAAAGCGCCGACCTCCAGTTGCTGCGCCGCACGATTGCGCAGTGGGAGAAACAGGAGAAAACCGACGCCGACCTCGCCGCAGCACTCGATCGCCTCACCGAACTCGCTCTCGCCGAGCAGGCCGAGGCGGGGCTCGAGGTCGTCACCGACGGCCAGATCCGATGGTACGACCCCATCTCGCACCTGGCGGGGCGGCTGGAGGGCGTGCGCATCAACGGATTGCTGCGCTTCTTCGATACGAACTTCTATTTTCGCCAGCCGGTGCTGGGAGGCGCGGTGCGACGCACGAAACCGCTCATCGTGGACGAGTTCAGGTTTGCGCGGGCGAAATCGAAACATCCCGTCAAGCCGGTGCTGACGGGCGCCGGAACGCTGGCACGCCTTTCGATCGAAGCCTCCGGCGCGACGAACCGGCTGGAGAAACGCGTGGACGAATTCAGCGCGGCGCTGGCGGAGGAAACCGCCGCGCTCGCCGAGGCCGGCGCGACCCTCATTCAAGTCGAAGAACCTTCCCTGCTCCGCCACCCGGAGGACTTCCCGCTGGTCGAGCGCAGTCTGGCGGCGCTCGCGGCGCGCAAAGGGCAGGCGCAGCTCGCCCTGGCGCTTTACTTCGGCGACGCTGCGCCGCTCTACTCGAAGCTCCAGAAGCTGCCCGTGGACGTCCTGACGCTCGACTTCACCTACAGCCCGAAACTGACCGAGGTGATTGGGTCGGAAGGAAGCGCGAAGACGCTGGGGCTGGGATTGATGGACGGCCGCAACACGCGGCTCGAGGACGCCGATGCCGTGGCGCGGCAGCTCGAGCGCCTTTCGCGCGGGCTTGCCGGCGCGCGCGCTTTCCTGACCACCTCCTGCGGACTCGAGTACCTGCCCCGCGACCGCGCGCAGTTGAAGCTCCGCCACCTTTCGAGCATCCGCCAAAAATTTCTAGGGAGCCAAGCATGAGCCGCGAGAAACTGCAACAACTGGGCATCGACCTGCCCCTCCTGCCCACCACCTCCGTGGGCAGCTTCCCCAAGCCCGACTATCTCGTCAAAGCCCGCTCCGAGTTCGCAAAGAAGAAAATCAGCCCCGGCGAACTCGACCGCGTCACGCGCCAGGCGACGAAATTCTGGATCGAGAAACAGGAAGAGCTGGGTGTGGACGTGCTCGTGGACGGCGAGATGTATCGCGGCGACATGGTCGCCTACTTTGCCGAACAGCTTCCCGGTTTCGAAATCGGCGGACTGGTGCGCTCCTACGGCAACCGCTACTACCACAAGCCCATCATCACGGGCGAGGTCGGGTGGGAAGAGCCCATCACCGTCGAGTGGTGGAAGTTCGCACAGGGCCTGACGAAGAAGCCGGTTAAAGGCATGCTGACCGGCCCTTACACGGTGATGGACTGGTCGTTCAACGAATACTACCCCAGCCGGCGCGACGCCGTCCTGGCGCTGGCGCGGGCCATCCGCAAGGAAGTGGAAGCGCTCATCGAAGAGGGCGCGAAAATCATTCAGGTGGACGAGCCCGCGACCTCCGTGCGGCCGGAAGAACTGCCCATCGCCATCGAAGGGCTGCGGATCGTGACCGAGGGTTTGCCGGCCTACTTCATTACGCACATCTGCTACGGCGCCTTCGAACAGATCTATCCCGACATGCTGAAAATGCCGGTGGATAATTTCGACCTGGAGATGTCGAACAGCGGCCTCGACATGCTGGAGCTTTTCCGCAAGAACCGCTTCACCAAAGACATCAGCTTCGGGGTCGTGGACGTCCACTCGCACGCCATCGAAGCGCAGGAAGTGGTGGAGCAGCGGCTGCGACAGGCGCTGGAGTTGCTTCCGAAAGAAGGCGTCTGGGTGGACCCCGACTGCGGCCTGAAAACGCGGACCGTCGAGGAAGCCATCGGCAAAATGCGCGCGCTGGTGAATGTGGCGCGGGCGCTGCGCGGCTGAGCCGCCTCCTCGTCCCCTGGAACCTCCGGCGCAGACACGGCTGATGAACACGCTGACGAAGCCGCGGCGATTCCCCTTCACCCCGGCTCAAAGAAAAGTCCTTCTGGCTCTCGCCTGCGCCGTCGGCCTGCGCATGCTGGGTCTGTTTCTTGTCCTTCCGGTCTTCACCCTCTACGGCCTCCAGTTCACCGATTCGCGTTTCCTGGTCGGCCTGGCGTTCGGCGCTTACGGTCTGACGATGGCCGTGCTCCAGCTTCCCTTCGGAAGGCTTTCGGACCGCATCGGACGCCGGAACGTGCTGCTGCTCGGGATGTCGGTCTTCACGCTCGGCTCGTTCCTGTGCGCGATTCCCGGCTGGCTGCCCGCGCCGTGGTCCATCATCGCGTTGATTGCCGGACGGCTGGTGCAGGGCGGCGGCGCGATCATCTCCACGGCGTTCGCCACCGTCGCCGACCACGTCGAGCCGGAGAACCGTTCCGTGGCCATGGCCGTTCTGGGCATCCCCATCGGCGCGGCGTTCGTGTTGGGGGTGGTGGGCGGACCGATTCTCGCCGGCCATTTCGGCATTGCATCGCTTTTCTGGTTTACGGGCGCGCTCGGCCTGGGGACTGTGGCGCTCCTGGCCCGCCTGCTGCCTGAAACCTTCTCCGAGCCCCAGACCCCCGCGCCGCTGCGCGCGGTCCTCGACGGAAGGACGCTCGTCCCGCTCCACGCGGGAGGATTTCTTTCCAACTTTTTCATGACGTCGTTCTTTTTCTTCTTTCCCCTCATCGCCACCGGCCGGCACGAACTGGAAATGGCCGAATACTACCGGCTTCTGATTCCCATGATGGTCGTCAGTGGAATAACCACCTTTGTGCTTTCGTGGGTGGTGGACCGCGGTTTCAGCCGCGCCGTGGTGACGGGACTGTTCCTCGCGCTTCTGGTCAGCGCGGTCCTGCTTTTCAAACCGCAGGCGGGCGGGCTGGAAGGAAATCACCTGATCGCCGTGCTCGTTCCGGGGACGCTTTTCTTCGTGGGCTTCTCGGGACTCGAGCCGATTCTGCCCAGCCTGGTCAGCAAGACGGCACCCGAGAACGCCTACGGGACGGCGCTCGGGGTGTACAACACGTCGCAATTTCTGGGAAGTTTCGCGGGCGGTTCGGTGGCCGGCGCGCTGGCCTCGCGCGCCTCGGGAACCATCATGACGGCGCTGGCGGCCGCGGCGCTGGCGGGATTTCTGCTGATGCTTTTCCGCAGGGACGCAGCGCGTCCCGCGGGCGCTTAGCGATTCCGCTTCCTCGAGAGAGCCGGCCTGGCAACGGCTGGGCCCGTCAGGCCGACCAGGTCCACAACAACCTGATTCTTCCTCACGCGGGCGAGGACGGAGCGGAACTTCGGATCGCCTCCCGCCACGACGATGACGCGACAGGCCGCGAGCAGGTCTTCCGCGCGAGAAACCAGGATTTTCGGAAGTTCCGGCAGCGCGCGCTCCGCGTACTCACGGTTTGCGCCGAGAATCTTTTCCGGCCGCACCTGCGGATCAAAAACCTTCACACGCCGGCCGGCATCGAGCAAGCGGCGCACCAGGCCGACCGCGGGGCTTTCGCGCAGGTCGTCAGTGTGGGGCTTGAAAGCCAGTCCGAGGACGCCGATGGGTCCGCGGCCGGCGGCGAGGACCTTCTCGACCGCGCGCTCCAGACGCCGAGCGTTGCTCACGAGGACGCTTGAAAGCAGCGGCACCTCGACGCCCGTTTCTCCCGCCACCGCTTCAAGCGATCGTAAGTCCTTGGGAAGGCACGGGCCGCCGAAGGCAAAACCGGGCCGAAGGTAGGCGGGAGAAATGTTCAACTTGCGGTCCGTGACGAAAATCCGCATCAGTTCGAGCGCATCCACACCCAGCTTTTCCGCAAGCGCCCCGACTTCATTGGCAAAACCGATCTTGAGCGCGTGAAAAGCGTTGTCGAGATACTTGACGAGTTCGGCCGTCCGGCAGGATGTGACAAAGAGGGGCGCGCGGAGGGGCTTCCACAACCTGACGAGGAGGCGCGCTGTGCGCGGAGAATCCGCGCCAATCACCGTGCGCGGCGGGTTGAAGAAGTCCTCGACCGAAGAGCCTTCGCGCAAAAACTCCGGCTGAAAGCAGACGTTCAGCCTGCCGCCGGTCTTTCGTCCCGAAGCCTTCCGGAGTTCCGGAATCACCAGGCTTTCGGTGGTGCCGGGGGGGACCGTACTGCGAAGAACGAGTAAGTGAGTGCGCGTCGAGCCGCGCAGAGCGGCGCCGATTTCACGCACCGCGCGGCGGACGTATTCGAGATTGGCGCGGCCGTTGCGCCGCGAAGGCGTGCCCACGCAAATCATGGAGAGCTGCGCGCTGCGAAGAGCCTCCGCGGCATCGGAAGTGGCCCGCAACCTTCCGTGGCGCACGCCGCGGGCGACGAGTCGGTCAAGGCCGCGCTCGAGGATGGGCGAGCGGCCCGCGTTGATGGCGCGGACTTTGGCTTCGGAGACGTCCACGCCGACGACCGCGTGGCCCATGCGCGCCAGGCACGCCGCCGTCACCGACCCCACGTAGCCGAGCCCGAAGACCGCAACTTTCAACGTGCTGCCCTCCCGCGCTGGGGCGAGTCCGTCACAAGAAGCGCTCCGGCGAAACCGAAAACGACTCGGGCAGAGTCTTCGCACCGAGCCGAAGTCCTGCCGACCACGCAGGCATCACCTGATTCGCCCCGTCAACTCGCAGCGAGACCTTTCGTGCCGAGGGGACCCAATGGGGGAAGTCACCGGAGATTCACAGGATGGGAGAAAGGGCGGTCGCTGAGGACTTCGTCCGCAGACCGCCCCCTCAATCTAATCCAGAACTGCTGGCCTCAACATTAGTCGCAGGTGCCGCCAAAGTCGGTTTGGTAAGGGCTGAGGCCCGTGACCGGCTCGAGGGCGTCGATTGCGCAGCCGACCGCGTTGGCGGTCGCCGCCGCGTCATTGGCCGCCGCCGTGGCCGCATTGGCCGCCGCCGTCGCCGCGTTCGCCGCCGAAACCGCCTGATTCGCCGTAGCGGTGGCCTGCTCTGCGGCTTCCTTCGCGTCGCTGGCCCGGCTGGCCGCCGTTGCCGAGGTCACGATGCCCACGCCGGAGGCGGCGATATTCCCCACCTGAAGCATGGTTGACGCATTCACTGCCGCCGCACCGCTCCCAGCACCCCCTTGCGGAGAAGCTCCGGTCTGGGGGGCAATCGTGATCGTCTTGCCCTTGGCCACGTCCACCGTCGAGCCGTTCCCCGTCACCCGCAGCATTCCTTCCTTCGCCGTCACCACCACCGAGCCGTCGAGCATCGCGATCTCGCCCAGCGTCTTATACCCCTTCGCCGGCGCCACGGAAATCTCCCCCACCTTCACCCGCAGCGCGACCTTGCCGTCGGCGTGGAACATCGAGACGTTCCCGCGTCCCAAAAGCACCGTCACTTCCTCGGCCTCGCGCAGGAACGACACGCTCGTCTCCCGGCCGAACACCAGCCGGCTCCCGGAGCCCACGGCCACCACCGCCGCGCCGTCCTTCACTTGCAGGCTGTCGCCGCTGAACACCGTCGTGTTGGGCACCAGCGCCTGCCCGCTCATCGTTGCGTTCATGCTGCCGGCCACCGAGCCGACCACCGCCGAGCCCGCCAGGGCCGGAATTGTGGAAAGCAACAGGGCCAAAGCTGGGAAAACGGAAAGCTTTTTGTAATAAGGCATGGTCATATCCTTTCGCTTGGAGGCAGCATCGCTGGCTTCGAGCCAAGCCACACGGAAGAGCCGACTTTGGCGCGGAACACCCAAGCCGCGTGCCGCCAATCCTACTGCCGAAGCGCAGGCCTGTCAAGGATTTTGCCGAATTCCACCCGCAACGCCGGAATTCCTGAAGGCTTAGGCAGACGATGCAATTCTGGCCCGATGGTATGGACCTTCGCTCCATGGTATCTTGGTTGGGTGCGCAAGAGCATAACCTTCGAGCCCACGTGTGAGGGTGCCTGATCCGCCTTGAACGCCTCCTCCCCGGCATCGAATTGGCTGTATGGATGGGTCTGATTCTCTACCTGTCCGGCGACGCATTCGGGTCTTCCCGAACGCTCTACGCGCTCCAGTATTGGTCGAGCGTTCTGGGGTTGAGTCCCCGATATGAAACGCTATTGACGCTCAACTTCTTTGTCCGAAAAGCGGCCCATTTCGGCGAGTTCTTTGTGCTGGGTTTGCTCGCCTATCGTGCCCTTTGGGGTCCAGCCTTGGAGTTTCGGCTGCAACGGGCCTGGGTGGTTGTGGCCGGCGGGGTCCTGTTCGCCTTTCTGGATGAATTCAGGCAAACGCAGGCGGAATGGCGGTCCGCGTCGGCATGGGACGCCGTAATTGACTCGCTCGGAATACTTTTTTCTCAGTTCTGGATTTACGTTCGGAGAAGGTTTCTCACTACCTCGCGCGTGCCGGCTCCCCGGTAGGCGACCGGCGAAGCAAATGATCCGACGGAAAGCGAACGGCAACAACCTCCCCTGAATGATCTGAGAAACCGCCCGTAACTGGCTGATTTCGCAGGCACTGATTCCGCGTTGGGCTTATCGGACCTCCCTCACTTCCACCTGAGAAACAGGGACTTCGAGCAACTTGCAGTAGCGCAAGGATCTGCACGGCGCATGCGCACTGCACCCGGCGGGCCGCCCGGTAGCTTGGTTCCAGAATGGAACTTCGCCTCGGCTGGGGGGCAGCAGTTGAACACTCCTCATCCATTCAACTTCTCCTGCGAACTGCCGATAGGAGAATTGGAGTGGAATATGCCTTCCTCCCGGAATTTTGTTTTCGAGGCGGTTGAAAAGACAGAGTCGCAGAGTGCTCCACGTCCAAGTTGGGGAGAAAGAGTCTGGGTCTCGGTCCGTGTAGCCGGATATCTTTTCTTGTTCCTAGCCGTACTGATTTCCGATCGCGTGTGGACGCGCGTCAGCGGTTCCAACGAGCATTCGCTCGACAAGCTGGATTCTCCGGAATGATGGGACGCGCCAGCCTGGGGAGTCCGTCGGAAGACTCCGCGCAAGGGAGGAGAATACTCTTTCTGGCCCGTGACCAGTTGCAGAGAAGTTGCGAAGTCAGGTGGAGGGAATGAGAAAGGCACTGCGATTAGGCCCGATTGGAGCCTATGGCCGCTTGCCGACGTTCATCAGGAGGGGCCGGTTCTGAGTCTCGCTCGAGGAAAGTCGCCTTGTAGCCAATTCCCAAAACAACCGCAAAAATGAGCGCGTTTGCGGGGAGCTGAAGATTAAAGTCCGCGAAGCTGTGGAGGAGCATGGCCACGGTGCTGCCAATACAACCTAATTTCACGGCCCTCCGGTAGCCGCGCTGGTCATTCAAAAAGGACGCCACCATGCGGACCAACAGGTAAGCAATGGGGAGAAAAAGCAGGCTTGCCCCCAGGAACCCCGTGTCACAGATGAATTCCACATAGTCGTTATGAGCGTGGTCCACAAAGGACTCCAGCAGTTCGGTCTGGTACCGGCGAAACGCGATAGCGAAAGTTCCGAGACCCGTTCCGAGCAGAGGGTAGTCCTGGATGAGGCGCCAAGCATCACTCCAGATGAATAGGCGACCGGTCCAGGGAAGAGCGTTGGGATCCTTGACTGCCTCGAAGCGAGCGACCACGGGCCCGAGTCCCACGAGGAGCCCATATCCGACCATCGCGACGACCACCGCAAGCGTCACGACGAGCCAAGCCTTGCGTCGCACCTTAACCTGGGCCAGAAGGAATATAAAAAGGACGCTGAAAGTTGCGGCGAGAATCCCTGCCCGGGAGTAGGAACACAGAATCCCCAGAAACAGGATGAGGAGCACTCCTGAATAGCAGGCGACCTGAAACCAGGCCGATTCGGAGGATCCGGAGCCGCGCCCGCCGCCCGGTCGTCCCTGCGCCGCAAGACCCTTTTCCACGGCGTATAGGACGTAGCTGACCGCGAAGGGCGTAATCATTTCCAACAAACCTGCATAATGGTTATGGTTGATATAGGTCCCCGCCCCCCAGCCCTTCGAATTGACATACCAGAAGATCCGGTTGGATCCGGTCAGATACTGATACATCCCATAGAGGGCCTGAAACACGCCCAAGAAAAGCAATCCACGGATCAGAAAACTGCGGCGGTGGCTCGAATCGAACAGGGAGGCCGCCAAAGTGAAACCGGCAAGATAGGCCAGGAACTTGAACAGGGCGAGCACAGTTTCGCGAGGATAGATCGTGACGGTCATCCACGCCGGCTCGTCTCCGAATGGCAACGGTTCTGCAGTACGGGCCGGAGAAAGGATTCCCACAAGCTCGCTGGGAAGAGGGAGAATCTGCAGCACAACGACTGTCGCGAAAATCCAGGGCCAAATTGGGGTCGGCAGCCGCACGCTTCCCCGGCGAAGTTGCTTCCAAACCAATAACAGGAGCAGGAAGAAGACCACCAGAATCAAAATGGAGTAAGTGAGCGGCTGAACGCCGCCAAAGGCCAGCGAAGCCCCGATCATGAGGAGGGCCAAGCCGACCTCAAGGAACTTGGGCAGCGATAGGAAAGGACCGGAATTCCTGCGCACCCCTTCGTTCCTTCGCGGCCGATGGTGACGGGTTAAGATTGGCAGCCCCAGAAGCAGCATACAACCTTTTCCGAATCTCCCGAATTCTCTGCCTTCGCTCCGGACGATGGCGGATACACGCCTGACTCCATGGCGGAGGGCAAAAGATTATCCTATCCATCGCAGAATTTGTTGGAAATCTCGTTTTCAGGGCCCGGTCGAGTCCGAACCCTGTTACCGACTCCCCGTTCGAAAGAAGATAACGCGCGCCGTTCGTAACAGGATGCGAAGGTCGAGAAGCGGTGAAGCGTGGAGAATGTAGTAGAGGTCGAACTGCAGCTTGCGCTTCGCATCCTCGATCGATGCGCCGTAAGGGTACATTACCTGAGCCCAGCCTGTAATTCCCGGCGGAACGTAGTGGCGAAGGTGATAAAACGGAATTGCTTCGTTCAGCATTTTGACGAACTCCGGCCGCTCGGGTCGCGGTCCGATAAAGCTCATTTCGCCTTTGAGCACGTTGATCATCTGGGGGATCTCGTCAATATGGAGTTTCCGCATCAGCTTGCCGACGAGAGTCACACGGGGATCGTGCAGGTCCGCCCACTGGGGCCGACCCCCATGTTCGGCGTTGACGAACATCGACCGGAACTTCAGAAGCTGGAAGGGCTGCTCCAGGCATCCAATCCGGGTTTGACGATAAATGATTGGTCCGGGAGAGTCCAGTTTAATCGCGATAGCCACGAGCACGCTGATGGGGAAAGTGAGCGCAAGTCCCAAAGAAGCCAAAAACAGGTCGGCCAGCCGTTTAATGCGGCGTGCCAGTTGGGCTTGTATGAGACTGAAGCCCTCTGCGAACCAAAGCCAGGAATGCGTCAGAAACTCGATGGGGAGTTCCTCGGCAATTCGCATGTAGAAATCGGCGGCCGGATACACAGCGACGCCCCGGAACTTGAGGCCGGTAATCGTCCGTGCCAATTCGACGGGGATCGAATCTGAACAAAGAATTATCCCCCGCGTCCCATTCTTCGTCACAACCTCCATGAGGGCCGCGCTGGCGCCGCCCGGCCGCTCACCGGTTGAAGCCCACGCCTCTTTCTCTTCCGTGGGAACACAGGCGGCGAGGACATAACGGGAATTGGCACTGGCCAGCAAGCGCTGAACAGCTTCCACTTTCTCGCCGCTTCCGAGGATGACGACGGGCTCGCGAGAAACGAAAAGCGTCCGATGGCGGGCGAACAGGAGGCGCCACCCGAGCGCACCAACCCCCGCGATCAGCACCGTGAGAATGATGATGCTGCGCCCATAATAGGCGGGGGGCATAAAGTAGAGATAGGTGCTGGCCACGGCCATCGTCGCCAAGCAGGCAAAGGAGAGGCGCAATAACATCTTCGTTCGATCCGCCAGAACGTCCAGGCTATAGAGATCGAACACATAGGCCAGGCTCAGGAATCCCAAGGCAAAGACGAACGCCACGCCTCTGTGCACGTCGAAGATGTTGATTGGCACGCCGAAACGGACCGAAGCTCCCAGGAAGACACCCACCAGCACGCAGACGATGTCTCCCAAAAGAAGAACGACTTTTTCCTGGGAAGGATGTCCCCACCGCATAGCCCGCCTCAGGCCTTACCCCCACGAAGCCGAAAGAACAGATGTTGTTGGAGAAATTGCCTGCCGGCTTTCATCCCCCTCGAACCGATTCACACGATGCCGCCTCACGCGGTCGGAAGCTTCCGGGATTCGGAGTTGGTCCGCAGCGGTTGCGAAGAAGCCGCATAAGGGGTCACCTCGTAGGTGGGCGTGCGGAGCGACTTCCATAGCGCGCCGAGGGAGATCTTGGGAACGCCGAATTTCAGGATCCCCCCGAAGAAGCCAATTCCCCAGGACACATGCATCGTCAGGAACACAATCCAGAGGGCGGGAATGAATCGAACTCCTTTCCGGAACCCAGCCCAGGCCGAAATCAGGAAATTGGACACCCCATAGACCGACGGAACGACGACTCCCAGTTCCCACGATAAGGGATAGACCATGGCTGAAAGCAGCAGCGAGACCACGAAGAGCGGCGCGACCAGGTGACGGTAAAGAATTGAGTCGGGGTACTTCACCAAAGTGTGCACGCGCGCGCGGCCATACCAGGCGTACTGTCGCATCAGACCGAAGAGCGACTTGCGAACGATGTACTTTAACCGGATCCGAGGCGAGACCAGGATGCGATGGCCCGCCTCCCGGAGGCGGAAATTCAAGTCGCCTTCTTCGTTGACCTCATTCGTGAAGCCTCCGAAATCCAACAAGGCTTGCCGCTTCCAGGCACCGAGGAACACGGTGTCAGCATATATCTCCCGGTCCGTATATCGGAACCGGGCGTCGCCGACGCCGAACGGGTGGGTCATCGCTATTGCCACCGCGCGGCTGAAATAGTCGGTGCCGATGGCCTGCTGGACCCCTCCCACTTCGATGGCATCTCCCCTCTGGAGCAGTTCCACGCAAACGCGGACATAGTCAGGACCATAGAGCGCGTGTCCGTCCATGCGGATGATGAACTCTCCCTTCGCTTCCCCAATCCCAAGGTTCATTCCGAATGATTGCAGGCGCCGAGGATTCTTGAGGAGCCGCAGGTTGGGCCGGTCGGCCGTCAGGCGTTCCACAATGTCCGCCGTTGCATCATCGCTCATTCCGTCCACAACCAGAATTTCGATCCGGTCGGCAGGGTAATCCTGTGCGAAAACGGTTTCGAGGGTCTTCTCGATGAAGTCCTGCTCATTTCTCACCGGGAGAATGATGGTAACGCTGGGCCAATCCAATGGCGCTAGACTCCTTCTTTCGGCAACCCGGGCCAATTCTGCTGAGCTGAGGCGAGCCTCTCGGGCGTTCCGATGTCCGTGCAATAGTCCTTAATGAGATAGGCGCGCATCTTCCCGCCCAGGCGGGGAAAGACGTGGAGGCCAAAATCCAGAAAGGCCTGAGAAGGCAAGTGGTCAATGAGATTTCGCCGCGCCAGGAAAAATCCGCTGAATGCCAGATTGCTCGCTGGGCGCGCCGGCTTTTCTTCAAAGAGCTGGACCCGTCCATCTTCATCGAGTGTGGCCAGCCCGCAGCCGCTGGGATCCTCAACCTGATTGACCACCAGAGTCAAAATGCCATTATGCGACGAAGAGGCCTTCGCGATGCGACGGAGGTCGGCCGTGGTCAGCACATCGGTATAGATCACCCAGAACTGCTCTTCGTCGCGGACCCAATGCCAATTCTTGCGTACCGTGCCCGCGCTTCCCAGCAGTTCGGGCTCAAACACGGTCGAGATTCGCACGGGCGTCTGAAAAGTCCGGAGAAATTGAAGGACGGCTTCGGGCTGCCAATGCAAATTGATGAGTGCTTCCGTGATTCCGCTCCGCCGACAGATTTCCAGCCAAATGGCGAGCAGAGGCACTTGCTGAATCTTCACCAGGCACTTGGGGATCGTTTCGGTCAGGGGACGCAGACGCTCTGCCCGCCCCGCCGAAAGCAGAAAGGCCTTCACTCCCGCTCGACGAATGAGGAAGGATTTGCCGAACCTTGACGCAAACCACACTCAGGTCGAGAAACGATTCCGGCGGCAAAATCCCGCTCCCTCACCCTGCCTCCTGCCCGATTCGGGCACCGGGCCAATGGCTCAAAGTGAGCGACCTCACTGCCTGACGGCACGCCGGCACCGCGACGGAAAAGGTGAGCGATAGATTAGCTCGAAGCAACGCCACGGTCAAGCGAAATACCGGTTCCGCCGTTGACTTCAAAAGCGAAAGTATGGTAAACAAACGGACTCTGATGCCATCCGCCATCTTTCGAACTCGAAATTGCCAGCCCTTTGAGGGACGCGAAGAGGGTGCATAGCGCTCAGCGCTCCCGGAACGGGCCGACCCTAAGGGGCACAGACCGAACACACGACGGAAGAATTGGAGTGTGCGAGCCGAGAGACAGTCTGTCTTCTTCCTCTGTCCACGAAGAGGGGAATTTGCGCCCCTTGTTGCCTTGACATGATTGTTACACGAACGCCATTTCGGATCACGCTGGGCGGTGGCGGCACGGATCTCGCCTCTTACTACAGTCGTTTCGGCGGATGCGTTGTCACGGCAGCAATCGACAAGTACATGTTTATCGCTGTGAATACGCCCGTCGTGGACGAACTCATCCGAGTCAAGTACAGCAAGAGCGAAATCGCGGAGAGTGTGGAGGAGATCGAACACACCATTGTGCGCGAGGCCCTTCGCCTGCTGAACATCTCGCGCGCCGTCGAAATCATCTCGATGGCCGATATCCCAGCCGGCACCGGTCTGGGCTCCTCGAGTGTTTACGCAGTGGGGCTGCTGAACGCCCTGCACACTCTGGGCCAGGAGCCGGCCTCCCGCGAGCGGCTTGCCGAGGAAGCGTGCCAGATCGAGATCGACATACTGCGAAAACCGATCGGCAAGCAAGACCAGTACATCGCGTCGTTCGGAGGAATTCGGGTCCTCGACATCGATCCCGACGGGAGAGTGCACGTCAATTCCCTGCGCCTCTCGCAAGACATCCTTGACGAGTTGGAAGCCAACATCCTTCTGTTTTACACGGGCGTTTCGCGCGAGGGCCTGGAAATTCTCTCTCATCAGAACGAAAAAGCCCTCCGGGAGGATCGCCACGTCCTGCAGGCCCTGGGCGATATCAAAGCTTTGGGGCAGGAAATCCGCGACGCCCTGGAAAAGGGTCAGCCGGACCGATTCGGCGAACTGACGCATGAGCATTGGATGCGGAAAAAATCCCTCTCCGGAGCGATCAGCAATTCGCGGATTGATGAGTGCTATGAGCTGGCGCGGCGTCTCGGCGCGTTGGGAGGGAAGATCACCGGTGCGGGCGGTGGAGGTTTCCTCCTGCTTTACGTCCCGGGCCCCAAGAAACCCGTGCGCGAAGCCCTGCAGCGCGCCGGACTGCGCGAATTGCGCTTTCGATTCGATTTTGAAGGGACCAAAGTCCTGGTCAATCAGATTTCGACGGACCAGGCCCGCGACCATCTCCGACGCATTCGTCAATTGCCGCTCGTCGAGATCGCCGAAATCTGAGAATGCAAGGAGGAATCTTGTCCGGTTCGAGCAACCTGCCGTATATCAACAGCTACTTCGCGGAGATGGAGGAGATCATCCGACGACTCCACCGACCCGATATCGACCGGTTTATCGAAGCCCTATATAACGCCTGGGAGAAAGGCCGGACGATTTTCACGATGGGCAACGGCGGGTCAGCCTCAACTGCCACGCACTTCGCCTGCGATCTCGCCAAGGTGACAGCCGTGGACGGCAAGAAACGCGTCCGGGCTATTTGTCTGAACGATAACATCCCTCTGATGAGTGCCTGGATCAATGACAACGGCTTCGAGAGTCTGTACGCCGAGCAGCTGGAAAACCTGATGGGAAAGGGAGATGTTTTGATCGGGATCAGCGTCCACGGCGGGTCGGGCCAGGACAAGGGAGGGCCGTGGTCTCAAAACCTGCTGCGAGCGATGGTCACAGCCAAGCAGAAGTTCCAGGCCACGACGATCGGCTTGAGCGGGTTTGACGGCGGCGCGATGAAGGAGATGGCGGATATCTGCGTCGTCGTCCCCTTCAACTCGACCCCGCAGGTGGAGTCGTTTCACGTCGTTCTCCATCATCTGGTGACGTTTGCACTTCGCGAGAAGATCGCACGAGCATCATGAAGGCTGTATTCGTTGACCGAGACGGAGTCATCAACGAGCTGTGCTACTTTACCGATGCCGATATCATCGACTCGCCGTTTACGCCGAGACAACTCCGCCTGATTCCGCGCGCGGCAGAAGGGATCCGTCTCCTCAACAGGCTGGGGTTCAAGGTGGTCGTGGTGTCCAATCAGCCCGGAGTCGCCAAGAAGCACTTCTCGCTGAAAACTCAGGAGGCCATTCACGCCAAGCTTCTGCGCGAACTCCGCCGGCGCCGGGCGCGAATCGATGCGGCCTACTACTGTCTTCACCATCCCGAAGCCAAGCTAAAGCGTTGGAAAAGGCGGTGCCGTTGTCGCAAGCCCGCCCCGGGGCTTTTGCTGAAGGCAGCCAAAGAATTGGGGCTTGACGTCACACAATCGTATATGCTGGGGGACAGCGTGTCAGATATTCAGGCTGGCCGTCGCGCCGGTTGCCGGACGATTTACATCGGGCGGTGGAAATGCGACATATGCCGCTTGATGTCGGAACGGAATGTTGAACCGGATTTCGTGGCGGGCAACCTATTCAGGGCTGCCTGCCTGATCCGGGGGTTGGAGGCTCGGAATGGAAATCTTCGTTGACTCGGCCAACTACAAGGAAATCGAGACGTGGTTCCGACAGGGCGTCGTGGATGGGGTCACGACCAACCCCAGCATCGTCTTGAAGGACGGCGTCTTCGACATCGAAGAGCACATCAAGCGCATCTGCCAGCTCCTTGGAGACCGCCCGGTGAGCGTGGAAGTTACGACGAACGATCGCGAGGAGATGCTCGACCAGGCCCGGACCTTTGCCAAATGGGCGCTGAACGTCGTCGTCAAAATTCCCGTCATCAACGAGCAGGGAGAGTCCTGCCTCGGCGTAATCCACCAGCTCCGCGAAGAAGGAATCCGAATCAACTGCACGGCAATCCTCTCCTTCAACCAGGCCATCTTGGCCAGCAAGGCGGGCGCGACCTACGTCAGCATCTTTGCCGGCCGTGTGGCCGATGAGGGAGGAGATGCCTCGCTGATCATTCGAAGTGTCCGATCCTGGCTGGACCTCTGGAAGTCACCGTCGAAGATTATCGTAGGGAGCATCCGCACGACGCTCGATGTCCAGAGCGCGGCCATGGCCGGCGCCCACATTGTCACCATCCCTCCGCAGTTCCTGCCTAAGATGGTGGACCATAAATACAGCCGCGACACGGTGCGCGGATTCGTGGCCGACGCCAGGAAGGCCATGGAAGTGATCGAGAAGGAACTCGCCGCCCGCGGGAGGCGCTGAAGCCTTCAGAGGCAGTGGGGCTGCGGTACGCCCGAGTTCAAAGGACGACTCGGCGCCCGGAGGCTGAGGAAGTGTAGATGGCCTGAACCAGCCGAAGCGCTTCAAGGCCATCCCGCCCGCTGGCGAGCGGCTCGCGATTCTCCCGAAGCGCGCGCAGGAATTCCTCCCATTCCAGCTCCCAGGAGCCATCCGGACCGCGAAATTCAACCCGTTCTTCCTGCGGAACTTGGCCAAGCTCGGATCTTGTCCCGACTGTCAGTTCCTCGTTCCCGTAGCTTCCCCCAAGTCCCTGAGCCCGCACGTAGCCCCGCTCTCCGTAAACCTCAAAGCTGAACCGGTTCTTCCACTGCGTCCAGCTTGCGTGGAGCTGGGCAATGGCTCCCTGCTCGGCGCGCAAAATCGCAAAAGCATTGTCCTCGACGGGGCGGATCGGCCAAAAAAGTGTCTCCGTCACTCCACAAACGTCGACGAACTCTCCGAGGAACCACCGGAGTAAGTCAAGAAGATGAATCCCCTGGTCCAACAACTCCCCTCCGCCGCTCACTTCTGGCTTCATGCGCCATTCGTTTTCGTAGCCGCGCCGACCGCCGTGGCCATAGACCCCGCGGGCGAACAGCAACCGGCCCAGTTCCCCGCGACTGACCATTTCGTGCGCCTTCAGGATGGCCGGATGATGGCGGTGATTAAATCCGGTTTTCAGGATGCGGCGCGCGGAATCCGCCGCCTGAACCATGCTGAGAGCTTCGTCGGCGTTTCTCGCCAGCGGCTTTTCGCAAAGAACGTGCTTGCCGGATTGCAGGGCGCGGAGAGCCACGGGGGCGTGCACGTCAGTCGGCGTAGCCACAATGACGAGACTGACGCCGGAGTCTTCCGTAACCGCTTCCCAGTCGTGGACCGCCCGCGCGCCAATCTCGTCAGCCAGGTTTCGGGCTTTCTGAAAGTCCGCGTCCGCAATAGCCACCACAGCGGATTCAGGATGGGCGTGAGCGACGCGCGCACGCCGCGTGCCGATCAGTCCGGCTCCAACAATCCCCACGCGCCAGCTTTTCACGAATTCTTCGCTTTCCGCTTCAACTCCGGATACAAGGCCGCCGCCATTTTCTCGTCAATCCGTCTCAGCGTGTAGACGTCCGTGGCTCGAATCTCCTCCAGCCTTTCCGGGATATGCGTCCAGTCGTCATAGACGGCGCTGAGCAGACGGCCGGTCAGCCCGTTGGATTGGTCCGAGGCGAGGAAAACAGCCAGTTCCGCCGCGCGCTCGGGTGGAACACCGCCTTGCTTCTTCTGTTCCCGCGCCCGGGCGATGAAGCCGCTTCCGGCAAGATCCCCGGCGGCCAGAACCTCGTCCAGCAGGCGCGTGTTCACAGCTCCCGGCGCGATGGCGTTGATCTGGATGTTGAACTCCTCAACTTCTCGGGCCAGCGTCTCGGTCAAGCGCACCACCGCGGCTTTCGAAGCCCCGTAAGCGCTGAAGCGCGGCAATGGCGCGGTGGCGCCGCCCCCGGAGAGGTTGATGATCTTCCCCGCGCGCCTCTGAATCATGCCCGGCAAGACCGCCTGCACGCAGTACAAGACACCCAAAAGATTGATCTCTATCGTCTTCCGCCAGGCTTCGAGGTCTAATTCGGCAGCGGGACCGATCGGTCCGTAGATCCCCGCACAGTTGACCAAGACATCGAGCTTCCCGAATGTTTTCTCCGCCTGCTCCAGCGTCCGCCGGACAGCGAACGGGTCCGAAACGTCGAGCGAGGCCGCTTCCACTTCGCCGCCTTGCTGGCGTAATTCGTTGACAGTACGGTCCAAGACCGTGACGTCGCGCGCCGCGATGAGAACACGAGCCCCTTCCCTCAGATACGCTCCGGCAATGGCTTTGCCGATGCCCTGACTTCCACCTGTGACGACCGCCGACGCGCCTTGCAGTCTCATTGTGTTCGAACACCGTCCTTCGAGGGCCGCTACCTGCGTTTCGAGCCGGGGCGGACGTCTCCCAAGCCGGGGGAAAAATATGAGAATCCATGCCGCGTCAGCACGCCTGGCTGAACCACATGTTGGCAATCAAGAAAAATCCTGCGTTTCATCACCGATCCAAGGCGAGAAAAATTCCATCGCCCGACGTCAGGACCCCCAGTCACTACGACAACCGCGTCACAATCCCGGGCAGCCTGATAAACATCCGCGCTGAAATCCAGACGAGAAAGCCTGCCCAGGCTTCGCGCGTCCACAAGCGGGTCGTAAGCCGCCACGCTTGCGCCTTGCGCCAACAATCGGCGCATCATGGTCAGAGCATGCGAACGGCGCAGGGTATCGGTCCCAGGCTTATATGCCAGGCCCAGGATCCCAATTTTTCGACCGTTCAAATCTCCCAGCAACGAATTGAGGCGGTCAAGAGCCCAGTTCTGCTGTCGCCGGTTAACGGCAACCACCGCGTCAATCAACGGCGTCCGCCGGGTCGTCCCAGCAGCCAACGCCTGGAGAGCACGCAGATCGCGTCCGAGCGTTCCCCCGCCAAAACCGAGACCTGCGTTGAGGTAGGCGTGTGGGCCGATTCGCCGGTCCATCCGCAAGGCCCGCGCAACGTCCCAGAAATTAGCTCCCACCGATTCGCAAATCGTAGCGATCTCGTTAGCAAAGCTCACCGAGGTCGCCAAAAAGGAGTTGGACGCATGCTTGATCATTTCCGCTGTGCGCAAGTCTGTCAGGACGGTCGGACGACCCAAGGCAGCGTACAGGCGGGCCACCCGGCGCGCCACGTGCGGCTTTCTCGCTCCGATCACAATCCGGTCGGGGCGGAGAAACAGCTCGATGGCCCTCCCCAGCTGGAGGAATTCCGGGTTGTAGGCAATCTCACACCCGAGGCGACGCCCGTGGGAACGAACGTAGGCCAGGATTTCTTCGCAGGTCCCTACGGGAACCTGGCTGTTGATCACCATCGTTGCGGGTGCCACGAGAGCCTTCGTGACGGCCCGGACCGCATCCCAGACGGCGCCCAAGTCTGGCGAATCGTCGTCGCGGACTGGGGTATCAAGAGAAATCATCACAAAGGCCGCGTTCCGAACCGCCTCCGCATAGGAGCTTGTGTATCGTAAGGAGCCTCTGCGGAGCAGACGCCGTAACATGGTGGGGAGCTTCGGTTCGTGGACAGGAGGGCGGCCACCGGCCAGCCCTTTAATTGCGCGCTCATCGTTGTGGACTCCGTACACGCGGTGGCCGAGATGGGCCAAGCCAACACTGTGCACGGACGCAAGATGCCAGCTTCCAACGACGCAGATATTCGCCATGGCTCAGGCCCGAGATCCTATCCTTCCCGGAAAGGTCTCGCCATCAATCTTGGCGCGCCGGATGACATTCTTGCGGCGCATTTCTTCTTCCGCAGCGACGAAAAACGCGCGAACACCCGGCTGAGACTGCATCCATTCAAGATATTCTCGAACGCTCTGCTCCACGGGCACCTGCGGTTCCCAGCCAAGTGAGCGCATCTTCCGAATATCCGAAATCGTATGACGCGTGTCTCCCACTCGAAATTCGCCGGGAACCAGCGGTTCCAAGTCGCTCCCGAACGCCTGAATGATGATGCGGGCAAATTCCAGAACGGTGATCGCACGGCCCCCGCCCACATTGAGTGCCTGGAAATTGGCGCCCGGATGTTCTAAAGCAATGACGTTGGCCCTCGCCACGTCGCGGACATTCACGTAATCCCGCAACTGCCGACCGTCCTCAAAAGCGATCGGAGCCTGACCATGCATGAGGCGAAGCGTGAAAATCCGAAGGATGCCGGAGTAGGCGTTGTAGAAGGAATTTCGCGGTCCCTGAACATAGGTGTAGCGCATCGCGGCAGTTGGGATGCCATAACGGCGGCCGAGATTGAAGGCCAAGAGTTCGATGGCATACTTTGAAATCCCGTAGGCCGTGTGCGGATTGGCCACCGATTCGTCGATCAGCAGGTTCTTTGCCGGGAGCCCGCATTCCGGGCACTGCATTTCCCACTCGCCCTGCTCCAACTGATCGAGTGGCCGCGGGCCGGGAAGAAACTCGCCGTGTTCGGGACAGGCATACTTCCCTTCCCCAGCCACCGACTGGGAGGACGCAAAGATGATTTTCTCAATCGGCAACCGCTTGGCCACAATGAATTCAAAGATGCGAGCTGTACTCTCCGTGTTGACATGGATAAACCGGCTGAAATCCGGCTGGTAGTCCTGGTAGGCGGCGAGATGGAATACGTATCGAATGCCCGTCAGTGCCTCTTTCAACTGCCGGGGGTTGGCCACGTCACCTTGCACGAATTCGACTTCTTTGGGGACGTAGGCTGGCCGGCCCTGCGGATGAACGCGCCGCTGCAAGCTGTCCATCACCCGTACGTCATACCCCTTCTGGAGCAACTGGTCCACCGTGTGAGATCCAATGAATCCCGCCCCACCCGTTACAAGAACTCGATCTCCCATTGGCTTCTTCTCTCCGAACGCGCCTCAATGAAACGGCACAGTTTAGCACAACTCAGCCGCGCACGGCCCACAACACGGGGAAGGGACAAAGACATGAACGATTCGTGCGCGAACCGTGAGGATGAGAAGCAACACGACTCCCCGGGGCGGACGGACAGACATGAAGAGCTCCGGGGCTTTTACGCGGGCGTCCGGGCAGGTATTGGGCTGCGGAAAGTTTTCCTGCCCGGCACAGCCAGAACTTGGCGGGTCACCGGAAGCCTTTGGCGGAGCGCTCGGGACGCAGCGAAGACCAATCCCGTATAGAACCAGAAAACATTCATCGGTCGGATTGGCTGGAAGGCATCCAACGAAACGGCATAGAAAAAAATCGCGAGGAGCGTGGCAAGATACGATACACCGACAGCTTCAAAAGTCTTCGATCCCGTCAATCTGGCATTTCGATACAGGGACCAGCCAATCAAAACGAATTGCAGCATGCAAAGCAGCAGAACGACCGCGCCAAACGCGCCCAGCTCCACCAGCGCGCGGATGTATTGATTGTCAGCGACCGGGAAGCCCGTTAACCCCACGCCGAGTATGCGATTCCCCGACCAGACGTCCAGGGCAACCGTCCAGACGTCGAGCCGCTGTTCCGCACTGGAGTAGCGCGTTCCGTACATGGTCGAAAAGTCGGTCACTCGAGCAACCAGGTCCTCAGGGAACAGCCTAGGAAAGCTCAGAATCAAGGCCACCAGCACCCCAACGCTGGCCACCGTTGCCAGGAGCACCCGGCGGGAAAAGACCAGTGAGCCCAAGCTTACGGCCATCAGAATGCCTGCGATCGCCAGCCGCGAACTGCTTCCATACATTGCGGAGAACAGCAATGCGACCAGGAAAAGGGCTACTTTGGGAGACATGAGCTTCCCAACGTAGGCGCCGAATAGAGCCAATGGAATCAGGATCAGCGTGTATTCCGAAAGCGGTGCAGGGCCATCGTGAAAGGGCAACACGGCTCGGGTTGACCCGTCAGAGGCGTAAGTCGTGCGGTTCACCATCTGGTATATTGCCCACAAACCGACTGGGAACGCCGAAAGCAGAGTTACTCGGAGCAATCCGCGCGCCGTCTTTTCGTCACGCACATGGTTCGCGACATACAAAAAGGCCAGAAAGTATTCGAGATACTTCGTAAAGTAAAGCCACGGGAGATAACTTCCGCCAGCGTTCTTGTTTACAAAAACGAGCGCTCCAAGAAAAATCGAGAAAATATAGAGGGGGAAGAAGTTGAGAACGGACTTCCTGTCGAGTGCCTTGCCTCTTCGGAGCGCAACATCCAGGGCCCATCGGAGGTACCAGTAGATCAGAATGAAATCTTCGAGACGAATCTCAATCCTTCGCGGAATCGGAGCGAAGGCCGAGATAAACCCGGCGAGCCCCACCTCCCCGCGACCAATGGTAATGGACGGGCCCGTGGCGGCAGCAATGATGAAAGCGCAGAGTGTAATGCGCAATCGCCATCGCCAGCGAATCAAGGCGGAGAGTCCCAGAATCAAGACCCAGATCGCCAGCCCCGCGTCACTGGAAATCAGCGCGCCCGATTCCATACGTCAGTCCAATCAGCAAATTCCCCTTCCCGAACGATGTAGCGAATCATGCCTGCTTCCCCTGAATGAATTCACCCTTGCTTTCATGATTCTGCGGCTCCCGCTGGCCAAGAGCACTTTCCAACGGATCGACGAAAGACCAGACGGATTGCCCCAGCATCCCTCGGTCCCTCGTCCTTTCGTAAAGCAGCTGCCTTCCGTAATCCGCGCCCGACCGCAAAACGCTATCGAATACCGTAAGCCAGGAGGGCCGCTCTCGAAGGCCCTTTCTGCGGAAAAGAAGCCCCAGATAACGAGATGCCGCCGCGATGTCCTTTTTCTGCAAACTCCGGAAGGCAAAGTAGCAGAGGTGACGGATCATGTTGCGCTGCACATCTTTCGTTAAGCGCTCGGCCTCTTCCAGCGTGAACGTCTGCCTGAATTCTTTGCTGCCCAGGATTTTGGCAAACATTAGGAACAATTCCTGCGCCACCGATCCCGTGGAGAGACTGCGGGATGTTATGCTGCCCGAATGAATGCGGAAAGCCGCCAGCGGCTCGTTGACGTAGGCGACCTGACAGCCGTGCAACTCCATCCGCAACCAGAGGTCCCAGTCCGCAACCTGAAGAAAGCAGGGGTCGAGTCCTCCGCAGGCCTCGAACAACTCCCGGCGCATCAAGACGGTTTGGGCGCACACAAAGTTTTTTCCGGTAATATGACGTCGAAACTCTTCTATGCCTTCCCGAATATAGTCGGCGTTCGCGGGACGGCCCACCCGCACAACCTTGTCGCACTCATCAAAAAGAAGGAAGGCCGAATGGACGAACCCCACAGCCGGATGTTCATCCAGAAGTCGCGATTGAACTTCCAGCATTCGGGGGAAATAGAGATCATCATCATTCAGGATCGCAAGATATTTGCCGCGCGCAAGGGAGAGGCAGCGGATCCAACCCTCCATTGGCGGGACCCGCGCGTCTGTCCGCAGGTAAATAACCCGCGGATCGCGGAAGCTTCGCAAGACTTCATCGGTTGCATCTGTCGAGCAAGCGTCAGTGACAATGACCTCAAAACTCTCATGATTCTGGTGAAGCAAGGAGCGTAATGACTGCGCAATGTACCCGGCACGGTTGTACGTCGTGATACAGAGGCTTATCTGGGGATCCATGGATGATTGACGCTCGTGACAGGAATCATAAAGGAAGAGGTTTGGGCTCGCCGCCCCGAAACCTCAACGGAAACTGCTCCTTTCCAGACGGACGCTGC
>CAZKXX010000018.1:0-14585 GCA_964556705.1 uncultured Acidobacteriota bacterium
GAATTGCGCCGCGCGGCGACGCGGCTCGATCAGGAGCCAGGCAAGCAAACTGCTTGTGGCCACCGCCAGGAAGGAGAGTCCGTAAACTCCCGTAAGCGTCGCCGCCTGTCGCAACCCTTCCGGCCCCACCGCGTAACCCAGCAGGTTCCAGGGGAATCCGGTAATCCAGTAAGTGCGGAGATATTCCTCCGCCACCCAGAGAATCGGCGCGGAGGCCAGCGCCCACGGGCGCGAGCGGCGTGCGACCCAGGCCACAGCCGCGCCGAAAAATCCGAAGACCGTGGGATAAACCAGGAGAAACGCCAAGAGCGCCAGATAAGCGAGCGGCGTGCTCAGTCCGCCGTGGATGCGGACGACATCCACAAGCCAGTGGCAGGTCGAACCCAGAAACGCCGCGCCCGCCACGTGAGCGAGCAGGAAGGCGCGCTTGAGGTTCTGCTCTTCGAGAAGCGCGAGGAGCAACGGAACGCTTCCGACCCAGATGAGAACACGCCATTCGAGCGGCGCGAAAGCGCAGAACCAGAGCAGGCCGGTGAGGCCCGCCGCGCCGAATCGCGCGAAGGGTTTCTGAAGGAAGGTGGAAGAGAAAACGGTCGTCCTCTCGCTTCGAGGGGCAGGGCTTCCCGACGGCGCTTCGCCCCCGGCGTTTCATCGCCCCGCCGGTTTACTGCCGGATGAACGGCTTGAATCCGTCGGCGACGAGCCGGTTGCGCACCCGCTCGGCTTCCTCGCGCGTCGAGAAGGGGCCCACTTGCACCCGGTAGAGGTTGTCCTTCAACCCCGAGTCCTGCGGCTTCACCAGGAAGACCGCGTAACCGCGCGACTTCAACTCGTCCACGACGCGCTGGGCGTCGCGCTGCTCGCTCGAAGCGATGACCTGCACGGTGAATCCCGAGCGGGTCTCTGCGGGCCGGGCGGCCCGGGTTTCCTTCGCGGGCGCGGGCGGCGCCGACTGCGTATCCGGGATGGCCGCCGGGCCGGTCACTCGCTCAGCTTCAGGCTCCCGGGAGGCCGGAGCGGCCGCGCTCGATCCGCCTTCGCCGGTCTCGCGCGGCGGATTCACGAGGGGCGGGACCATGGTGGGCCCAACCACTTCTTCTGTCGCCGCGCTTCCCCGCCCCGGGCGTTCGTTGTAACCTACCAGAAAACCCAGCGAGAAAAATACAGCACAAGCCGCCACGCCCATCAGAAAGACGACCACCAGATAGCGGACGGAGAGGCCCTTCTCATCCGACTTTCCGGTTCGACCCGATGTCATTTCCCTCCTTCTCGCGCGCCCCGCGGCCTACGACTTCGCGGGCGGCTCATCCGTCGCGGCGCCCCCCCTGCGGGCCAGCAGGACGCTGAGCAATTCGATCGGCAGCGGGAAGACGATGGTCGTGTTCTTCTCGACGCCGATTTCGGTGAGCGTCTGGAGATAACGCAGTGTTATGGCGGAGGGCTCGCGCTGGATGACCGCCGCGGCCTGGGCCAGTTTCGCGGACGCCTGGAACTCGCCGTCGGCGTGGATGATCTTGGCGCGGCGCTCGCGTTCGGCTTCCGCCTGGCGGGCGATGGCACGCTGCATCTCCTGCGGCAGGTCCACGGCCTTCACTTCCACCTTGGTCACCTTGATGCCCCAGGCGTCCGTGTGCTCGTCGAGAATGCTTTGCAGGCGCACGTTCAGTTTCTCCCGCTGGGAGAGCAGGTCGTCCAATTCCACTTCGCCCAGCACGGAGCGCAGCGTCGTCATGGCGAGCTGCTCGACCGCGTAGCGGTAACTCTCGAGTTCGATGATGGCTCTCTGCCAGTCCATCACCCGGTAATACACGACGGCGTTGACCTTGACCGTGACGTTGTCCCGCGTGATGACGTCCTGCGGCGGGATATCCCAGGCCACGATGCGAAGCGAGACTTTGATCATCTTGTCGATCGGCCAGAGGATGAAAATCAGGCCGGGGCTTTGATAGCCCCTCACCAGCCGTCCGAGGCGGAAGACGACGGCGCGCTCGTATTCGCGGATGACGTTGACACAGTTCGCGACCCAGATCAGCAGGATGAAGATGGCGACGACGGTGTACATTTCCATGGCGCACTCCTTTCGAGAGGCCTTCAGTTGAGTTGGCGCGAGCTGCGGCCGCTGAGACCTGGATTTTCGGCCGACAGGGACGCCGCGCGGATTCCTCGCAGTCCAGCCGAACTGTGAGCCAGTTTATCCCGGATTGTCGGGCTTCTCAACAAGAAGCGTCAGCCCTTCGGCGGCGACGACGCGGACGCGGTCGCCCTGGGCCACGGGAGTTCGGGCGCGGGCATTCCAGATTTCGCCCCGCACCAGCACTTTTCCTTCCGGTGTCAGATCGGTCTGGGCCGTCCCGAACGTCTCCACCAGGGCCTCGGGACCCATCGTCGCTTTCGCCCGGTACGCGGCCACCGCGTAGCGCAGGAGGATAATGGTAATCAAAGAAAGCGGAAGCGTGACGGCGAGGGCCGTCGAAAGGCGAATGCGCGCTTCCGGCCAGGGCGAATCCACCAGGATCATGGCGCCGATGATCATGGCGACGGCGCCCGCGGCCCCGAGCAGGCCGTGCGAAGTGATTGTCGCCTCAAGGATGAATAGGGCGACGGCCAGCAGGATGAGCAGAATTCCCAGTGTGTTGATGGGCAGAAGATTGAAGGCGTACATGGCCATCACCAGCGCGATCGCGCCCACGACGCCCGGAGCGATCAAGCCCGGGTTGGTGAACTCGATGTAGAGCAGAGCCAACCCGATCGCGCCCAGCAGGAAGGCAATGTTCGGGTCGGCAATCCAGGCGAAGAACTGCTCCCGCCGCCCCATTTCGAATTTCTCGATGACCGCATCCGCCAGGCGCAGCCGGGTGGTGGAGTCGTCGATGCGCCGCACCTCCTTGCCGTCGAGTTGCGCCAGCACTTGCTCAGGA
The DNA here is from genome assembly GCA_964556705.1 of uncultured Acidobacteriota bacterium. GTDB lineage: Bacteria > Acidobacteriota > Terriglobia > UBA7540 > UBA7540 > CAZKXX01. Next base: position 2,919 of record CAZKXX010000018.1, read on the forward strand.
GTCGAGGCAATCACGTCAATCAGTTTTCCCTCCAGCGCTTCCTTCTCCGTGAACGAGCGGCTGGAGCGGACGGCCTCTTCGGCGAGCTTGGGATCGCGCCCGCGCTTGTCGGCGATGCTGCGGATGTAGGCGGCCGCGTCGCTGGCGATCTTCTCCTCCATCGTCTTGCCGGTTTCGACGCCGCCGATCATCACCGGATGGGCGGCGCCGGTGGTGGTCCCGGGCGCCATGGCGGCCGCGTCGCCCGCCAGCAGGATGAAGAATCCCGCGGAAGCCGCTCCGCCCCCGCTCGGCGCGACGTAAGTGATGACCGGAACTCGCGAGTCGAAGATCGCCTGGATGAGCTGCCGCATGGAGTTTTGCAGCCCTCCCGGCGTGTCGAGCACAATCAGCACCGCGTCCGCCCCGGTGGCGTTGGCGTGCTCGATGGCCTGGGTCACGTGCCCGGCGCTCACGTGGTGAAGCATCCGGTTCAAGTCAACCCGGACGACGCGCGGACGGCCGGGCGAAGGCGCGGAGCGCTCCGCTTCCTGCGCCAGCAGCAGAACGCTTCCCATCACCAGAGACGCCATAACCAGAGTCGTTATTTTCTGTCTCGTGTTCACGGCCCTTCCCCTCCCCTGGGCAGCAGGCCCTCTTGTCGCGGGGCTTCCGGATCCTGAGATGGATGCGCCAGCTTCGCCTCCACCGAACGTTGCAGCGCCAGCCGAAGCAGGCGGAAGGCGCGGCCGTCGTAATATTCTTTCAATCGCAAATGGCGAAGCATATCCTGCCGCGGATTTCGGCCCTCGTCGGGGGAGGCGGCGCGGCTGTCGCCGCCGAGCGCTTCGTCAAACCACGCATGCTGCTCGGGTTCTTCGGCGGTCAGGCGCGCCGCTTCCGCGAAATAGTGGTCGGCCTCTTCGCGCCGCTTCAACCGTTCCAATGCCACCGCGAGATTGAAGGCATATTCCGCGTCCGCGGCGTCTCCCTGAACGGCGCGTTCGAAAGCTTCGGCCGCTTCGGCGTAACGCCCTCGCAGCGCTTCGACGACGCCCAGGTTGTTCCACGCCTCGTTCAGCGGTACTTCCCGCAAAAGCTCGCGCAGCGCCTCCGCGGCCTTCCCGTACCGCCCCAGCCGGGACTCGACGACGCCCAGCAGGAAGAGCGCCTCGGGATGGTCGCGGTCCTCCGGCCGGAGCTTGCGCAGCCAGCGCGCCGCCTGTTCGTCGTCCCTCCCGGCAAAATAGTGCCGTCCCAGTTCCATCGCCGCGCGGCGGTCGTTCGGCCTCAGGCGGTCGGCTTCGGAAAGCAACCGCACGCGAGACACGGCGTCGGAAGCCAGCACGCCGCGAATGTAGTTTTCGTGCGCGTCCAGGCGTTCTTCGGGGAAGCGCGCCTGATAATCCTCTTCGCTCTCGCCCCGGAAGTACGGGTCGTGCGCCGTCAGCAGCCGCCAGGCCAGAAGCGTTTGGAGTTCGAGCAGGTCTTCGAGCACGCCGGCAATCTCGATGGGAGGGCCCAGGCGCTGGCGCGCCACGTCGAGGAGCCGCCCCCGCAGGCGCAGGGCGCTGCCCAGGACCTCGAAATCGCCCAGAATGGCCCAGTCCGCGCCCAGAACGCGGGCCACGCGATAAGAACTGGCCAGAGTGAGCGGGACTCCCGCCGGCAGCCCCGCCTCCGCGTAGGCGGCGTCGCGCTCGGCCCGCCGCAAGGTGACCCGGTCGGGCGACTCCAGGCGCACGGTCAGAGTTTCGGCGCAGCTTTCCGAGACCCAGTTCAAGTCGGAGCGGGAACTGAGGTTTTCAAACGGAAAAACCAGAATCGTCCGCGGAGGCGGCGCCGCCGCCACCCAATGAGCACCTGCGATGAGAGCGAACAGAACGGAGAGCCCTCTCATTCCCTTCTCCCCCTTTATTATAGCACCCAGGCGCGGAGCGGCCTCGCAGGTGGCTGAAAGCGCGCCCGCGCGGGGCGCCGGCGCAAGAGCCCGCGCTTCCCGCTTCGCGCGCCAGGATTGAAATTGCCGGGACTTCTCCGCAGAGGCGCCGTTAATCCCGGATGGGGATGGGAGGGTTGGCCCTCAACTGAACGTAATCGGGAAATTCGCTGATCTTCTGGAGGTCGGGGTCCGCGTCGATTCTTTTGAAATCTTTGAACCCGTCCTCGAGCGCCCGGCGCAGGAAACGCACCGCCTCTTCGGCCCGGCCGAGCGAGGCGAAGACTTTGGCCATGTAGAAATAAAACCGCGCGTCCGCGCCCCGCGTCTGCATCACCGTGCCCACCGTCGAGCGGTCGCTGAGGATGCGCGGATCGATTTCGAGCGCCGTCCGGTAGGAGTCAATCGCCTCGGCGTACTTCTTCCGATGGTAGAGAGCCGTTCCCAGGTTCAGGTGGAACGACGCGTTGGAGGAATTGATCTGAAGCGCGCGGCGATAATACTTGATGGATTTCTTCGTCTTGTTGTCGAGAAAATACGTCGTCCCCAGATTGTTCCAGGGCTCGGCGAACTGGCGGTCCAATTTAGCGGCGCGTTCGTAGGCTTTCCGCGCCTGCTTGTAATCGAGCACCTGCTGATGGGCAATGCCCAGCTTGTTCCAGAGGCCCGCCTCCTTGTCGCCATTTTCCCGAATGGCCCGCCTGTAGTAGTCCACCGCGTCGCGGAACGATTTGCGCGCCAAGGCCAGGTCACCGCGTTCTTCCAAGGTCAGTTCGCGCCGCACCGGTGCGGGCGCCGTGGCCGTGACGTCGGAGGGCACCAGCTCGGGCTGCAAGGAAGACGGTTCCTGCTGGGCGAGGGCGAAATCGCCTCCCACAAGAAACCAGACCGTCAGGAGGAAAATGACAAGGGCGGGCTCGGGCGCGCGGTGGAATCTCATCAGACGACCTCCGGGCGGGAGGAAGCGGGCCGCGCAGCTAAGGGCGAGAATCCTCGGCGGGAGGCGGCTTGCTCTCCTCACTCCCACCCTTAAAGATTGACACGAACTTGCGCAGGATACCACCCTTTTTCTTCTGCTGGGCAGCCTCCTCAGGCTTCTCGGAGGCGGCGGACAATTCGTCGTCATCCGTCGAACTCGCGGGCGGCTGTGGCCGAGCCGTCGTAACGCTCACCGGCGTCGTGGGCGCGCGGTCCGGTTTGAACACCTGGAACAGCCGCCCGAGAATGCCCGGCGCGCCGCCGTCACGATCGCGCGCCGGGACCGTTCCTTCGATGAAAAACTCCTGGTACGCGGTCGGAAGGTCGGCACTCGCCAGCAGGTTCGTCTGCCGATCGATCGGGGCGGTTACAATTCCGGGCGGCGGCTCGTACCATTTTCCCTCGCCGTAAGCCGGAATCTCCGCCGCGCGCTTCATGAATTCGGTCCAAATCGGCAGCGCCGAGTAGGCGCCGGACAGCTTCAACTCGCGGTCGTCGTCGTAACCGACCCAGACGGCGGTCACGAGTTCCGGAGTGAATCCGACGAACCAGCCGTCGTGTGACGTTCCGGTCTTCCCCGCGCAGGGAAGCTGGAACCCCCGCGAGCGCACGCCCGCGCCCGTGCCGCTCGTCACGACCGTCTCCAGCAGGCTCACCATGAGATAGGCCACGCGCGGGTCGAGCACCTGGCGCGTTTCGAGCGGGCTGCTGTAAAGCGTTTCGCCGGCATGGTCGCGCACGCCGTGGATGAAGCGCGGGCCGACGTACCGCCCTTCGTTGGCGAAAATCGTGTACGCCGAAGCGATTTCCAGCGGCGTGGCCACGTAAGCCCCCAGCGCGATGGCGGGCGTGGCCATCAGGTCGCGGTTGATTCCGGCCGCCACGGCCAGGTTGCGCACCTTATCGTAGCCCACCATCTCCGCCAGGCGCACCGTCGCCACGTTCAGCGAATGCGCCAGAGCCTGACGCAGCGTCACCACGCCGTGATATTCCTGCTTGTAGTTCTCGGGTTCGTACGGCTGGTCGCCGAAGAGGAACGTGGTCGGCTCATCCATCAGCGGCGTGGAAGGCGTCACGACCAGCGGCGCGCCCTCCACGCCGGTCGAGAGCGCGGCCGCATACACGAAGGGCTTGAACGACGAACCGGGCTGGCGCTTCGCCAGGACATGGTTCAACTGGCTCGCGCCGTAATCCCGTCCCCCGACCAGCGCCCGAATCTCGCCCGTGCGCGGGTGAAGCGCCACGAGCGCCACCTGCGGCTGAAGCGGTTCCTCGTCCGGCTTTTTCCGGCCCCGCTTGATGAGCTGGTCGTCCACCTCGGCCATCCCCACGCGCACGGCTTCCGAGGCCGCGCGCTGCAAATCGAGGTCGAGCGTGGTGTAAACGCGAAAACTCTCCGAGACCAGGTCGCGCTCGGAAAACTGGGCCAGCAGCCGGTCGCGCACCATGTCCATGAAGAAGGGGGCCTGGTTGCCCTCCACGTTGCGCGGCGCCAGGCCCAGCGGAGCCGCGGCGGCCCGCTCGGCTTCTTCCGCCGTGATGTAACCCACTTCCAGCATGCGCCGGATGACAAAGTTGCGCCGCTCGACCGCCCGCTCGGGATAGCGGTAGGGCGAATAAAGGCTGGGCCCGGCGATGATGGCCGCCAGCAGCGCGCCCTCCGGCAGCGTCAGTCCGGCGACGTCTTTGTTGAAGTAAGCGCTCGCCGCCTCACCCACGCCGTGAATCGAAAAACTCCCCCGCTGGCCGAGATAAATCTCGTTCGCATACAGCTCGAAGATTTCTTCTTTCGTCAGGCGCTGCTCGAGCAGCAGGGTCAGGAAGATTTCCTGCGCCTTGCGCTCCAGCGAGCGCTCGCGCGTCAGGAAAAGGTTCCGCGAGAGCTGCATGGTCAGCGTGCTCGTGCCGCGGATCCGCTCGTCGGTCCGCACGCCCGTTGCAACGGCGGCGATCAAGCGGAAGAAGTTGATGCCGTGATGTGAAAAGAAGCGGTGGTCCTCAGTGGCGAGGATGGCGTTCACGAGCGCCGGCGGAAGGTCCTGATACCGCACCAGACGGCGCTTCGTCCGGCTGCGGTCAAAGAGCGTCGTGATGACTTCCGGCTCCAGCCGGTAGCTTTCCAGCGCGCGCCGGCGGTCGAGCCCGGTGATGGAAGCGACGCGCCCGTTGCGGAACACAATCGCCGCCGGGCTCTGGCGCTGTCCGGGCATCGCAAAGTAGGACTTCGGTCCGGGGTGAATTTCCAGCCCGTCGGCGATGAGCCGGTAGGTCCCGATCGGCGAGTCCTCGCGGTCCTCCGGATAAAGCGCTTTGCGCAGCCGCGCGGCCACTTCCTCGGGCGTGATCGCCTGCCCGACGCGCAGTTCTGTGGGCGCCGAAAGCACCAGCGAGGCGCTGTCGAAAACGTCCCCGCTCAACCGCGCGTCAATCATCCGGCTGAAACGAACGTAATAGAAGACGAAGACACCGGCTCCGCTCAGCACCGCCAGCAGCGCGAAGCTGAGCAGCATCTTCTTCCACAAAGGCAGACGGCGGAGCGCGCCCCTTGGCTTTCCGTTGGCCGCGGGGTCCTTGCGAACGACGGGCTTGCGGCGAGGCGGCACGGCTTAGAGCGCCCGGTTCTCCGCGGAAGGCGTGAAGCGCAGGTTGAGCGTGTAAACCTTCAGGTCCACCGGGACGGTGTAGTCAATGTCGATGGTGATGGTCCGGCCGGAGTACTGCACCTTGACGTTTTCGCGGGTGATGGGCAGTCGCAGGTTGTCCCGCGCGTGCGCCACCACGTTGTTCTGGACCGCTTCGGCCGGCGTGCGGTCCACGGTGGCGCGCACCGCGATCTGCCGGATGTAATCCTGAAGCTCGTAGTTCTGGACGTAAACAGGAATGATCTTGACTCCCGCATAGGCCACGGCGGCCAGGAACGCCAGAGAAAGGATGGCCTTCATCTTTCCCTGGCCCCGGTCCGAACGCCCCATCATCGCGTGCCTCCGCAAAAGTGAGAATTCACCGGTCGTGGCGCAGGCATTCGTCCCTCAGGACGCGAACAACCGAGTCCAGCTTAACATCGCGCACCCGCTTTGTCGAGCGCTCGAAGACTTCCGCCAGCCCCGCCGCCACCTTCTTCTTCCCCACCGTGACGCGGAAAGGGACTCCGATGAGGTCGGCGTCCTTGAACTTCACGCCCGGGCGCTCCGCGCGGTCGTCGTAGAGCACGTCCACGCCCGACTGCTTCATCTCTTCGTAGAGTTTCTCGGCCGCCGAACGGACCGATTCCTCGTCCATGTTGGCCGCCGTCAGGATGACCTCGAAGGGCGCCACGGGAAGCGGCAGGAACAGCCCGTCGTCGTCGTGGTTCTGTTCGGCCGCCGCGCTCAGGATGCGTTCCAGCCCGATGCCGTAAGAGCCCATCACCAGCGGCACCTCTTTCCCGTTCGCGTCGAGCACCGTGGCGTGCATCGCCTCCGAATAGCGCGTGCCGAGCTTGAAGACGTGGCCCAGTTCGATGCCCTTGGTCAGTCGCAGGGATTTTCCGCAACGGATGCACAGGTCGCCGGGCTGCACCGCCCGGACGTCGGAGTATGTCGCCTGAAAGTCGCGCCCGGGCGTTACGTGGCGCAGGTGGAAATCGTCGCGGTTCGCCCCGGTGATCATGTCGCGGCGGCCCTCCAGCGCCCGGTCCGCCAGGATGCGCACGCCTTTCACGCCCACCGGCCCGAGCGAGCCCAGGTGCGCGCCGTGGACTTTGAATGCTTCCTCTTCCGTCGCGGGGCGGAACGTTCCCGTCGCGAGCGCCGTCGCCAGTTTCGTCTCGCTCAATTCGTGGTCGCCGCGCAGCAGGATGATGACCGGCTGGCTCTCCACAATGAAGACCAGCGTCTTGATGAACCGCGCCCCGCTCTCCCCCGTGAATTTCACGAGGTCGTCAATCGTCTTCTGGCCCGGAGTCGGGAAGGGTTCCGGCGCGGCGTCGCCGGGAGGGTCGTCCACCGGCGTCGGCCGCGATTCGGCTTTCTCGAGGTTCGCGCCGTAACCGCACTCGCAGTGCGCGATCCAGTCCTCGCCCGAATCGCCCGGCGCCGTGAATTCGCTCGAGACCTTGCCGCCCATCATTCCCGAGTAGGCTTCGACGTGCAGGAACTTCAGGCCGCAACGTTCGAAGATCCTCTTGTAGGCGCTGACGTGCTTCTCGTAGCTCACATCGAGCCCGGCCTCGTCGAGGTCGAAGGTGTAGGAGTCCTTCATCAGAAACTGGCGCAGGCGGAGGAGCCCGGCCTTGGGACGCGGCTCGTCGCGGAATTTTTCCTGGATCTGATACCAGATCTGCGGCAGTTGCCGGTAAGACCGCAGTTCGCCCCGCGCGATGTTCGTCATCTCCTCTTCGTGCGTCATCCCCAGACACAGGTCGTGCCCCGTGCGGTCCTTCAGGCGGAACATCACGTCGGCCGTCTGCCAGCGGCCCGTCTCCTGCCACAACTCGGCGGGGTTCAGCGCCGGCAGATAGAATTCCTGCCCGCCGATGCGGTCCATCTCCTCGCGGATGATCTGGGCGATCTTCAGCAGCGAACGCCGGGCCAGAAACAGGTGCGCGTAAAGGCCCGCGGAGACCTGGCGGACGTATCCGGCGCGCAGCAGCAGCCGATGGCTCGGCGCTTCGGCTTCCGCCGGCTCTTCGCGCAACGTGGGAATGAAAGCCTGGCTCCAGCGCATGAGATGACCGTCCGTGGTTGGTTGTTAGTTGTCGCGTGTTCGTTGTTGGTTGTGGGTGGCGGGCCGTTGGTCTCCGGTTGCCGCCCGCCGGCTGGCGCAAAACCCGCGGCGGTAACAACCAGCAATAAATCACTAACAATCCACAACCCACAACAAACAAACCAGCAATTCTTGTGGATATGCGCGGTGATTGTCAAGGAAAGCGGTGGGCCGCTCGGGAGTTCCGAGAACACTGGTCTCAGGAGTACAAGCGGTCAGTCCCTCAGGCTGTACACTTGCACGGAGGTCAGTTCCCCGCTGGGAAGGAAATCGGCCTCGTAGCCGAACCCGCCGCTTGCATAATAAAGCGTGATTTGGAATTCGTCCTCATCGCGGTCGCCGGGCTTTCCGGCGTGGTCGAGGAAGTGCTCCGGGCGCGCTTCGAGCCCGCCGAGCTTAAACCCGTCGGGAAAGCGCAGCATCTCGGTCCATGCGCGACCGTTTCGCCGCCATCCGGGATACATGGTCCACTCGCGCGGGTTGCGCACGACGACGAGCATTTCATTGATCGCGCCGCGGTCGGTGTTGACCAGCAACCCGAGTTGGGGGTAGTGCCACTCGCCGAACCGTCGCCAGTTGTTCCAACTGATCGGCGGCCCCAGCCGCCGCTTCAGATTCTCCGTGGAATCGTTGATGTGGAAACTCCCCAGCGCGCCCGAATTGAGATCGAGGTCAAGGTCCGGCGGTCCGAACTCTTCCAGCGGTCTCGGCCAGCCGCGAAAGAAGATGCTCTCGAGAATTCCCATGGGCACAGACTCGCAGGCAGCAAGTCCCGAAGACTACGCACTCGCACGCCGAATGTCAAAGCGGCAATCTTGCGGCAAGTCCTTCGCGGCGCCCGCGCGGCGGAGGGCATGTCACGGCCCGCGTTTTGTGGTTAAATGAAATGGCGAGGTCCCCCGCATGGCGAAAAAACTGAAAATCGCCCTGGGCGCCGATCACGCCGGCTTCCGGCTCAAGGATCAGGTGCGCGAATACCTGCGGTCGAAGGGCGTTGACGTCGAAGACTTCGGCGCGACCTCCGAAGAGTCCGTGGACTATCCCGACTTTGCCGAGAAGGTGGCGCACCGCGTGAGTCGCCAGGAAGCCGACTTCGGCGTGCTGGTCTGCGGCACGGGCATCGGCATGGCGATGAGCGCCAACAAACTGCCGGGCGTGCGCGCCGCCAACTGCAATGACACGCTCTCGGCCTTCTTCGCGCGCCGCCACAACAACGCCAACGTGCTGGCGCTCGGCGGGCGCCTGGCTGACATCGCCACGGCGCGCAAGATCATTGACACGTGGCTGGAAACGCCCTTCGAGGGCGGCCGCCACGAGCGGCGCGTGAAGAAAATCGTCGCCCTCGAAAATTCCCGACCGGAGAAAAAAGCATGAGCCCTTCCCTCCCCGCCCGGCTCCGTCCGCTGGCGGACGTTGATCCCGAAGTTGCCCGCGCGCTGGACCTCGAAGTGGACCGCCAGTCGCGCACGCTCGAGCTGATCGCTTCCGAGAATTTTGTCAGCGAGGCGGTGCTCCAGGCGCTTGGCTCGGTGATGACCAACAAATACGCCGAGGGCCTTCCCGGCAAGCGATATTACGGCGGCTGCGAGTTCGTGGACATCGCCGAGTCGCTGGCCATCGAGCGCGCGAAAAAGCTCTTCGGCGCCGAGCACGCAAACGTTCAGGCCCATTCCGGCAGCCAGGCCAATACGGCCGTCTATATGACCGTGCTTAAACCCGGCGACACCGTGCTCGGCATGAGCCTCGCGCACGGCGGCCACCTGACGCACGGCCACCCGCTCAATTTCTCAGGACGGATGTACAAAATCGTTTCCTACGGCGTGCGCAAAGACACGGAGACGATCGATTACGAAGAGCTCGAAAAGCTCGCGCTCGAGCACCGGCCGAAGCTGATCGTCGCCGGCGCCAGCGCCTATCCGCGCACGCTCGATTTCGAGCGTTTCGCCGCCATCGCAAAAAAAGCCGGCGCGCTGCTCATGGTGGATATCGCCCACATCGCCGGGCTCATCGCTGCGGGGCTCCATCCCAGCCCCTTTCCGCACGCCGATTTCGTCACGACCACCACGCACAAGACGCTGCGCGGGCCGCGCGGCGGCGCGGTCTTCTGCAAAGCGCAGTTTGCCAAAGAACTCGACAAGCTCGTCTTCCCCGGCATTCAGGGCGGGCCGCTGATGCACGTCATCGCCGCCAAGGCCGTCTGCTTCCAGGAAGCCTTGCAGCCGGAGTTCAAGGAATACCAGCGGCAGATCGTCGCGAACGCGAAGACGCTCGCCGAAACGCTCGCCGCGGAAGGCTTCCGCATCGTCAGCGGCGGAACGGACACGCACCTGATGCTCGTGGACGTCTTCTCGCGCGGCGTGACCGGCAAGCAGGCCGAGCAGGCGCTTGAACGCGCGGGCATCACCGTCAACAAGAACGCTATCCCCTTCGATCAGAACCCGCCCATGACCGCGAGCGGCATTCGCGTGGGCACGCCGGCCGTCACCACGCGCGGCATGAAAGAGCCGGAGATGGAACGCATCGGGCGTTGGGTCGCCGAGGTGCTGAAGAATCTCGAGGACGAGTCGGTGCAGAAACGCGTGCGCGGCGAAGTGGAGGCGCTGACGGAGAAATTTCCGCTCTACGAAAACCGGCGGGTGGCGGTGGCGGCCAGAACGCCGGTGTAGGATTCAGTTCAACCGAAGCACAGCCTCGGCCGCGGCGCGCCCGCTCTTCACCGCGCCTTCGATCGTGGCGGGAAGGCCGGTCGCGGTCCAGTCGCCGGCAAGGTAAAGGCCTCGCACCGAAGTCTGCGTCGGCGGCCGCAGACGCTTGGTGTCCGGCGCGGGCGAAAAAGTCGCGAAGCGTTCCTTGATGACCTGCGAGTGCCGAACGACGGCCTCGCGCGCCGCCGGAAAGAGTCCGCGGAGGTCGGCGAGCGCAATCGCGACGAGTTCTTCTTTCGACTTCTCGATATGCTCGTGCGCGCCGCTCAGGACGAGCGAGATCAGGTTTTCCCCGCCCTCCCAAACCCGCGCGCGATTGAAGAGCCACTGCACGGTGGTGCCGCGCAGGCCGACGAACTCGAGATCGGTGATCGAACGGTCGAGCCACAGATTGATCGAGATGATGGGCGCAGGACGAAGTTTTCGGATGTTCGAGAAGAACGCCTCCGAATTCAGCAGATCCTCCGGCAACAGGCGGACGAAGTCAAACCAGGGGACGGCGCTGATCACGGAATCGGCTTCGAGCGTTTCGCCGTCCGCAAAAGTCACGCCGCGGCAGACACCGTCGCTGAGGGCGAGGGATGAAACAGCGCGCCCCCGCTCGACGCCTCCCCCGCGCTGTTCGATGTACGCTGCCGCCGCCGCCGTGTAACACTCCGACAGGCCGGCGCGGGGGACGCCGATGCGTGAAAACTCCGGCGAGTTGAAAAGCGCCAGTTCGAGAACGCGCCGGAAGAGCGCCGCCGAAGCGCGGCGAGGGTCTTCGTTCATCGCCGCAATCGAGAACAGGTCCCAGAAGTTTCGTCTCAGGCTTTCGGACTGGCCGAGGCGCGCGAGCCAGTCTTCAACCGTCAGGCCCTCCGTGCCATCCCGCGCTGCAACTCCCGGTTTGAGCGCGCGCCCGAGTCGCGCGATTTCCAGCTTCTCGCGCCATGTGAAGCTGTCCGAGCGCACGACGCCCGCGAGCAGGTGCCACGGCGCGGCGAGCGACGGGCAGCGCAGCCGCGTCACGCCGCGCCCGCGTTCGATGAAATGGACTTCGAGCGACGGCTGGAATCGGATGCGGTCGAGCGTTCCAATCGTTTCGAGAAAACGGATCGTCTCCTGATACGCGCCCATCAGGATGTGCTGGCCGTTATCCACCAACGACCCGGTCGTCGCTTCCCGGAACGAGCGGGCGCGCCCGCCCAGGTGCGGGTTGCGCTCGAGCAGGCGCACGCGGCGGCCCGCGCGCGCCAGCTCAACGCCCGCCGCAAGACCCGCAAAGCCGCCACCGACGACCAAGATGTCGTCCTGCATCCAGGCCACCGGAGTTCAGAATCG
>CAZKXX010000018.1:14595-46724 GCA_964556705.1 uncultured Acidobacteriota bacterium
AATTTTCACTTTCACCTTTGCCATTCCGCCCCCAGATAAACCGAAAACGCCGTCCACAACTTTCGGGGCCGCGAAAGGCGCACGCGCTCGCCGAACACGTTGTAGCGCCGCTCCTCGATGCGGCGCAGCAGGCGCCAGTAAATCGCCGCCATGATTTCGGCAGCGACCATCGAACCGCGATCTTCCGGGGCAAGCGCCTGGCGGGCGCGCCGGAAGCACTCCCGCGCGCGGTCGCACTCGAAGCGCATCAGCTCCGCGAAGGAATCCGAATAGCGGCCGCTCATCACTTCGTCGCGGCGCACGCCGTAGCGCTCCAGATCTTCGAGCGGCAGATAAAGCCGCCCGCGCCGACCGTCGCTTTCCAGGTCGCGCAGAATGTTGACGAGTTGCAGCGCCGTGCCGAGGTGGACGGCGTAGTCGCGCGCGCTGGGATTCCGGTAGCCGAAGATTTCGATCGCGATCAGTCCGATCGTCGAAGCGACGCGATAGCAGTAAAGCGAGAGCTCCTCATACGTCCGGTAGCCCGTGTGGGCCAGATCCATTTCGAAGCCCAGGATGAGATCTTCGAAAGGCTGGCGCGGAATCTTGAAACGCGCGACCGCCTCGCTCAGCGCAACGAGTTCGGGCGTTCGGGCGCTGCCGTTGTAACACTCGTCGAGCGCCGCCCGATAGAGGTCCAATTCGCGCCGCGCGGTCTCCGCCCCGTTCGCGCCGTCCGCCAGGTCGTCGCCGCGCCGCGCGAAGGCATAAACAGCTTCGATGGCGCGGCGCTTCTCCGCGGGGAGAAAGATGAACGAGTAATAAAAGTTGGTTTCGCGGGCGTTGGTCAGGCGCTGCCTTCGCACAACAGAATTCCTCATCGAACCGCCGTCACGTGCCGGGCCGTGCGAACTTCAGGATGGGCCGCGAGCGGACCCCGCCGCGCCCGCAGATAGAGGCGCAGAAAATCCATGGAGTTCAGCGAGGGCCGCCGCTGGAAGACGTCGTATCCGGCGCGCTCGATGCGATCGAGAATCGCCATTCCACCCAGCCACGTCAGGCGCAACTGGCGTCGCAGTCCGGGCCGGACGTTTTCCGGCAGCGCGCGCCCCTGCTCGAAAATGTCACGCGTGCGCGCGACCTGGAAGGTCATCAGGCCGCGCCACCGCTCATCGTTGACCGGCGCGCGCGAAGCCGCGAACCCGAGCAGGTCCTCAATCGAAAGGTCAAAGCGCGCAAGGTCCTGCGCGGGAAGATAGACGCGGTCGCGCGCGAGGTCCACGGCCACGTCCTGCCAGAAATTGGCGAGTTGAAGCGCCGTGCAGATGCAGTCGGAGAGCTCGAACAGCGCGGCCTCGCGATGGTCGAAAAGCTCAAGCACCAGCCGCCCCACCGGATTCGCCGAGCAGCGGCAATAGGCGAGGAGCGATTCAAAATCCGCGTGACGGTTCTGGCGGACGTCCTGCTCGAAGGCTGTGAGCAGGTCGTGGAAATGCCGCTCGGAAAGGCGGAAGCGCGAGGCGGCGTCGTGAAGCGCCAAAAACACGGGGTGTTCGGCGCGGCCGTCGTAACAATCGCGCAGCTGCGCGCGCCAGGCGGCGAGTTTCTCCGAACGATTTTCGACGCCCGGCTCGTCGGCCACGTCGTCGGCGGAACGCGCGAAGGCGTAGAGGGCCGCCAGCGCGTCGCGCCGGTCGCGCGGAACCAGATACGAGGCGACAGGAAAATTCTCGTAGTGGCGGCGCGCCAGACGCCGGCACTCGGCGTATGCCGCGCGGATTGTCGCTTGGGACGTCGTCATCGGCGAGCGCGCTCAATGGACGGTCATTATAGAGCTTCTCCGGCACCGAGGGGAATCCTGCAGTGCCGCCGCATGCCCCGGTTGCGGCTTGCCTTCCGCCGACGGGGCGTCTAAACTCGCCCTGAATGCGGGAACGTCGAAAAGCTCCTCGATACCCCTTCGAGATGGCGGGCATGCTGCACCCGGCGGGCGGGGGTGTGGGCACGAAGGTCGTGGTGCCGGTCCTCAGCAAGCTGGGCTGCGCGGTTGAAGGCCCGATCATTCCGGGCGCCGGTGAGAAGTGCGAACTCTACCTGGGCTGGCGCGGAGGTCAGATCGGAGTGGAGGCCCGGGTCGTCTCGAACGATGGCCGGGGAAGGACCGGCTTGAAATTTCTTTCTCCCGACAAGGAGACCGCGCGGCACTTGACCGACCTGTGCGAGTCGCTGCGAACGCGGGCACTGATGTCTTCAATGAAGGTTGAGCCCGTCGCCGCTCCCCCTTCCGACAGCAGCTCAGGCCCGCATCAGGCGGAGTCCGGCCACGCCCCGGCCGTCGCCGCGACGACTGCACCGCCGCCGGTTCGCGAGCGCGAGCGTCGCCGCGTCCCGCGATACGTGAGCGAGCTGTACGCCCGCATCGTGGACCTCGCGACGGGAGCGACATCGGGCGTGACCCTCGTCACCCTCTCCGTCCTGGGCGGTTGTCTGGAAGGTTTGGAGCTCCCGTCCGCCAGCGCGAAGTGTGCGGTCGAAACCGAATGGCAGAGCCGGCCGCTGCGCCTGGAAGGCGAAGTGGTCTGGAAGAGCGCGCAAGGGCGCGTGGGAGTGAAGTTCGCGCCGCTCGATGAGGACGCAGAGAGCCTGCTCAGGCAGGTTTGCGCCAACCTGCGCCTTCAGCCCATGGCGCCCCTTCCCCCGGAACCGCAATAAGCCGGTTCGAAGCCAGCGCGCCCTCGAACCCCGAACCGGATCTTCCCCTACTTGATTTCCGGTTTGCGCCGCCGGATGAAGGCCGGCACATCGAGGTCGTCCTGCGGAATCTCCGTCGTCACCTTCGGCGCCGCGGTTTCGATGGGGAGCTTTTCCTTCTTCATCATCAGGTTTTTCACCGTCTGCTGAACCGAGCGGACGCCCGGCGCGGGACCGACGCGCGGCCGCATGCCCAGCCGGTCCGGCTTGATGCCGGTGGCAATCACCGTGACGCGCACCGCGTCCTTCATCGTCTCATTGTGGACGGCGCCGAAGATGATGTTGGCGTTCTCGGCGGCGGCCTGCTGCACGATGCTCGACGCTTCGTGGACCTCGTGCAGGGTCAGCTTGGTCGAACCCGTAATGTTCAGGAGCACGCCCTGCGCGCCGTTGATCGAGGCGTCTTCGAGCAGCGGGCTGGCGATGGCCTTGTTGACGGCCTCGACGGCGCGGTTTTCACCGCTCGCCTCCGCCGTGCCCATCACCGCGTAGCCCATCCCTTCCATAATCGTTTTGATGTCGGCGAAGTCGCGGTTGATGATCCCGGTGATGGTGATGATATCGGAGATGCCCTGCACGCCCTGGCGCAGGATGTCGTCGGCGATGCGGAACGCTTCGAAGAAGCTCGTTCCTTTTTCAACGAACTGAAGCAGGCGTTCGTTGGGAATGCAGATTACGGTATCGACAGCCTCGCTCAATTCGCCCAGCCCCTGCTCGGCCTGCATCATGCGGCGCTTGCCTTCGAACGCGAACGGCTTGGTGACCACGGCCACGGTGAGGGCTCCGAGTTCGCGCGCCAGCGCGGCGATAATCGGCGCACCGCCCGTGCCCGTTCCGCCGCCCAGACCCGACGTGACGAAGACCATGTCCGCTCCTTCCAGCGCGTCAATGATCTTGTCCGTATCTTCGAGCGCGGCGCGCCGGCCGATTTCGGGATTCGCGCCCGCGCCCAGCCCCTTGGTCAGCTTCGCGCCGAGCTGGATTTTGACCGGCGCGTGCGAAGCCTGAAGCGCCTGGACGTCCGTGTTCGCCACCAGGAACTCGACCCCTTCGAGCTTGGCCGCGATCATCCGGTTGACGGCGTTGCCGCCGCCGCCGCCCACGCCGATGACCTTGATCTTCGCGCCGTGACGCAGGTCGTCGGAAAAATCCACCCTCAGGTCCGCGCCGTTTCCGTCAGTGCTCATTCGGTGCTCCTCTCCGAGGACGTTCGATGTCAAGCGTCGAGAGTTCAGAGTTCAAAGTCAAGGGCCATCGCCGGCCATCGCAGCACTCACCGGCGCTGACCTGTTCCCAATTCCCTATTCCCTGTTCCCGGCTACGCTTCTTTGCCCTTCAACACGCTCCAGAATCTTCCGGCCCAGCCCCCCGCGCGCTGCTCGCGCAGGGTCGCGCGGCGGTGGCCGAGCGAAACCAGCCCGACCAGCGTGGCATAGGACGGGTCGTACATCGCTTCGCTCATCTTGGCGACGCCGCCCGGGCGGCCGACCCGGACGGAGAGGCCGAGCATGTTCTCGGCGAGCGCCGTCAGCCCGCCGAGCCTGGCCCCGCCGCCCACCAGCACGACTCCGGCGCCGAGCTGTTTGTCCAATCCGGAGCGCACCAGTTCCGCCTGGAAGAGCTCGATCAGCTCCGTGGCGCGCGGCTCGATGATTTCGCTCAGCATCGCGTAGCTGACCACGCGGGAGGGCCGGTCGCCGACGCTGGGCGTTTCGATCATCTCCGCCGCGGGGCGCGCGGGATCGCGGTCGCCCCACGAGCGTTTCAGCTTTTCCGCCTCGGGAATGGGCGTCCGCAGGCCGACGGCGATGTCGTTCGTGAAATGCTCCCCGCCGATCGGGATGACGGCGCTCAGCCGCACCGCGCCCTGGTGGAACACCACCAGTTCCGACGAGCCGCCGCCGATATCGAGCAGGGCCACGCCGAGTTCGCGCTCATCTTCGGTGAGGCACGCCCAGGCCGCGGCCAGAGGCTCGAAAATCGTGCCGCCGTCGGGCACCTTGATCCCCGCGCGGTTAACAGCCGTGATGACGTTCTGCCACGCCGTCGTCGAGGCGGTGATGAGGTGGACGTTGACCTCCAGATGCCTTCCCGTCATGCCGAGCGGGTCGCGGATGCCGTTCTGCGCGTCGAGCAGATATTCCTGCCGGAGCGCGTCAATCAGCTCGCGGTCCGGCGGCAGCGAGATGCCGCGCGCGGTTTGAAAAGCCCGCAGCTTGTCTTCCACCGTCACTTCGCGGCTCTCCGGGCCGAGCGTCATGGCGCCGCGCGAGTTGACGCCACGCACATGCGGTCCACCGACGCCCACGTAGGCCGACTCGAACGGCACCTTGGCCTCGGCCTCGGCGGCTTCAACGGCTTTCTTAATCGAGAGCACCGCCGCGTCGAGGTTGACGATCACGCCTTTGCGCCAGCCGCGCGATTCCGCGACGCCCCTCCCCACCACTTCCAGGCGCCGCTCTTCGTCGCGCTGGCAGATGAGCGCGGCCGTCTTGGTGGTGCCCAGATCGAGCCCGAAAATGTATCGGTCCTTCCGCGACATGAGGTTCAGGGTTGCGGCCCGCCTCCGGCGCGCGCCGCGTCGCGCGGCGAGCTGTCCTGCGGATTGACGACCACCTGATTGCGATAGCGGAGGTCCATGGAATCAATGCGCGCGTGAGCTTTGCGCACTTCCGGCAACAGTGACAGGAAATTTTCGAAGCGCTCGCGGAAATCTCCGTGGCCGAAGTGCACGAGGATGGATTCGCGCCGGCGGACCAGAATGGCCTTCAGATTGTCGGGGTCCCCGAGGTCCACTTCGGAAACCACCCAGCCGGAAGCGGGCGCGGCTTCGCCGAGTTCGCGCGCAAACTGCGCGTAAACGGCCAGGCGCGCGCGCCGCTCTTCGAGCCCCCCGCCGCGGTCCAGGCCCGTGAGCACGGGAAAGTTGAATTCGCCCTGCTCCGGACGCTCGAGGATCACGCCGTCTTCGTCCATCAGCTTGACGCTCCCCTCGACGTTCACAAAGGCGATGGGCGTGCGCTCGACAATCTCGATCACCAGTTGGTGCGGAAAGCCTCGCGCCAGCGCCGCCGTCTTCACCCAGGGAATCGATTCGACCTGGCGGCGCTTTTCGTCCAGCGGCATCCGGAACGTGTTGAAGCGCGCGTGCACCTGGCCGCCCCGCGTGATGCCGAGAACGTTCAGCACCTCGCCGCGCGAGACAAAATGGTTTCCGCGCACGATCACATCATCGGGCGATGAGAGCGTGAACCGGTCCGACGTCAACGCGTAGTGGGCCAGCCGGTAGGCCCCATATCCGGCGGGAATCAACACCAGCAGTGCCAGCCCGCCCCAACGCAGCAGGCGCCGCGCGCCGCCCCAGCGTCCTTTCCGCACGGAGACAGCTTTCGCCCGCCGGCGGTAGGGTGACTCCTCTTCGCCGTCGAGGTCATCCTGGATTTCCGGTTCGTCGTCGTGCATCGCGCTCGCAAACTCAATTCAGCCGCAGAAAGTTCATAGCTGAAAACCGAAGCCGTCTTTCCATCTCTCCACTTTCGACCTGCAACTTCCGCCTCCGGACGCTTCCTGCCCGCAACGGCTCTGGCGCTAATTCCGCCAGACAATCACTTCCTCGTCCAGTTCGACTCCGTAACCTTTCCGCACGCGCTCGCGAATCAGGTCCATCAGCTTGAAGATATCGGACGCGGTTCCCTGATGGCGGTTGACGATGAAATTGGCGTGCCTCTCGGAGACGACGGCGCCGCCCACGCGCGCGCCCTTCAGCCCGAGTTCGTCAATCATCTTTCCCGCCGAAAGCCCGGGCGGGTTCTTGAAGATGCACCCCGCGCTGGCCTCGTTAATGGGCTGCGAGGCGCGCCGCTTCAGATTGAACTGACGGACCTGCGCGAGGATCTCCTCGAACGGTCTTTCGATGAGTTCCAGCGTGACGGAGAGCATTACGTCATCGGGCGCGAAGCTCGTGTGACGATACTCGAACCGGACCTGTTCGGTGGAAAGCTTTTCGACGCGCCCGGTCGAGCCGCGAAACACCGTGAGCCGGCGCACGAGCGGGCCGATCTCCGTGCCGTAAGCGCCGGCGTTCATGCGCAGGGCGCCGCCCACGGTGCCCGGCACGCCGATCAGGCCCTCCATGCCGCCCAGATTCCGCTTGGCGCATTCCATGACGATGGTGCCCAGATTCGCCGCGGCCGGCACTTCCACGCGATTCCCCTCGAAAACCACGCGGCCCGTCTCGCGCCCGAGCTGGATCAGCACGTCCTCCAAACCTTCGTCCACGACCAGCAGGTTCGAACCGCCGCCGAGCAGGCGCCACGTGGCGCCGCGTTCGTTCAAAAACGCCACGAGTTCCGGCAGGCGCTGGAGGTCGCGGACGCGCACCAAATCCGCCGGGCCGCCGACCGCGAGCGACGTGTGCTCCGCCAGCGGCACCGCGGGCCGCCACTCGGCCCCCAGCGCGGCGATCTGTTTGGCGATCTCGGGGTCGCGGGCCAGGATGGACATCAGGCTTTCACTGCTCCCCGCGCGGCGGCGCGGGCGCGCAGCGCCTCCGCCAGCGCTTCCCCGACTTTCCACACGTTGCCGGCACCGATGGTGAGCACCAGGTCGCCGGATTCGGCCAGTTCGAGCAACTCTTCAATCAGCCTGCTTTCCGAGGGCGCGTGCCGCGCGCAATCAAAGCCGAGTTCGCGCATCCGTTCGACCAGTCGCGCCGAGGTCACTCCCGGAATCGGCTTCTCGCTCGCCGGATAGATTTCGAGCACGTCCACGCGCTGGCAGCCGTCGAAGCAGCGCGCGAAGTCGTCCATCAGGAACTGCGTGCGCGTGTAACGGTGCGGCTGGAACACCGCCCAGATGCGCCGCGCGCCGCGCAGCTTCGCGGTTTCCAGTACGGCGCGGATTTCCGCCGGGTGGTGGCCGTAATCGTCCGCGATGGTCACGCCGTTCAACTCCGCCTTGATCTGAAACCTCCGGTCCACTCCGCGGAAATGGCGCAGGCCGGAACGGATCTGCTCGGCGGTCAGTTCCAGCTCGAGGCCCACCGCCACCGCCGCCAGCGCATTCTGCACGTTGTGACGGCCGGCAATCGAAACCTCGAAGCGCCCGAGCCCGCGCCCCTGATACCGCGCTTCGAACGTCGAGCCCGTCGAGGAGAGTTCCACGCGCTGCGCCGTCAGGTCGGCGACCGGCTCGAGCCCGTAAGTCACCACCCGCCGCCGGAGTTGCGGCTGAAGGGCTCGAAACCGTTCGCCCCACGGCGCGTCCACGCAGGCGATGACGGCGCCGTAGAAGGGCACGCGGTTCATGAACGCGATGAACGCCGAGGTGATCTCTTCGAGGTCGCGGTAGTGGTCCAGGTGCTCCCGGTCAATGTTGGTGACGACGGCGAGGGAAGGAATCAGATAGAGAAACGAGCGGTCGCTTTCGTCCGCCTCCACCACCATCAGTTCGCTTTTCCCGAGACGGGCACTCGAGCCGAAGGCGTCGAGCCGGCCGCCGATGACGGCTGTCGGGTCGAGCCCCGCTTCGGCCAGCATCACGGCAATCATCGAAGTGACGGTGGTTTTGCCGTGCGCGCCGGCAACGGCCACCGAAAACTTCAAGCGCATCAGCTCGGCCAGCATCTCGGCGCGCGGGATCACGGGAATCTGGCGCGCCTCGGCCGCCGCCACTTCCGGGTTGTCGCGCGAGACCGCGGAGGACACGACAACCACCTGAGCGTCGTTCACGTGCGCCGCCGCGTGGCCGATTGAAATCTTCGCGCCCAGCCGCGCGAGCCGTTCCGTGACCGGCGATTCTTTCAGGTCCGAGCCGCTCACCGTGAAACCGAGGTTCACCAGCACTTCGGCGATGCCGCTCATTCCGATGCCGCCGATGCCGACGAAATGGATTTTGCGAATCTTACCCAGCATTCGTTTCTCGAGACTTCAGCTGTCAGCTCTCAGCCATCAGCTCCAGCGTCTCTCCGCGAATTCCGAGGGCCCATGATTAATTTCTCTATGATGTCCGCGATGCGCCCGGCCGCGTCAGGTCGCGCGAGCGCCCGCGCCTTCTGTTCCATCTCCACGAGCCGATCCGAGCTGTCCAGCAGACTGCGAATCCCCGCCAGGAGTCTCTGCGACGTCAGCGCCGGCTGTTCGATCACCCTCGCCGCCCCGGCGCGCTCGAAGGCGCGCGCGTTGGCGAGCTGGTGATGGTCGGCAGCGGCCGGAAACGGAATGAGCAGCGAGGCCCGGCCCGCCGCCGCCAGCTCCGCCACCGCCGTCGCGCCCGCGCGGGAGACCACCAAGTCGGCGCGTTCGAGCGCCGCAGGAACGTCCTCAATGAACGGGAAGACTTCAGCGGCGATCCCCAGGTTGCGGACAGCGTCCCTTACCGCATTATAGTCGCGTTCGCCGGTCTGGTGAATGAAAGTGAGCCGTCGCGCGTCATCGCCAAGCTCCGCAAGCATCGCCATCACGGCCGAGTTGATGGCCGCCGAGCCCTGACTGCCCCCGATGATGAGCACCGTGAAGGGCGGCTCGTGCGTCCTGGGCGAAACTTCAAAGAACCGTTTGCGCACCGGCTGGCCGGTGACGACCGCCTTCGCGCCGTAGAAGCGCGCCGCTTCCTCGAACGCCACGGCCGCCACGCGCACCACGGGCGCCAGGATGCGGTTCGTGAATCCCGGTACGGCGTTCGGCTCGACCAGCACCGTCGGAATATCGCGCATCGCCGCTTCCAGCAGCGCCGGCCCGGCCACGTAACTCCCCGCGCCCACCACGACGTCGGGGCGAAATTCCGCCAGCAGCAGGGCCGTCTCAACCGCGCTCTTCGGCAGGACCAGAAGGTTTCGGAGCAGCCGGCGCGCGCCCAGGCCTTTCAATCCCGCCGCCGAAACGGTCCGCAGCGGGAAGCCGGCCGCGGGAATCAGTCTCGATTCGAGCGGCCGGCCGGTGCCCAGGAAAAGAATCTCGTAATCGCGGGAGGCGTTCGCGCCGCGCCGCTCGAGCTCTTCCGCGACCGTGAGCATCGGAAAGATGTGGCCGCCGGTGCCGCCGGCAATCATCAGAACGCGGCGAACAGCTTCTCGCGCGCGGCGCTCGGCTCCCGCGGCCTGATGCGGCTCGCTCGCCCGCTGCTCCGCGACTTTCGCCTCCGCCGGCACAGTTCACCTTAGCTCGAGTGCTGCGAGATATTGAGCAGAACGCCCGCCGCCAGCAGGCTCATCAGCAGCGACGAGCCGCCGTAGCTCACCAGCGGCAGCGGAATTCCCTTCGTCGGCATCAGCCCCAGCACGACGCTCATGTTGACCAGCGCCTGGCCGACCACCATCACCGTCAGTCCGAGCGCCAGCAGGCGGCCGAACTCGTCCGGCGCCCCCAGCGCGGCGCGCAATCCCCGCCAGAGGATGAGGCCGAACAGCGCCAGCACCATCGCCGTGCCGATCATGCCGAGCTCTTCTCCGATGACCGCGAAGATGAAGTCCGTGTGCGGCTCGGGCAGATAAAAGAGTTTCTGCTTTCCCTCCATCAGGCCGACGCCGTTGATCCCGCCGGTCCCCACCGCAATGAACGACTGAAGAATCTGGAAGCCTTTCCCCAGCGGGTCCGAATACGGGTCGAGAAAAGCCAGGATGCGGTTGTAGCGGTATCCGACATGGAAAACCAGGAGGTAAAGCAGCGGCGCGGTGGCCATTGCGCCGTAGGCGAAATAGCGCAGGCGCATTCCGGCGGCAAACAGCATTGCGGAGACGATCAGAAGGATGACCACCGCGGTGCCGAGGTCGGGCTCCTTGACGATCAGCGCCACGGTCAGGCCGGTGATGAGGGCGATGGGCGCGAGCGTGTGCCGGACGTCGTTCACGCCGTTGTGGCGGAGCTTGAGGAACCAGGCCAGAAAAACCACCAGCGCAAGCTTCGAAAACTCCGACGGCTGGAAGCTGACCGGGCCCAGCCGCAGCCAGCGCTGCGCGTTGTTGCTGCTGTCGGCCAAGAGCACGGCGACGAGCAGGACGAGCTGCAATCCGACCAGCGAAAATGCCACCGTGGGCTGGGCGAGCCTGCGATAGTCGAAGTGCATCAGGCCGACCATCGCCGCCAGCCCGATCGCCGCCCACGCCGCCTGCCGGACCAGAAAGTAATAGCTGCTCCCGTAACGGTCGGCGGCGAGCACGGCCGAGGCGCTGAACACCATCAGCGCGCCCAGCAACACCAGCACCACAACGGCGCCGAACAGGAGGCGGTCGGATTGGAGTTGTCGAGCCATGGTTTCCTGAAACGACGTCGCCTTGCCGGATTCCCTATGGCGACCCGCCGGGCCCCGAGCCGGCGGGCGGATTGCCGCCGCGTGCCCCCGCCGATTTCACCGTCACTTCAAACGGCATCGCCTCGTCCTCGACCGGTTCGGTGGGCTGAAGGTCGGCAGGCGAAAGCAACTCGGAATCCTCGCCCGCGAGCAGAACCTGCTCGTCCGCCGGAGGCATCTCTTCGGCCCCGATTTCGTAAACGTAAACAAGTTCGCGCGGTTCGGCGGCGCGCTCCTCCCCGGCCGCCGATTCCGTTCCAGCCGGCTGGGCCGGGGTCGAGGGCGGCACGCTCGCGTCTTCCGCAGGAGCCGGCACTTCCGTTGCGGCTTCCGGCAGCGTTTCTGCTGCCTCAACCGGCGCGGCTCTTGAAGGAGCTTCCGCAACCTCCGCCGCTTCGGAAAGGGCCGGCTCGGGCGGAGTCGGCGCCTCTGCTTCTGCGGCTTGCTCCGGCGGGGCAGCTTCCGCATTCATAGCGGCTGCCGGCGGCTCGCTGCGCAGGGCGAACGGGTGCTGGCTGTGCATCCGTTCGAGTTCCAGCCGGCTCACTTCCGCGGCGATGCGCTCCACAACGTCCTTGAAAACCCGCCCGCGGTGCTCGAAGTTTTCGAACTGGTCGAAACTCGCGCAGGCGGGCGAAAGCAGAATTGTTTCTCCAGCCTCAGCTCGGGAAAAGGCCTCAAGGACGGCCGTTTCGAGGTCACCCGCCGGAACAATCTCTACAGTGCCGGAAAGTTCGCGCGCGATGCGTTCGGCCGCTGCGCCGATCAGATAAAGCCCGCGCGCCCGGCGGGCGATAAGGGGCGCCAGCGGCGCGTAAGGCGCGCCTTTGTCCTTGCCGCCCAGAATCAGGTGGACGCCGCCTTCAAACGCCGAGAGAGCCTTCGCGGCCGCATCCACGCTGGTCGCTTTCGAGTCGTTGAAGAACGCCACGCCGTGGACTTCGCGGACGAATTCCAGGCGGTGTTCGACCCCGCGGAATTCCTGCACGGCGCGGCGAAGGGCGGCGAAGTCCGCGCCCAGGACGCACGCCGTGGCGGCGGCCGCCAGAACATTTTCAAGATTGAACTCGCCGCGCAGCTTGACGTCGCGCGTCTCGAGCACCGGCCGCTCCAGATTCCCGGCGCGGTAAATCACGCGGCCCCGGGAAACGAAAAGGCCGTCGGGCAACTCCATCTGCCGGCTGAAATAGACCTTGCGCGCCCGAATACGCGGCGCGAGGCTGCGGACGACGGGGTCGTCGGCGTTCAGGACGGCGAGGTCCTCCGGCGTCTGGTTGCGGAAAACCTGCGCCTTGGCTTCGACGTAGGCTTCCATCGTGCCGTGCCGGTCGAGGTGATTCGGCGTGATGTTGAGGAGCACCGACACCTGCGGCCGGAAGTCGCGTATGACTTCGAGCTGAAAGCTGCTCAGCTCCGTGACAATGATTTTCTCGCGAGGAACGGCATCCACCAGCGAAATGAGAGGCACACCGATGTTTCCGGCCACCGCCGCGGGAATTCGCGACGATTCCAGCATCTTGCCGATCAGCGTCGTGGTCGTGGTCTTGCCGTTCGAGCCCGTGACGCCCACCAGCGGCGATGCCAGCAACCAGCTCGCCACCTCGATTTCGGGAACGATCGGAATATTCCTGGCACGCGCCGCCTGGAGGTAGGGCGAATCGGCGGGAACGCCCGGGCTGACGACGATGAGGTCCTGGTTCTCGAAGGTCTCGGTCCGATGCATGCCGATTTCGAGACCGACCTTCTTCGCCGCCAGGTCACGGAGTTCGGCGCCGAGGGCCGCGGGAGGGCTCAGGTCGGTGACCGTGAGTTGCGCGCCGCGGGGCAGCAGGCGCTCAATGGCGGCCCGGCCGCTGCGCGCCAGCCCGACGACGAGCACCTTCTTCCCCTCCAGATTCTTCACGAGCGCCTCTCCACGCGCCGGCGGCCGTTGCGCCGGAAGTGAGTTTCCAGGATTTCCGAGATGACTTCGGAAAGTGACCGCCGCGCCTCACGCGCCACCCGCCGGGCGAAAACGAGCGTCTCCCGGTTGAGCGTCAGGCTCACGCGCGTGGGGTTCCGGAATGATTTCGGCCTCGCCATCGGTTGTTACTGCGCATTTTATGCGCAGAAATCTCAAATGTCAAAACTTCCCTGGTCCCCGGCCCTTCGTCCGTTGTCCCTTGGGCCGGGGACGTTCGGTCTCCAGGGCTGTGCGTCACTGTCCCCTGCATCCCCAACCGCCGGCCGATTTTGCGAAGGACCAAGGACTGCGGACATCTCACCTCAACTTCAGCGTCGTCAGCGCGAACAGCGCGAAGACCAGCGCGGCGATCCAGAAACGCGTGATGATCTTCGACTCGGTCCACCCCAGCAGCTCAAAGTGATGGTGAAGCGGGGCCATTTTGAAAATCCGTTTCTTCCGGGTCTTGTACGAACCCACCTGGAGGATGACCGAGAGCGCCTCGACGACGAAGATGCCGCCAATAAAGGGAAGCAGGAGCGGCTGCTTGATGATGACGGCAACCGCGGCAATGGCTCCTCCCAGCGCCAGGGAGCCCACGTCACCCATGAAAATCTCCGCGGGGTGAGCGTTGTACCAGAGAAAGCCAAGGCTCGCCCCCACCATCGCGCCGCAAAAGACGGTCAGTTCGGCCACGCGCGGCAGGTGCTCGAGGTCGAGATAATCGGCGAGCACGGCGTGCCCCACCACGTAGGTCAGCACGGTCAGCGCCGAGGCCGAAATCACCACGCACCCGATGGCCAGCCCGTCCAGCCCGTCGGTCAGGTTGACGGCGTTCGACGACCCCACCAGGACGAGCACCACAAACAGCAGGAACGGCAGAAACGCCAGCGGATAAGTCCAAATGTTCTCCAGAAAGCGTTCGATCAGGAAAGTCGGCCGAACCTGCTTGAAGAAAGGAAAGGTCAGGGTCGTCGAGTAGAGGGTCCGGGCGGCCAGAAAAACCAGGACCACTCCGAAAATGACGCTCACCAGGATCTGGAGGAGGAACTTCGACTTGGCCGTCAAACCCAGGTTGTTCCGGCGGCGAATCTTCTGGTAGTCGTCCCAGAACCCGATGGCCGCGAAGGCGGTCGTGGTGAGCAGCACGATCCAGACATAAGGATTCCGCAGATCGGCCCAGAGGAGTGTCGGGACAACGATGCAGAGGTTGATGAGCACACCGCCCATGGTGGGCGTTCCCGCCTTGGCGCGATGCGATTCCGGACCGTCCTCGCGGATGAACTGCCCGATCTGGAATTCCTTCAGCTTCCGGATCAGCCACGGTCCCAGCACCAGCGCCAGGAACAGAGCTGTCAGGCTGGCGCAGGCTGTTCGAAAGGTGATGTACCGGAACAGATTCAGGATGCGGAAATCGTCCGCGAACCACTGATAGAGGAAATAGAACATGGATTCCGACCCGTTCAGCTCTGCTTTCCCGGCGTCTGCTCCCTTCAGTTTTCAAACTGCCGGAGCAATTGAATCACCTTTTCAAGCCCCACCGCTCTCGAACCCTTCACGAGCAGCACGTCGCCCGACTTCAGGAACTTCCGGACGAACTCCGCCGCCTCCTCAGGGGTCTCCAGGAAGCGCGACTGAGCTTCCGGCAGGCCGGCTTCGCGCGCGCCTTCCAGCATGTACCGCGCGTCTCCTCGGACAGCCACAAGCCACTCAACGCCGCTCCGAACGCACTTGCGACCCACTTCGCGGTGAAACTCCGGCGACGACGGACCCAGCTCGAGCATCTCCCCGGCGAGCACAATCCGGCGGCGAGCCCCCGGCCAGGCGGCCAGCGTCTCCAGCATTGTCTCCATGGCCGCGGGGTTTGAGTTGTAGCTGTCGTTGACGAGCGTGACGCCTGACGGCAATGTAAGAATTTCACAGCGCTGCTGTAAAGTCTTGAATTCCCGAAGAGCCTCCTGCATTTCTTCCGCGGGAACCTTGAACCGAACTCCCACGGCGATTGCCGCCAGTGCGTTCTGGACGCTGTGCCGTCCGGGAAGCGGCACCCGAAACTCGGCATCAACCTCAGATCCCTTCACTCGAAATTTCATGCTGGCGTCAGGAAGGACTTCAACATCTGTCGCTCGAAAATCGGCGCCCTCACCGAACCCGAAGGTCAGAACCTCGCCCTTAAACCCTTTCCCGAACGTCCTAACGCGGCGGTCATCGAAGTTCAAAATCGCGGTCGAACCCGGCGCAAGACCCTCCACAAGTTCGCGTTTGGCGCGCTCGATCCCTTCGATCGAATCGAAGAACTGAAGGTGGACCGGAGCCACGTTGGTCACGACGCCCACCTGCGGCTCAGCCAGTTGCGTCAGGGCGCCGATTTCGCCCGGCGCCGACATGGCCAGTTCGAGCACCGCCATCTCATGCTCGGGTTCGAGGGAGAGGAGCGTCAAGGGAACGCCGTACTCGTTGTTCAGGTTGCCCGAAGACTTCAGGACACGAAACCTTCGCGCCAGCACTGCCGCCGCCATCTCCTTGGTCGTCGTCTTCCCGGTGCTGCCGGTGATGCCCACCACCGGACGCCCCCAGCGGCGACGCATGGCACGGGCGAGGCTCTGTAACGCCTGGGTCGTGTCGGGGACGCGAATCAGCGGGCCGCTCAAGGCCCTCCTGGACGCACCCCGGAAGCCCGATTCCACCACCGCCGCCGCCGCGCCGCGCTCGAAGGCCGCGCTGACGTACTGGTGTCCGTCCAGCCGCTTGCCGCGAATGGCGAAAAAAAGGTCACCCGGCCGGAGGGTGCGGGAGTCTATCGAGACCCCGTCCGCAAAGCCGTAAATTCCCGGAGCCGTTCCGCCCAGAATCGAGGCCACCTCCTCCAGGGAAATCTTCATTGTTCCGACGACCTCTGTCTGCCCACGCTTAGGCGCGCCCGTTCTTCCGCCGCCCGTTGGGAGAAGCCTTTCCCTCAAAACCCATTTCGCGCAGCACTCGCCGGGCCACCTCCCGGTCATCAAAGGGAATCGTTCGGTCCTTCAGAATCTGGTGAGTCTCATGCCCCTTGCCGGCAATCACCACCACGTCCCCGTCGCCCGCTATTTCGATCGCCTTGCGGATGGCCGCCTCGCGGTCCACTTCGGCCACGTACTCGGCTTTCGACTTCTGGAGGCCCACCAGCGCGTCGTTCATGACGAGCAGCGGATCTTCGGAGCGCGGGTTGTCCGAAGTCAGGACGACGAAATCGGCGAGCGAGCCCGCCGCCTCGCCCATCAGCGGCCGTTTCGAGCGGTCGCGGTCGCCCCCGCAGCCGAAAACGACCATCAGCCGGTTCTTCGTCAATTCGCGCGCCGCCTTCAGCACATTCCGCAGCGCGTCGTCGGTGTGGGCGTAGTCCACGACCACCAGAAATGACTGGCCTTCGTCCACGCGCTCGAAGCGGCCCGGAACGGCGGCGAGCGCGGCCACTCCGTCCTGAATTTTCTCGTGCGGGAGGCCCATGCCCAGCGCGGCAGCGGAAGCCGCCAGGATATTCGACAGGTTGGCGCGGCCCACCAGGCGCGACTCGATTTCGAACGTTCCCTGCGGCGTGACGAGCGTGGCGTGGAGGCCGTCCAGGGTTTGCGAAACCTGTTTGGCTTTCACTTCGGCGTCAGAATTGAGGCCGAAGGTCAGTCGCCGGGGATTGGCGACATCCAGCAATTTGCGCGCCCACGGGTCATCCGCGTTCAAGACCGCCAGTTCCGGCGGCGGGGCGCCCAATCCCTCGAACAAGCGGCGCTTGGCGGCAAAGTAATGCTCAAAGTCCTTGTGGAAATCGAGGTGGTCGCGCGTCAGGTTCGTGAAAATCGCCACCGAAAACGGAAATCCCCAGACGCGCTCCTGCGCCAGAGCGTGGGAGGAGACTTCGAGCACGGCGGCCTGGCCCCCGGCTCGGACGAGTTCCTCCATGTAAGTCAGCAGGTCGAGAGACTCCGGCGTGGTGTTTCCCGCAATGACCGTCTTCCCGGCGAATCGGTATTCAACAGTTCCGAAAAGACCCGATGGGATTCCCGCCGCCCGAAAAATGCTCTCGAGGATGAAGGCTGTGGTGGTCTTTCCGTTGGTTCCGGTGATTCCGACGAGGCGGAGGCGGTGGTCGGGGCGTCCGAGAAAAGTACGCGAAGCTTCGGAAAGCGCGCGGCGAATCTTGCAGACCTGAATCCAGCGGCTGGCGAGTCCTTCCGGCGCGGGACGCTCGCTCACCACGGCGACGGCGCCGCGCTCGAGGGCTTGCGGCACGAAAGCGTGACCGTCAGCTTTCGCGCCCTGGATGGCAAAGAAGAGAGTTCCGGGGTGGACGCGGCGGGAGTCGCAGGCAAGCGAAGCCACCTCGGTGGCGGGGTCGGCTCCATTGGCCACAACCGCGACTCGTTCGAGCACCTCGCCCAGTTTCATCTCTCACTCGCATTATAGCTCTACACCCGGCCTGTCGGTTTCCATGCCTTGCCTACCGGGCAAAACGCACCCAGATGCTCGATCCCGGCGCGACACGGGTTCGCGCCGACGGGACCTGCTCGACGGCGAGTCCGGAGCCTTGCACACTCAGTTCCAGCCCCAGGCGCTGGCACTGCTCGGCCACTTCGCGCAGGCCCATTCCGGAGAAGCTCGGAATGGTCACGCCGGGACTGTCGTCGAGGACGACCGTCTCTCGAAACTCGCGCAGCGAAGGCCGCGATAGCGAAACCTTACGGAGGGGCGAGGTGGCAGCTCCTGACCATTCAGAAACCAGAGGAGGGAATCCCGCCCAGCCGTCCTCATCGTCCGGAGGAGGCCCAGCGGGTGCGGACGAAGCTGCCTGTAGCCACCGGGAAGGATTGTCTTGCGGCACGTTGAGATAACCCAGAGTCTGCTCTGCGATGGCTCTGAAGACCGGTGCCGCCACCTCGGACCCACGATGCGCTCCCACCGGAGTGTCGATGACCACCAGAATGGTAACCGCCGGATCCTCGGCGGGAGCGAAGCCCACAAAAGAAGACATGAAATGAGACTTGGAATAAGTGCCGGAATCCCCGACCTTCTGCGCAGTGCCCGTTTTCCCCGCGGCTGAATAGCCCGCCAGACGCGCGCGCTTGCCCGAACCCTCCTCAATCACAGAGGAGAAAATGTTCCGCATCTGGATGGCCGTGGCCTTGCTCAGGATGCGGCGGCCTTGGGAGCGAGGGGTCGCCGTCCGCTGATCACCATTCCTCACTTCACGCACGATGCGCGGCTGGTGCAGCACTCCGCCGTTGGCAATCGCCGAATAGGCCGAAACCAGTTGCAGCGCGGTCACGCCGATTTCGTGACCGATGGCCATCTCCCCGATGGTGATACCGGACCAGCGGAGGGGCGGCCGGAGCAGGCCTCGCTCCTCCCCAGGCAGGCCCACGCCGGTCGGCGTCCCGAACCCGAAGTTCCGCACGTAGCGGTAGAGGCGCTCCTCGCCCAGCCGCAACGCCAGCTTGATGGCGCCGACGTTGGATGAGTTCATCACCACCTGGCGCACGGTGAGATCGCCAAACGATTTGTGGTCGTTGATCCGGTGACCGGCCAGCACGATGCTGCCCTTTTGGCAGTAGATGACTTCACTCGGCCGAGTGAGGTTCTCTTCGAGCGCTGCGGCCACCGTCACCAGCTTGAACGTCGAGCCGGGCTCGTACACCCAGTGGATGGCTCGATTGATGCGCGTCTCCGGACGGCTGCGGTTGAAGTGGTTGGGATCAAACGTCGGCTGGTTGGCCATCGCCAGGATTTCGCCCGTTTTCGGGTCCTGGATGACCACCGAGCCACCTTCGGCGTTCCACCGGCCGACCGCTTGGGCCAGGGCTTTCTCGGCGATGTACTGGATGGTGGAATCTATCGTGAGGACGACGTCGCGCCCCGGCTGGCCCGGGTATTCGCTCGAGCGGAATGACTGACGGCGCGCGTCGGTGGCCAGCAGGACTTTGCCCGGCTGGCCCTGAATCTGCTCGTTCATCCCGAACTCGAGCCCCGCCAGCCCGTCCTCGTCAATCCCCACGTGTCCGAGGACGTGCGCGGCGAGTTCTGCCTTCGGGTAGAACCGCTTCATCTCTTTCTGGAAGTAAACACCTTTGAGGTTGAGGGCGCGCACGCGCTTGGCCTCTTCCGCAGAGACCTTGCGCTTCACCCAGCAGAACGAGCGGAAGGTTTTGAACTTGGCGAGAAGCTCGTCGCGCTCGATGCCAAGGACCGGCGCGAGCATGCGCGCGACCAGCTCTCGGTCGGGAATCTCCACGGGAACGGCGAAAACCGAATCGACGGCCACGCTCATTGCCAGCGCGTTCCCCTGACGGTCAAAGAGGGTCCCGCGCTTGGGCGCAATCTCGATGGTGCGCTGCTGCTGGCGAAGCGCCCGCGCAACGAAGTCGCCGTACTGGATGATCTGGAGGTGATAGAGACGCGCGCCCAGGGCCAGCATCCAGAAACCCATGAGGCCGGCCAGAAACATCGCGCGCCGGCCCGCGGCCGGCCGCGACTTCCGGTTCGCTGGTAAGCGCGTCTTCTTGGACGTCATTCGTGGCCGCCCGGAGTCGAGGCGGCGGAAAAGTCCCGGGCGAACTCCGGAATCCCCGGAACACTGCCGGGCCGGTTCGCGCCGTCCACCCAGATCACCTGCTCGGGGTGGACCGGCTCCAGCCCCAGCCTCTTCCGCGCCTGGACGTCGATCCGTTGCGGATCTTCCAGTCCCGCCCGTTCGAGCCGAAGTTGATGGTTCCACTCCTTGAGCGTCTCGCGCTGCGCTTTGGCGCTTTCAATCTGATAGCCGTACCGCACGCACTGGAAATGCTGCCAGGCAATGAGCAGAACAAAGAGAAAAACCAGAACGCCCAGTCCGAGCAGACCGAAACATTCACGGCGCGTCTCCTGGTCCACTTCGCGCACGAGGCGCGAGTTGTCAATGCGCTTCAGAAAGAAGATGTCCGCCGGGGCCGTCGCCCGGCCCGCCTTCGGACGCCGCTTCGCTTCCGGGAGTGTCAGAGTTGCCGTTGCCATGATTCGCGGAATTGAGAATCCGGGGCTCGAAGCCTGGAAGGGCTTTCGCACGGCCCCTAAACCCCAACCCCCGTCGGTTGCATTTCCGCGGCCCGCAGCTTGGCGCTGCGCGAGCGCGGGTTGGCCCGGACCTCTTCTTCCCCGGGACGCACCACCTTGCGCGTCAGGATCCGGGCGCGGCCTTCCCGCCGCCAGGACTGGAACGCGCGCTTGACGAGACGGTCTTCGAGCGAGTGAAAGCTGATGACGACAACGCGGGCGCCCGCGGCCGCGACGCCGGGCAGGCGAGCGAGAAACAGTTCGAGGTTCTCGAGCTCGCGGTTCACCGCCAGCCGCAACGCCATGAACGTGCGCGTCGCGGGATGAATCTGATGAAGGCCCGTCCGGGAGGGGATAGCTCGCGTCACCACCTGCGCCAGTTCGGTGGTTGTTCGAATCGGACGGGCCTTCACAATGGCTCGCGCTATGCGGCGCGAGTGGCGCTCCTCACCAAACTTGAAAATCAGATCGGCCAGTTCGCGCTCCGAAGCGCGGTTCACGATCTCCTCGGCCGTCAGTCCGCTCGTCGGGTCCATGCGCATGTCGAGCGGCCCCGGCTGGCTGAAGCTGAACCCGCGCGCCGCGTTGTCGAGCTGCATCGAGCTCACGCCGAGATCGGCGACGACGCCGTCGGCGGGCGGAAGTCCGCTCGCCTGATGCAGCCGGTCGATTTCGGCGAAGTTGCCGTGCACGAGAATCACCTTCTCCTCAAACCCTCGCAGACGCTCGCGAGCCGCCTCGAGCGCGGCCGGATCGCGATCGATCCCGAGCAGTTTGCCGCGCTGCAGCCGCCGGACGATTTCCGCGGCGTGGCCGCCGGCGCCCAGCGTCGCGTCAATGTACATGCCGTCAGAGCGGACATTCAGAAACTCCAGCGCTTCCCGCACGAGAACGGGAACGTGCATCAGATGCCCAGATTGCTCAGCGTCGCCTCGTCGTCGTCGGTGAACGGATTGCGCTCCAGGTGCTCGCGGAAGCGCTCCATGTTCCACACGTCGAGGTGATCGAGATAACCGATGACCGCCACTTCCCCGCGCATCGCTGCGCTCTCCCGCAGCAGCGCGGGAATCAGGATGCGCCCTTGCGAATCCATGCGCGCCGGCTGGCCCCAGTAATTGGCGCGGTCGAGAAACTTCTTCTTCGCCTTGTTCATCTGCGGCAGCGCGGCGAGCTTCTCCTCGATCTCACGCCAGACGGGAAACGGATAGATGCGCGCCGACTGGCCGTCGAAGCTGGTGACGTAGAAGTCCAAACCGTAGCTCTCTTCGATCTGCTGCTTGAAGGCGGTCGGAATCTTCAATCGCCCCTTCCCGTCCACCGTCGCTGGGTAGTTGCCACGAAGCATTGGAACTGTCTCTGTCGTCTCAGCTGTCGCCGATGTCTCACTCGACCCCTAAGCTGCCCTTTTGTGACCCCTTTTTTCACTTTCTTCTACTTACGACCACTTTTGGCCACTGACTATAGGCATCCGCCCACCCCGTGTCAAGTATTTTTTTCAACTTTTCGAGGCACTTACAGCGCTTGCGCCCACCCCCGCCCTTTGTGGCCCTCTCCACGATTGACCACAACCCTTGGGGCAGCTTTGGCGCTTGATGTCCGGCGGCGGCGTGGGAAGCTTGAAGGGAGGTGACAGGTGTCGGGTGTCAGGAGACAGAAGTCAAGGGACAGAAGTCAGGAGACAGAAGTCGGGAGTCAGGAGGCAGCAGCCAGAATTTGAAGCGCCGAACCCGGAACCTGACGTCCCGAACCCGAGACCCGAAACCCGGCACGCTGCCGACCGTCAACAGTCGTCTGTCAACTGACCGCTGACGGCTGTGAGCTGACAGCCCGGGAGCGCCCATGTCTCTCGCCTGGTTCGACCGCAAATTCGATTTCCACTTTCCCGTCGAGCTGTTCGACGCCATCCTCGAGCGCCTGCGCGGCACGCCGGCGCGCCTGGAGGAGAAGCTCGGCGTCTCGGCGTCGGGCGTCGTCTCTTCCCTTTCGACATCGAACGCGCGCTCGCCCTCGCCCGACCTCCTCACCCGCCGCCCGGGCGAGGCGTGGTCCATTCAGGAGCACGCCGGGCACCTGCTCGATCTCGACCGGCTGCACCTGGCGCGCCTCGACGACTACGCCGCGGGCGCGGAAGCCCTCCGCCCCGCCGATCTCCAGAACCGTCCGACCTGGGAAGGCCGCTACAACGAGCGGCCGCTCGCGGAAATCCTCGGCTCGTTCCGTCGCGAACGCGCGCGCCTCGTCGAGCGCTTCGACGGCTGGCCGCGCCACCGCCTCGCGCAGACGGCGCTCCACCCGCGCCTCCGCCAGCCGATGCGCGTCGTGGACCACGCCTTCTTCATCGCCGAACACGACGACCACCACCTCGCCGCCATCCAGTCGCTCCTCCGCCGCTTCACTCAGTCCCCTTGAACGGCCAACCACCAAGGCACGAAGACACAAAGAAAGTCGGCGGAAGGCAGACGGCAGTCGGCAGAAGCAGTAGGCAGAGGGCAGAGAGCAGTAAGCAGAAGGCAGTAAGCAGAAGGGAGTCGGCAGAAGGCAGTAAGCAGAAGGGAGTCGGCAGTAGCAGTAGGCAGTGGGCAGTAGGCAGAGAGCAGAAGGCAGTGGGCAGCGCTCGCCTTTCAGAATTCACAATTCATCATTCATCATTCCCCCTGTCCCCGGTTCCCTTTACCCTTCATCCTTTACACTTCACAATTTCACTGTCTCCTGTCTCCTGTCTCCTGCTTTCCGCCTTCATTATTCATAATTCAGCATTCAGCCTTTCCCTTGCCCTGGCACCTGTCCTTAAGCCCCTTGCTTTCCCCGCGCCAGAGGCGTATACATGCATTATCTTACTATCGCGGTTACCGTCGCGCGGCCACAGCCTTAACAGGCGGAGCGACACGCATATGGCCGAGGCTTCGCACTCGGTATCCGCCAGTCAAGATAGGGTATCAAATGAATTTGGTCTCGCTTACAGTAAAAAACTATAGAAGTATTACCAAGGCTCATAAATTACGTCTCGGGAATTCTACTGTCCTAATCGGTCCGAATAATGAGGGCAAATCGAATATTCTGCGCGGCTTGGTGACTGCACTCAAAGTGCTGTCAGATAGCGTGCGAACAATTCGTTTTGAAGGGGGACAACAAGGTGGTCGTGTTCACAAGGTTCTCCGCCTTTCTTTGATTCGCAGTGCGAAATACTACAATTGGGAAAAGGATTTCCCGGTTGTCCAGCAGCGGAGGTACCCTAATGGCGCGTCGGAGTTTGTCCTCGAATTCGAACTTGACCCTAACGAACTAGTCGATTTCCGGAACGAAGTGGGAAGCCGCCTGAACGGGAACCTGCCTATTCGAATAGCGCTGGGGCACGACGGCATTAAGGTCGACGTCGCGAAACAAGGGCGAGGTGGGAGGACCCTGACACAGAAGTCCGCTCTCGTCGCTGATTTTATCAAGCGTCGTCTCGATTTTCAGTATATACCCGCTGTTAGAACCGCCAAGTCCGCCCAAGACGTGGTTGATGGGATGTTGGAAGCGGAGCTGCAAGCCGTCGAGGGCGACCCCAAATACTCGGAGGCTCTGGAGGAAATTGCGCGCCTCCAACAACCGGTGTTGGATCGTTTGTCCAAGGCAATTCTCGGAATGCTCAGGCAATTCTTGCCGGCCATCAGGGACGTGAGGGTAAGGATCGCTTCGGAGGCGCGCATTCAAGCTCTGCGCAGGTCTGAAATCATCGTCGACGACGGGACACCCACACACCTAACTTACAAGGGGGACGGGGTACAGAGTCTGGCGGCCCTTGCACTGATGCGACATTCGTCGGAAACCACCTCAAGGGGTAAGCACTTGATACTGGCTCTGGAGGAGCCCGAGTCGCACCTCCACCCAAGCGGGATCCACGGAGTCAAACGAGTCCTACAGGAGCTTGCTTCATCTCAGCAGATTGTCCTCACAACACACTGCCCGCTTTTTGTAGACCGCACCGACATCCCTGCGAACATCCTCGTCACCAACAATACCGCTAGATCAGCTAGGGATGTCCGGGAAATCCGCGAGATACTTGGCGTCCGAGCGTCAGACAACCTGCGCCACGCTGAACTTGTGCTTGTCGTAGAGGGAACAGAGGATGAGATAGCACTTCAGGCGCTTCTCCCCGCCTCCTCGGAACCTCTTAGGAAGGCGCTGGCCGAAGGAACCATAGCAATCGAGACTTTGAACGGAGCATCCAATCTCGCATATAAGGTGGGTCTACTGAGTGACGCACTATGCGACTGCTATTGTTTCCTAGACCACGACAACGAAGCGAAGGCCAGTTTTGACAAGGCGAGGGTCCAAGGACTTTTGACTGATGCCGATGCCACCTTCGCCGTCTGCAACGGCATGAAGGAATCTGAGATTGAGGACATGTACGAATTAGCTGTATACGAGCAACCTATCCTGAACAAGTTCGGTGTTAACTTGGCAACGACGCCCAAATTTCATAGTTCAAAGAAATGGTCCGACCGGTTGCGAGAAGCCTTCGCACAGCAGGGAAAGGTCTGGGACGACCGTATCGAGAAAGAAGCTAAGCGAGCTGTAGCAGAGGCCGTGGCTTCGAGGCCGAATGACGCTCTTAACTCTCACAAGCGGTCTGCCTTTGATGCGCTTGTTGCGAGTCTCGAAGCGCGTTTAGGCCGATTGTCCGCACCCAAACCCGCGGCTGGCGCAGAGCGCAGCTCTGCGGTCAGAAGCGGGTAGCGCGGAGCGAGTAGCGCAGCGTCTCTCCCTTTGAGACTCTGCGGCCCTGCTCCGGCGGGCAAGCGCGTAGCCACGGTCGCTGCATTTCCGACCTGCCTGCACCTGCCGGCCGCAGGCTGCCTGCGCAGGCGGGCCGCCGTTCAACTCCAGCGCCACCTACAACGTGCTCTTCATAGGAAACGTAGCGCAGGGCCCGCTTTCCGGCCCTGCGGCTTTTCAAGCATTTCCCGCGGCGCAGATCACGGCCTTCGAGGCTGTAGCGCCGATCGGAGCCTGCCCCGCAGCGGCGGGGATCGGCGGCTTTCGCAGGCACGCAAACGGGACGGCGATCACAGATCGCCGCTACAGCAGGAGGCGCAGGCGGTTTACCGGGAAATCGTCGAGCAAGCAAGTCGCGCAGACCTGTTGTTGAGGTCTGCGGCTTTTTGAATTCAAGACTTCACCTGTCCCCCCTTCTGATCCAATCATAATGCGAGCCGGTAGAGAAGCGTCTCGTCGTTCGGCCTTGCTCATGGCTCGACCCCTCCCTGCCGGCGCTCGCCATCCTGAGCGACAGTCGAAGGACGACCCTGAGCTTGCCGAAGGGCCGTTTGAGACTCTGCGGCCCGTGCGTTGGATCGAAGTGCCGCGGACTTGAAAAGCAAGTCCACGCTACCAGTTGCGGCTTTTCCGTTCGTTCCCGGGGATCGAAGTGCCGCCCTTCGAGTCCCTCAGGCCCCTGAGCCTCGCGAAGGGCGTATCCCGCCGCCCCGTGGGGTGGAATTGCAGATTGCAGATTCAAGATTCAATGAACGCAGCGCAGGGCCCTGTCCCGCTGCGCGCGAATTTCAAATTTCAAATTCAAAATTCAAGACCGCCGCGCGTGCCCCTCTTTTGTTGTACACTGCGAGGCTTTCCAAAGACGGAGGTGTGGAGGATGGCGGCGAAATTGTTTTTAGTCGTGTTCGCGGCGATCGCTTTTGCTTCAGGCCCCCGGCTTGCCGCGCAAGTCGAGACCGAAGTGCCGCCGGTGGTTCCCGGCGCGAAGCCTGCGACGGTGGAGCGCCTGAAGGTCCACGGGACGGCGCTGGAAGGCAATCTCGCCGGCGAGGCCGTGGAGCGCGACGTGATCGTGATGCTGCCGCCCGGTTATGCCGCGGAGAAGTCCCGTCGCTACCCGGTCGTTTACGCCTTGCATGGATTTTCCATCGGCGCCGAGCAATGGACGCGCGAGATCCATGTGCCGCAAACCCTCGAAGGCGCTTTCGCCAAAGGCAGCGCGGAGATGATCGTCGTCCTGCCGGACTCGAAGACCGTGTACGGCGGTTCGATGTATTCGAGTTCCGCGACCACCGGCGATTTCGAGCGGTTCATCGCCCGCGACCTGGTGGCCTTCGTGGACGCGCGCTACCGGACGCTCGCGAACCGCGCGAGCCGCGGCCTGGTGGGCCACTCGATGGGCGGTTACGGCGCCGCGCGCATCGGGATGAAGCACGCTGACGTCTTCGGCAGCCTTTACATCATGAGTCCCTGCTGCCTCTCGCCGATGGGGTCCGGACCGGCGAATCCGGAGGCCGAGAAGGCGCTGGAGGCGGTGAAGACTCCCGCCGACGCCTCGGGCTTGCCTTTCTTCGCCCGCGCGCAGCTTGCCGCGGCCGCCGCGTGGTCGCCCAACCCGAGAAATCCGCCGCTCTATCTCGACCTGCCCCGCAAAGACGGCGAGCCCCAGCCTGATGTGATCGCCAAATGGGCCGCCAATGCGCCTCTGGCGTTCCTCGACCAGTACGTCGGCAACCTGCGCCGGTACCGCGCCATCGCGATTGAGGTCGGCGACCAGGACCGCTTACGCGCGGACGCGGGCAAGCTGCACGAGGCCCTCGACAAGTACGGCATCGCCCACAGTTTTGAAGTTTATTCCGGGACGCATACCAGCGCTGTCGCCCATCGTTTTCAGGACTACGTCATCCCGTTCTTCAGCCGCAGTCTCTGCGCGGCGGAAACCTGCGAGTGAAGTCGCCGCCCTTCGAGTCCCTCAGGGCCCTGAGCCTCGCGAAGGGCGTATCCCGCCGCCCCGCTACGCGGCCACTCCAGATTGCGGATTTCAAATCAGCGGGAAGACGGCTCACCGCAGAGGCGCTGAGGACGCAGAGGAAAGTGGAGAACGAATCGCCTCTGATCACACCGACTTCATTTTTCATTCGCGCCGGCGGCTGAGTGCTGCTTCAAGGGATGTTTCGCAACGTGCGAAAGATGCCTTAGCGCCGCGGCGTCAGCTCTGCTGCAGGAAAACCAACTGATATCCGTTCGGATCGCGAATGCTGAACTGGCGGCCGCCATAGGGCGGGTCGTAGATGTCCTCCACAAACTCGAACCCCGCGCGATCGGCCGGCTTCCCGCCCAGCGCGGCTTGCGCGGCTTCGATCTGGCGAGACTTCATCAGCTCGTAGAGATCATCGACCTTCTCCGTGTAAAACCACAGCCTGACGCTGTCCGGGGCGGGCTTGTCCACGGGCATCAGCATGAGTTCTACCTTCCCGAACGACATCATGCCCCAGCTCACCACGCCGTGGTCGGGGTATCTCCCGAGTTCCCTGAAACCGATCGAGACATACCAGTCGAGCGTCCAGCCAACGTCGGGAACGCCGATCATCGGCACACCCTTTTTGACGGACGCGCGGAGCCTGGCCATGCTGGTCCTGAAGCCCTGCCGGGCCAGATGCCCGGGGTTCGCTGACGTTACGGTCCAGCCCCTGGCGCCCTTCGCGCCGGCGGCGTGCAGACGGCTGATCGCCTGGCTGTCTGCACGCATAATCGCGGCGGCAAGAGCGGTATGGCCGCGCAGATCTTCCGCTTCCAGATCCGCGCCGATTTCGATCAAGAGGTCCAGGATCTCGTAGCGTCCGCGGCTGATGGCGAAATGGAGCGGCGTCTGCCCCTGTTCGAAGCGCGACATGCGGCGGTCGAGCGCCTTGGGATTCTGCTTCACGAGTTTGCGGATGAGATCGACATCCCCGACGGCGATCGCCGAGAAGATGTGGTGGCGCGCCCCGAATTCGAGCAGGAGCGAGAGCACCTCCGAGGGAATGTCGCCGGGAGGACGCCCGGCCGTCGCCCAGCCGATGACGTCGAGCGCGTGGGCGTCTCCGACGCCATGCACGTCTGCTCCGGCATCGAGCAACGCCTTCGTGGTCTGCACGTTTCCTCCGGCGGCGGCCCAGTGCAGCGCATAGCTGTTGTCTCCGGCTTCCCGGGCGTTCGGATCGGCGCCGTGCTTGAGGAGCAGTCGCACGGCCTCCGTCTGTCCGCCCCTGGCAGCGGCGTGAAGTCCGGTCCAGCCGCGGTAAGGCGCGGCAGGGTCGGTTGCCCGGACCAGGCTCGGGTCATTCGCGAGCAGGCCGCGCAGTATATCGACGTCGCCTTTCGCACAGGCTTCAAAGAACTGCGGGAGATTTCTGGTCAGCCTCTGCTCGACCTCGGCCTTCAGGGCGCGCCAGCTGGTGAAACCGTGGTCTCTCGCTACGGCCAGGAGAACCGTCGCCAGCTTTGCCTTGGGGTCAGACCGCCGCAGCTCCTGCAACCGATCCTTGGCGAGTTTCTTGAGGTATTCGAGCGAAGCGCGTTCGGGCAGTTTCGGTTTGGACATAGACGCCTTCCTTCCATTTCGTGCCCGGTGTCCGCGTCTCTCGGGCTGGAAGTCAGGGTCTCTGACTGGGCGATGATGTCTCTCGATCGGTGGGTTCAACCCTTTACGCGGACCGAAGGCCGCCTGTCCGGCCTTTCGTCATTCTATCGCAACGCGGCGGCCGGAGCCAGAGGTCTTGGAGCGGTGAATCGCAAGAGAGGCTCTATTTGAACAATCGAAACATTTCTTAGAGATGAGCTGCGGATGACCTCGGTTTCACGGCAACTTTCTGTGTGGAGCGGCGTTCAAGAAAACAATAAATGTCGATGCCGCCTCCTTTCCAGCTGTCTGCTAAGGCTGCAGATGCTGGTGTGTGCATTAAGCGGGTAGCGCAGAGCCGCCAGCGAAGAGTCTCGTCGTTCGACCTCGCCTATGACCCTGAGCTTGCCGAAGGGCCCTTTGAGACTCTGCGGTCTGTCCGTTGGCAGGAAGTGCCGCGGACTTGAAAAGCAAGCCCACGCTGCCAGTTGCGGCTTTTCCGTTCGTTCCCGGGGATCGAAGTCCCGCGGACTTGAAAAGCAAGTCCACGCTACCAGTTGCGGCCCTTCCGTTC
This sequence comes from uncultured Acidobacteriota bacterium, assembly GCA_964556705.1. Taxonomy (GTDB): domain Bacteria; phylum Acidobacteriota; class Terriglobia; order UBA7540; family UBA7540; genus CAZKXX01. The sequence continues at coordinate 43,549 of CAZKXX010000018.1, forward strand.
GTTCCCGGGGATCGGAGTGCCGCAAGTCCGAAGGGCGGGACTTGCGCGACCAGCACTTGATTCGCCTGAGTCCGTTCCCCCACCTTGTCACCCTGAGCGCGCTCTGTGCGCGAAGGGTCCCGGCATTGTCTCTTCAAATACAGCGATTCTTCTCCCGCGCACCTCGCAGGATTTTCGATCTTACCTTTCCGCAGGGCCGGATGTGATAAAATGCCGCGCGTTTCCCACTCGGGTCACGACCCATCTCCCACGGAGGTGTTCCATGGGCAAGGTTCGAAGTCTGCTGTCGCTCCCATTCCTGGCGGGGCTCCTGGTGTTCACGGCCGGCTGTCCTCAAGCGCCGCCGCCCGCGCCGCCCGACACGCGCGCCGCCGACGAAGCCGCGCTCCGCGACGCTGACGCCAACTGGTCAAAAGCGGCCGCCGCGAAGAACGCGGAAGGATTCGCCTCCTTCTTCGTCCCTGACGGCGTGCTGCTCCCGCCGAATGGCGCGCCGGTGAGCGGCCGGGAAGCGATTGCGAAGTGGGCCGGCGAAATGACGGCCGCGCCCGGCTTCGCCGTGAGCTGGGAGCCGACAAAAGCCGAAGCGGCGCGCTCCGGTGACCTCGGCTACACGATGGGCACTTACGAGCTGACGGTCAACGACGCGAAGGGGAAGCCCGTCACCGACCGCGGCAAGTACGTCAGCGTGTGGAAGAAGCAGGCCGACGGAAGCTGGAAAGTGGCGGCGGATATCTTCAATTCCGATCTGCCCGCCGCGCGTTAGACGCGGAATCGGCGAACCAGCGCGCCCCACGGCGGACCACCAGGAGAACTCGTGGCGAGAGGATTCGTGTCGGGACGATGCCATCGGGCGATCGGGCGAGTTGAAGAAAGCGGGCTCTGAAGATCGGGTGAGCGGGTGAATTAAAGAAAGCCGACTTTCAGAATTCATCATTCGTCATTCTTCCTGTCCCCAGTTGCCAATTCCCGGTTCCCTTCTCCTCTCTTCTCAGGCACAATCACCAGCCGGCGCGGAAAGCCAGCGCCGGGAACGCGACAGACTCCGAGGAGCTTTTGCGATGAAGCGAATGGCCCAACGTTTTGGTCCTGCAGCGTTGCTGTTTTTCCTGCCGCTCGTGCTGGCGGGTTGGCCGAACGGACTCGACCGCGCGTCGGCGGAAGCGCGCGTCGCGGCGCCCGCTGCGCCGAGTGCGGCGGCGGCGATGGCGACCCCTGCGCCGAGTCCCGCTGCGAAGCCGGAAGAAGTGGGACTGTCGTCCGAGCGCCTGGAGCGCATCACGGCGGCGATCGAGCGCGCCGTGGATGACGGACGGATCGCCGGCGGCGTGGCGCTCGTCGCGCGGCGCGGAAAGATTGCGTATCACCGGGCCGTCGGCCTCGCCGACCGCGAGTCGAAGAAGCCGATGCGCACCGACAGCCTGTTCCGCATCGCCTCGATGACCAAGCCGATCACCAGCGTCGCGGTGATGATGCTCTACGAAGAGGGCCACTTTCTGCTCAACCAGCCCGTCTCCGACTTCCTGCCGGAATTCAAGGAGATGAAAGTGCTCGACCCGGCGTGGCCGCAGGACCGCACGTCGCCGCCGGGAAAGCTCGTGCCCGCCGCGCGGCCCATCACCATCCGGCATTTGCTGACGCACACCTCGGGGCTCACCTATCACTGGAACCCGCGCCTGGCGCGCGCCTATCGCGAGGCGAACGTCCCGCACGGGCTGCTGCCTTACGACGGGACGATCGCCGACGGCATGAAGAAACTCGCCGCGCTGCCGCTGCTCTTCCAGCCCGGCGACCAGTGGGAGTACAGCCTCTCGGACGACGTGCTCGGCTATCTGGTGGAAGTGGTCTCCGGACTGCCGCTCGACCGCTTCTTCGAAGAACGCATCTTCAAGCCACTGGGGATGAAAGACACGCACTTCTACGTGCCGGCGGAAAAAATGGCGCGGCTAGCGACGGCCTACACCTACTACGACGGCAAAGGGCTCGAGCCGATCCGCGACGGGCAGGTGGTCGGTGAAGGCGAAATCCAATATTCAGCCGATTATGCCTATGCCGCCCCGCGCAAACTCTTCGCCGGCGGCGCGGGACTTTCTTCCACTGCCGAAGACTATTACCGCTTCTGCCAGATGATGCTGAACGGCGGCGAACTCGACGGCCGGCGGCTGCTGAGCCGCAAATCGGTGGAACTGATCCGACAGGACCACGTGGAAGGAAAGCTCGACGCGATGGGCTACGGGCTGGGGTTCGGCGTGGCGAGTGAGCCGCGGCACGTGACCGAGCTGGGCTCGGTGGGAGCCTATTGGTGGGGCGGGTTCTTCTACACCTCGTTCGTCATCGACCCGAAGGAAGAACTGGTCGCCGTCTTCATGGGACAGCTCCACCCCACGGGAGGATTGAACCTGGATACGAAAGTGACTCGCCTCGCCTATCAGGCGATCAACGACTGAAGCGGCGGGCCGGTCACCGCGCGGCGCGGAGGAGGATCTCCGCGCGCAAGCGCGCGGCTTCGTGGGGAAGAAAGAACAGCGTGCCTCGCAGGGCCCCCTCGACCTCTTCGCGGCGCCACACGTGGCGCATGATTCCGACGTGCGAGTGCTCGCGCGAGCCGAGCAGCAGGTGGCCCAGTTCGTGCGCCATGGCGTGGCCGAGCATCATTCCCGAGCCGGAAAGCGGCCGCCCGATGGTTTGCTCAACGCTGGATGAGTAAACGCTCGCCAGGCAGCCTGGCTCGCCGCCCGCGGGCATCCAGGCGTGACCCATGGGAATGCCGCGACGCTTGCGGTCCTTGGGCGGACGAACCTCCAGACGAAGGGTCAGTTCCGGCCTCCCGGCGCCGCGCCGGCAAGAGGCCACGGGTGGGCGCTCCTCCTGCGGACATTCAGTCCAGCGCACCGTCACTCCCGCCTGCCCGAAGATGCGGACGACTTCCTCTTGAGCCTTGCGCAGCGCGGCGGCGGGAATTCCGGCGCCATCAGAAACGCACACATAGACCTCGACGGGAGGGTTGGGTTCCTCAGACGCAAGGGGGGCCAGACACGTCAGTACCGCGACGAACGCTCCGAAATGGGTGCTTGCGCGCACAGCGCACCCTGACGGCGGACAAAGTTGCGTTCACTCGAGGTTTCTTGCACTTGCTGATTTGGCGGCGAGCACATCGTGTGCCGCGGAGCGCGGCG
>CAZKXX010000019.1:0-42560 GCA_964556705.1 uncultured Acidobacteriota bacterium
AAAGCCCCAAGCGGTCGCGGTCACGATACGCGACTTCTTCGATTCGCCGGCTGAGCGAACGGACGGGATTCCAGGCTTCAAACAGCAGCTTGCCGAACTGCACGCTCACGCGCCACTCGGCGGCCGTGAGGTCGAGGACTTCCTGCTCGTCCTCGACCAGCACGGGGTGGCGCAGCGAGCGGAGAAATGACTCGATTTCGGCTTGAAGTTCTTCGAGCGCACCGATGCGGAACATGTAACGTTCAGGCGGCCGCAGTCAATCGACTGCTGGAATTGACCATGGGTTCGCGTCCAACCCCAAAAGCCCACCGTCATCTCGATTTCCGGGACAGACGGTGGATAGGAGTTCCGCGCTACATTCTGACGAACTCGACGCGGCGGTTGTTGGCTTTCCCGGCCGCCGTATCGTTCCTGTCGATGGGCTGAGTCTCTCCCTTTCCGTCGGTGGTCAGGCGGGACCCGTCGATTTTGAACTGGGCGATGAGGACGGCGCGAACGGCTTCCGCCCGGCGCTTCGAAAGGTCTAGGTTCTGGGCCTCATCGCCATCGCTATCCGTGTGCCCGATGATTTGCACCTTGACATCCGCGTTCTCGCCGAGCACGTTGCTAATTTCCTTGATCGCTCCGTATGACTCCGGCTTCACCTTGTCGCTGTTCACGTCGAACAGGATTCCGTGTGTCACCCACTTGCCTTCCGTGAGCAGTTTGTTCCGCGTGTCGGGCGCGCCCGCGGCCAGGCGAATGTTCGCCAGGTAATACTCGGAACCGGCATCCACGCCGGGGACGAAGAAGACAATGGCGTTGTACTTGGCCTTCGGGGAGAGAGCGCGCGGGACGTCCCAGACCTTGTTCTCGTTGAAGTAGACTCGCACGCGCTGGCGCTGGCGCCAGACCGACACGTGCACGGGGACGCCGTCGGGACCAAACCCCTTGATCTCGGCCCCGACCAGCGCCACTCCCACGCCGTCCTGCCGGGGCTCCATCTGTGTCGAACTTTCGGGCTTGGCAGGCAGCACATTAAAATGGAACCGATTGTCGGCCACCTGCCACGCCGCCGGCGCCTTCAGGTCTTCGAGTTCGACGATGGCGGTGTTGAGGCGGTATCCGGAGTCGAATTTCGGAGCGACGAGGAGGTCGAACTCGAGTGTGAAGTTATCGGCCAGCGCGGGAAAGTCCGGCACGAAGACGCCTGCGCCCGTCAGCTTCAGCCAGCGTCCCGTCCGATTCGCGATCGTGACGATCTCGCCCGAAGCATTGGTATTCCAACTGGCCGGGAAATCACCGATGGAATCCTGAGAAAAATCCTCGAACGCGATCACTTTCTCGCCGGCCACGAAGTCGAACCGGCTGTACGACTCGAACGCCGGCGCGGCGCCGCCCTGCTGGGGCTGATTCTGCGCGATCCCGTCCACCAGCCCTGCCGCGAGTCCCGCCAGGACCATCGCCCACAGCACTACTCTTCCACGTCGCATCGAGATCTGGAACATCGCAGCCTCCTCAACCGGGTCGAGCGAATAGTCTCTCTTTAGCAGGATGCTGGAAAACTATCCAGTACGTCATTCCGAGGAGTCCCGATCGGATCGGAACGACGAGGGATCTCTCAGGGACTTCGGCTTCAGTCGTTGATTCCTCCCCCTCGCTTCGTTCTGAGTAGGTCCCATAACGTCTTTCAGCATCCTGTTAGAGTGTAGCGGAAAAGGTGGTTCGGCGCAGAGGTGTTTTACGGGGCTGGGGCTGTTCAGTTTCACCTGGCTGGCGCAGAGCCTGTTTACGGATCTGCGGATCGCGGTGTTCTTCGCTCCTTCGGCGCGCAGCCCTCAAGAGCAAGGCGTGCGCCAGCCCCGCTTCCTCGCATGTGCAATCTCCTTATTTACAGCGTGCGACTTGGTCGGACTCTTCGCCGGGCATCGGGCCGCAATCACACCACCGCCATTCCGCCGTCCACGGTGGGCGCGTGGCCCACCACATAGCTCGCCCCGGGACTGCAAAGCCACAGCACGGCGGATGTAATTTCCTCAGGCCTGCTCCCGCGCGCGGCCGGCGGCACGAGCGCGATCGGATTCGCGGAATTCCGCCGTCGCGGTTCCACGCGCCGGCCCGCTATGCTGAACTGGAGTTTTTTGCGGAAGAATTCGGTTACCGGGCGTTCAGCGAGCGGGCCATCAGGCGGCGAATCCCGGCTGCAAAGCGACGCTCGCAGGCTTCAACTTTTCCCACGAGGCGAGCAGCAAGACTTTGCCGCTCGGCGCGACGTGGATGTAAAAAATCCGCGAGCCATTCATGACGTCGTAGAAGTTCCGGCGGTGCGGGTCCGGGTTGGCTTCCGCGCCGGAGGCCAGCAGCGCGCGCAGCTTGCCGACGATTTCCGCGGGATAGTTCCGGAGGTTGTCGATCATCGGTTCCCTTTCGAATCTGAGCATCATGGCCTCCTCCTTGCTCCAACCCTCTTGATGATTCATACGCACCGGCCGCCCGGGAAGTTTCACCCTCGCGCGTTTTCCGGCGGCTTTTTATTGCATCACGCCGCCGTCCGTCTCATGTCCCCTTAGACGCGTCTGATGCGCAAAAGTCCCGTCGCGGATAGAAAAACGGAGAGCCAATCCATTGGGCCTGCCGGAAGCCTTTACCACGCGCGCCGCCGTCCCCTGACGGCCGTCGCGCGAGGTGACGGCAAACCAATGCCAAGGCGCGATTTCGTGCTCGGCGGACAGGCCGAGCGGAATGATAGCGTTTTCAGCCGACGCCGCTTCGCCCCTCCAAGCCCGCCATTCAACGCCGCTGCGCCAGGGGATTGACGCGACGGGGCGTGACAGGTAGAGTCATGCCCGCCGGCCGGACGCCGCGCATCCCCGCCAGGAGGGCCAGCCATGTTCCCGCACTTCAAAACCGCAGCCTCTGTTCTTCTCGTCGCATTTCTGATGGGGTGCACTGATGAGCCCCAGGTCAAGGAACCTCCCGGAGAGCCGCGGAGGTTGACGCTCGAAACGCTCGAGGACAAAGTCCGCGGCGGGTGGGTCGGCCAGATGGTGGGCGTGACTTACGGCGCGCCGACGGAATTCCGCTACCTCCAGCGCATCATGGAGGACCCGCGCGAGTGGAATCCGGAGGAGCTGAAGGGCGCGCTCAATCAGGACGACCTTTACGTCGAGATGACGTTCGCGGAAGTGATGGACCGCGTCGGGCTCGACGCGACGACGGCGCAATACGGCGAAGCGTTTCGCGATACCAAGTACAACCTCTGGCACGCGAACCTCGCGGCGCGGCGCCTGTTGCGGCGCGGCGTCGCCTCGCCGAAGTCCGGCCATCCGGACCACAACCTGCACGCGAACGACATTGACTTTCAGATTGAGTCCGACTTCATCGGCCTGATGTGTCCCGGGCTGCCGCGCGCCGCGCAGCAATACGCCGACCGCGTGGGGCGCGTGATGAATTACGGCGACGGCGTTTACGGCGGCGTCTTCGTGAGCGCCATGTACTCCGAAGCGTTTTTCGAAAGCGATCCGCGCAAGGTGGTGGAAGCGGGCGTCGCGGCGCTGCCGCCCGGGAGCGTTTACGCGCAAGTCCTCCGCGACGTGCTGAAGTGGTCCGCCGAAAATCCCGACTGGAAGCGCACGTGGCAGCTTATCCAGGACAAGTGGGACCGCGACGACCCCTGTCCCGACGGCGCGCTGCGGCCCTTCAACATCGACGCGTCGCTGAACGGCGCCTACATCGCGCTCGGCCTCCTTTACGGCGGCGGCGATTTCTTCCGCACCATGGACGTCTCGATGCGCGCCGGCCAGGACAGTGACTGCAATCCCTCGAACGCCGCCGGCGTCCTCGGCGTGATGATCGGCTACCGGCGGATTCCCGCGGAGTGGATCGAGTATCTGCCGAAAATCGCCGACGAGAAATTCGCCTACACCAACTACTCGCTCAATTCGATTGTCGCGAGCACGGTGGAGCGCGCGAAGAAGGTGGTCGAACAGGAAGGTGGCCGCGTGGACGAGCGCGGCCTGACGATTCCCAGTCAGAAACCCGCGGAACTTCCGCTCGAACAGTTCGCGCCCGGCCGCGTCGCGGAGCGAATCCCGATGGGCGACGCGCGCTGGGAGCTGAAGGGCGCCTGGGAAAAAATCTCGCGCGGCGAGCGGAGACTCGCGCAGTCGAAGATGGCGGGAGCGGAAGCGAGCGTCAAATTCGAAGGCACGGGCGCGATGCTCGTGGGCAAGCTGCGCCGCGACGGAGGACTTCTGGAGGTTTTTATCGACGGCGAACGCGTTGCCGCCGCCGACGGCCACGTGGACAGCACGCCGCGCCTCTCGGAAGGATTCTGGGGGAAATTCGATCTTCCGCCCGGCGCCCACACGCTGCGCGTGGTCGTGAAAGGCGAACCGTACCCGGGTTCGGAAGGCGCCTGGGTGGAACTGGAAGACCTCATCGTCTTTCGGAAGTGACTTCGGCCCGCGATGCGCGGCCGCTCGCGGCGCTCAGAATCGGAAGCCGAGAAGATTCCAGTAAACGAGGAAGGGAACGAAGGCCAGGCAGGCGAGGGTGAGCAGTGAGAACTCGATGCGCGCGGCCAGGCTCCACCAGCCCTTCCGCCAACCGAGCGCGGCGAAGACGGGCATCGTCGCGGTGAGCGCCACGCTCGCGTAGGGCAGGACGAACATCGCCACGAGCCAGCCGGGCATGCCGTATTCGAGGCGCACGAACGACACCCCCACGAATGCCAGCGAAACGGACGCAAAGAACACCGTGTTCAGCGCGCTGACGATACCGCCAATCCATCGCGCGACACGGGCGAGCGGTTCCGCTTCCGGCGCCGCGCGGGGAAGAATCAGCGCCCGCAGCGGCCGCGCCACGCACGCGGAAAGAAAGAAGAAAAACATGAAGCCCAGCAACGCAAACTGCGCGGGAGCGGCCTCAAACCAGCGCAGGCGTTCGAGCGAAAGCGGCGAGGTGAGCGACTGAAGAAACAGGTGCGTGACCCGCTTTTCGGAATCCTCACGAAACGCTGCGAAAGTGTCGCCGTCCTCGCGCTCGAAGACCAGCGGCTCCACCGGAAACCATCTGCGCGGCTCCTCGAGCCCCCACGGATCGCGAATCGTCAGGCTGCCGTCGTCGTTCGCCGTCACGCGAAAGTGCGCGAGCAGGACCGCCAGCTTTTCCACCGAGTGCCGCGCGTGCCGCGTCGAGCGGTAGTAGCCGGCGAATCGGCTCAGGTCTTCCGAAAACGACGAGTGGGTTCGCCCGCCGCGCGGCGGCGCGGGATAGTAGCGGTCCATGAAGGCGCGGAGAAATCCCGTCACCAGCCGCGGCTCGGTGCGGTTCAGCAGCACGACAAAACCGAGATTCTCTTCGGGCGCGAGCGCCAGGAAGCCGGCGAATCCGCGCCACGAGCCGCCGTGAACGAGCAGCCGGCGGCCGTTTTCGAAATTCTCGTAAAACCCGAAAGCGAAGCCGGCCAGACGCGGGTGGTGCGTAAACTGCCGGCGCTGCATCGCGCGCGCGCTGCCTTCGCTCAGGATGCGCGCCCCGCCGAAGCGGCCGAGCTGAAGCTGAGCCATCATGAAGTGCGCGAGGTCGGTGACCGTCGAGTTGAGCCCGCCGGAGGGCGCGAGCGAATCGAGAACATCGAGCGGCAGCGGCTCGAGCCGCCCGTCGCGCAACTCGTAGCCGGTGGCGAGGTCGGGCGCGAGGTGCGGGGGAAGTTCGAAGCTGCTCCGAGCCATGTCGAGCGGGCGCAGAACGTGTTCGTCCATATACCGCGCGAAAGGTTTGGACGAAACGTTCTCGACGATCAGGCCCGCGAGCGCCATGCCGTGGTTCGAATAAGTGATCATCTCTCCGGGCGGACGCACGCGCCGCGGCATGTGCGCGGCGAGATACGCTCCGAGCGGCACGGCTTCCGCTTTGGTCCGCGCCGCCATGCCGAGAAACCGTTCGTCGAACCCGCCCGTGTGCGTGAGCAAGTGAAACAGTGTCACCGGCGCGGGGAAATTGGATTCAAGCTGAAAATCGCGAAGGTAGCGGTTGACGTCTTCGTCGAGATCGAGCCGGCCCTGCTCGGCGAGCTGCATCACCGCCGTCGCCGTGAAGACTTTGGAGACCGAGGCCGTGCGGAAGAGCGTGCGTTCGGCGCTGACCCGGCGCTGGCGTTCGCGCGACGCGGTGCCGTATCCCTGCGCGGCGAGAATCGCGCCGCCCTTCACCACGGCGACCGCGGCGCCCGGCACCTGCAATGCTTCCATGCGTTTTTCAAAGAACGCGTCAAGAAAATGCCGGAGTTCGCGCGCATCCTGCGGGCCGCGCGGCTCTTCGCCCCGCACGACGGACGCGGCGGATAAAACGATGGAAAAAAACAGCGCGGCCGCGCGGAGGGAGCGAAGACCCGACGGCAACGGAGGACTCACGGCCATGGCCGTAGCGGAAGCTGCAAAGCGGCGGAATGCGCATAGCGAATATATCCGATTCATCGCGCGCCTCAAAACGAATCGGCGCGGGGCGGGAGGGAGCCGCCGGGCCGGTGGTGTCACGCCGCGCCCTGTTTCCACGTTGCGCGCTGCGCGGCGGAGGATTAGACTTGCTCGGCTCCGCTTCGCCGCGGCGGGAACCTGACGCGCCGTTCCAGGCCGCGGCGGCCTCCGCGCGGTGAAGCGACGGACACTCACGGGGGCGGACACGGGGGTCGGGGAATGAAGTACCGCAGATTCGGGCGCATGGGATGGATGGTGAGCGAAATCGGCTACGGCATGTGGGGGCTGGCGGCGTGGCCGGACTCGGTGGAAGAAGAATGCGCGCGGGCGCTCCAGCGAGCCGTGGACCTCGGCTGCAACTTTTTCGATACGGCGTGGGCATACGGCGACGGCAAGAGCGAGCAGATGCTTGGCCGGCTCGTGCGCGCCAATCCCGGCAAGAAACTTTACGTCGCGACGAAAATCCCGCCGAAAAATCTCCAGTGGCCCAGCCGGCGCGAGTACTCGCTCGACGACTGCTTTCCGCCGGACCACATCGAGAAGTACGTTCGGTCGAGTCTGGAGAATCTCGGCCTGGACAGCTTCGACCTCATCCAGTTCCACACCTGGGAAGACGCCTGGCTTGAAGACGACCGCTGGATCAAAAAGATTGACGACCTGCGCTCGCAGGGCCTGTTTCAGGCCGTCGGCGTCAGCGTGAACCGCTGGGAGCCGTGGAACGGCGTGAGCGCGGTGCGCAGCGGGTTGTTCGACGCCGTGCAGGTCATCTACAACATCTTCGACCAGAACCCCGAGGACGAACTTTTCCCCGCTTGCCGCGACATGGACGTGGCCGTTATCGCGCGCGTGCCGTTTGACGAAGGAACGCTGACGGGAACGCTGACCAAAGACAGCAAGTGGCCCGAAGGCGACTGGCGGAACACTTATTTTGTTCCCGAGAATCTCATTCCCGCGGTCGAACGCGCCGACCGGTTGAAGCCGCTCGTCCCTCGCGGCATGACGATGCCCGAAATGGCCCTGCGCTTTATTCTGAACAACGCCACGGTCGCGACGGTGATTCCGGGCATGCGCAAGGTGAAGCACGTGGAGGCGAATCTGGCGGCGAGCGACGCCGGGCCGCTTCCGGCGGAGCTCCACGCCGAATTGCGCAAGCACCGCTGGGACCGCGAGCCGACCGAGTGGTCGCAGTAAACCGCGGGAAACAATCAAGGCAGAGGAGGAATGCCAACATGACTCGCCATCGGACTCGACGTGAATTTCTGAAGGACTCGGCCGTCGCGGGCGCCGCCGTGGCCGCCTGGGGCGGGCTCGCGCCGGCGCGCGTGCTGGGCTCGAACGACCGCCTGCGCATGGGAGTGCTGGGCGCGGGCGGCCGCGCGCGCGGCCTGATGCGCGATTTTCTCAAAATCCCTGGGGTCGAATTCGTCGCCGTCAGCGACGTCTTCCAGCCCTCGACCGACGAGGCGATGAAAATCGCCGGCGCCGCCGCGCAGTCCACGGTGGACTACCGCCAGGTGCTCGACCGCAAGGACGTGGACGCCGTCCTCATCGGCAGCCCCGACCACTGGCACAAGGACATGCTCGTCGACAGCGTGCGCGCGGGGAAGGACGTCTATCTCGAAAAACCCATCATGCATACGATCGAGGAAGGCGTCGAGATGGTGCGCGCCGTCGAGGAGACGAAGCGCGTGGTCCAGACCGGAACGCAGCAGCGGAGTTGGGACCACTACATTCTCGGCAAGCAGATCGTGGACTCCGGCAAACTCGGCCAGATTACCTACATTCATACTTACTGGTATCAGAACTACGGCCGCTGGGGCCGGCCGGGACCGGTGGACACCTCGAAGCTCGACTGGAAGCGCTGGCTGGGCAAGGCGCCCGACCAGCCGTTCACGGTGGAAAAATTCCGCTGGTGGCGCCACTACTGGGATTTCGGCGGCGGCATCCTCGCTGACCTCCTCACCCACTGGATGGACGTCATCCAGTGGTACATGAGCCAGACGCTGCCGCGCACCGTGACGACGGTCGCGAACCGCTACACCTACGAGTGGGAAGCGCCCGACGCCATCACCACCGCGTACGAGTTTCCGGGCGATTTCATGGTGACCTTCACGGGCGGCTACGGGCACAGCGTGGACGACGGCGGCATCACCTTCCGCGGCACGCGGGCGACGCTCAAGATTGACCGCGCGCGCCTGGCGGTTTACAGCGAAGGGGCCCAGTACGCGCCCGGCCAGCTCGCGCCGGAGCCCGAGATCGTCGCGCGCTCCGAACGCGACGGCACCGCGGAGCACGTCCGCAACTTCGTCGAATGCGTGCGCAGCCGAAAGACGCCCACTGCGCCCATTCAGGCGGGCTTCGAGGCCGCGCGCACGTCCATGCTCGGCAACCTGGCGATGAAGCGCGGGCAGAAAATCACCGTGGACCCGGCGACGGGGAAGGTGACGTAGCTTTCCGCTGAAACGTTTAGAAGGTGGTGCGGAGGGCCGGAATCGAACCGGCACGGAGCTTTCGCCCCAAGGGATTTTAAGTCCCTTGCGTCTACCCGTTCCGCCACCTCCGCGGGGTCTTTCAAGACAAGGTAACACGCCGTCTGCGCGCTCACAAGCCGCAGTGCGCCTCCGGGCGACTTACGCGGCGAGTCGGCGCCGGCACTCGTCGAGAATTTCCGCCGTGCGGCTGGCGCCGATGCGCGTGGCGCCGAGCGAGCGGAAGACGAGCAGCCGGTCGAGATCGCGGATGCCCCCCGCGGCCTTCACCTGCACACTCGCCGGCGAGTGCTCGCGCATCAGGCGCACGTCGTGTTCCGTGGCGCCTCCCGAACCGTATCCGGTGGAAGTCTTCACCCAGTCCACACCGAGTTCACCGCAGATTTCGCAGAGGCGGATTTTGTGGACGTCCTGGAGATAACAGTTTTCAAAAATGACTTTCAGCTTCGCTCCGCCGGCGCGCGTGGCCTCGAGCACGGCGCGCACGTCGCGGCGCACGTAGTCCCAGTCACCGCTCAGGACTCTGGAAATGTTCACGACCATGTCGAGTTCCTCACCGCCGTCGGCGAGCGCGCGTTCGGCTTCCGCCACCTTGACGGAAGTGGTATGCCCGCCGTGCGGAAAACCCACGGTGGTGCTCGCCTTCACCGTCGTGCCGCGCAGAATTTCCGCGCAGCGCGCGAGCGCGTGCGGCAGGATGCAGACGCTCGCCACGTCATATTCCCGCGCCAGCCGGCAGCCGCGTTCGAGCTCTTCCGCCGCGAGCATCGGCTGGAGCAGCGAGTGATCAATCATTTTCGCAATGTCCGGATAGTTGAATTCCATGGGGCCCCCACTTCGCGGAATGAAATCAGCGAACCGTCAGGAACTCTGTGACTTCTGCGGTTCGCGCGCCGCCCGATGCTCCTCGACCGGCTTCGAGACGATGGCGTGGACGCGCGCGATGAGTGCTTCGAGGTCTTCCTTTTCCGCTCCCTTCATCTCGATGGTGTCGTGGAGATAGACGACGATCTTCGAAGGATAAAGCATCCAGCTTCCTTTGCGATTGAATTCGTACGAGCCCACGATGCTCATGGGCACGATGGGATAGCCGGTGTGCCGGGCGATGACGAAGCCGCCCTTGCGGAACGGGCCGACGCGGCCGTCGCGCGTGCGCGTCCCTTCGGCGAAAACAATCAGGCTGACGCCGTCGTCGAGCGCCGCCTTCGCCCGCTTGAGCAGCCGGATAAACGAGCCGGGATTGCTGTTCTTCGGCACCGGAATGTTTCCGAACCGCTTCATCATCCAGCCGTACGCCGGGATCTTGAAATGACTTTCCAGTTCCAGTCCGCGCACGAACTGCGGAATCGCCGAGTAAATCACGAAGGCGTCGAAAATGTTCACGTGATTGCAGATGAAGATGCTGGTCCGCTCGCGGTCGAACCCGGGCGCGTAACGCGCCTCGAAGCCCACGCCGGCCACGCGCAGGATGTTCCGGAAGAAGACGCGCTGCGGCCGGTCGTTCTTCCTCGGGTCCACGAAAATTCCCAGCACGACGAGAAACGTGCAGACGGTGAAGAAATGGAGCGCGCTCGCGATCCACAATACGATCGAGCGCACGACGGTGTAGGAATATCTCAGAACGCTGGTGACCTTCATTCGGTGCCGGGCGGCGACTTCGGGCGGAACATTTCAGCAAACGGGCCGCGCCCTGTAAAATCGGTTCCGCCTTCAAGCTTTGCGCGACGCGAAGGTGAGCTGCAGGAGCGTTCTCTGCTCCATACGGTGCGCTTTGGCGGAGCCCGTGGCGGGGCTGGCGCTCGCCGTGCGGCGAATCGAGCGGATGGGCCGTCCCCGCGCCAGCCGCCGCAGACGCGGCCGCACGAACGACTGCGCGCCCATGTTGGCCGGCTCCTCCTGCACCCACACGATTTCTCGCGCCGAGCCGTGCCGGTCGAGTTCGCGCCGCACTTCCGACTCCGGGAAAGGATAAAGCTGCTCGAGCGCGACGATCGCCGTGTTCGCAGCCTCGCGATTCCGGCGTTCCTGGCGAAGCTCGTGGATGATTTTTCCTGTCGCCAGAAGGAGTCGCTCGCCGCCGGAGACTTCGGCGTCAGGGATCACCGGCTGGAAAACCCCGCGCGAAAAATCTTCGAGCGGCGAGGCGGCCAGCGAACTCCGCAGCAGGCTCTTCGGCGTGAAGACGACCAGCGGCTTCCGCCAGGTCCTCAGCGCCTGCCGGCGGAGCAGATGGAAATACTGCGCCGAAGTCGTCGGCTGCACGATTTGCATATTGTCTTCCGCCGCCAGTTGCAGGAAGCGCTCGACGCGCGCGCTGGAATGTTCCGGGCCCTGGCCTTCGTAGCCGTGCGGGAGAAGCATGACGACGCCGGCGAGCAGTCCCCATTTATCCTCTCCCGCGGCAATGAACTGGTCAACGATTGCCTGCGCGTTGTTCACGAAGTCTCCGAACTGCGCTTCCCAGATGACCAGCGCTTCGGGATAGTCGCGGCTGAAGCCGTATTCGAATCCCAGCGCCGCCGCTTCGGAAAGAATCGTGTTGAAGACGTCGAACGTGGCCTGCCTGGATGAAACGTGCTCGAGCGGGATGTGCTCGTCCTCGGTTTCCGTGTCGAACCAGACCGCGTGCCGGTGGTCGAAAGTCCCGCGGCGCGAGTCCTGCCCGCTGAGGCGCACGGGAACTCCCTGCCTCAAGAGCGAGCCGAAGGCCAGCGCCTCAGCCATGCCGAAGTCCACGGGTCGCTCGCCCGCGGCCACGCGCGCGCGCTGCTCGATGAGGCGTTTGACCTTCGGGTGCGCGTGAAATCCCTCCGGGTTCCTCGTCAGCACCGAAGCGATTTCCTGAATTTCTTCCGGCGTAATGGCGGTTTCCACTTCGCACGCCGGATCGTAGCGGCCACCCCGGAATCGGTCCCAATAAGAAGGCATCTGCCGCAGCGCCGGCCGCTTCTTCATCGCGCGGGCCTTCTGGAGCGCCTGCTCGTACTCGTTCAGGATGGATTCGACGATAGGCGCGGCGTCCGTTTCGATGTTCTTCGCGTACGTTTGCCACAGTGGCGGCAGGGATTCGATCTTCCGATAACGCAGCGGCTGCGTGGCGGTCGGGTCGTCAATTTCGCTGTGGCCGTGGCGCCGGAAACCGATCAGGTCCACGACCGCGTCGCTCGAGAACTCGTCGCGATACTCCGCGGCCAGCCGCGCCACGCGCACCACCGCTTCGGGATCTTCTCCGTTCACGTGGAAAATCGGAATGGGCAGGCGCTTCGCGACGTCGGCGGCGAAGCGCGAAGAATGCAATTCCTCCGGGTTCGCCGTGAAGCCGATCAGGTTGTTGACAATCACGTGGACGGTCCCGCCGACCGTGAAGCCGCGCAGGTCGGCCATGCAAAGCGTCTCGGCGGCGATGCCCTGGCCGGCGAAGGCCGCATCGCCGTGCAGCGTGACGGGAAAAATGCGCTTCGCGCCGTCGTCGCCGAGCCTCTCCTGCTTGGCGCGCGCGCGGCCCATCGCCACAGGGTCCACCGCTTCGAGATGGCTGGGGTTCGAGACCAGGTGCATCGCCAGCTTGCGTCCGCTCCGCGTGACGAATTTTCCCGTCGCGCCCTGGTGGTAGATGACGTCGCCGCCGCCCAGAATGCTTTCCGGGTCCACGTCCTCGAAGCGCGCGAAAACGTTTTCCGGCGGCACGCCCACGATGTGGACGAGCACGTTCAGCCGGCCGCGATGGCTCATCCCCAGCACCACCTGTTCGGCGCCGTCTCCGGCCGCGCTCTCCATGATTTCGTCGAGCAGCGGGAGCAGCGCCGCCACGCCCTCGATGGAGAACCGCTTGTTGCCGGGATAACGCGAATGAAGCACGTGCTCGAAACGCTCGGCGCGGATCAGGAACTCGAGGATCCGGGCGCGATCGAACTCTGGAGGCTCGCTTTCCAGACGCTCCTGGATCCACTGGCGGCGTTTCGGGTCGGGAATGTGCATGAACTCCGCCCCAATTGTGCGGCAGTAAATGCGCCGCGCGGCGCGCGCGGCTTCCCCGTCCACACGCAGCTCGGGATGTTCGAGCGGCTTCAGATGCCCGAGGGGGTCGAGATCGGCTTCCAGATAACCCCAGCGGCGGAACAGATCGAACACTCGTTCGCGGTTTTCACGGGAAAATGACATGCCCTTTCAGTATAGGGGGCGGCAAGGACTGTGAAAAGGGATCCGGCTTCCAGGCGGCCGCGCGTCACACCACGACGCTCAGCGCGCCGGGGAGCACGTCCAGCCGCTCGCAGTGCAGCGTCACGACTTCGCCGTCCACCATGGCGTCCACGGGGGCGTCGAGAAAAAACTCGACCTTGCGCACCGCGCGACGCCGCGCCCGCGGATGCCGCACGTGCGAGCCGTCGTAGAGCGTCGGCAGGTTGCGAATCAATCCCAGGCGCCCGATCGGTCCCCAGCGCACATATTCGATCAGGCCGTCGCCCGTCTCCGCCTGCGGCGCGATCATCATCGTGCGGCCCGTGAATTTGCTGTTGTTGAAGGTGAGGAAAAGCACCGGGCCGTCATCGGTGGCCGCGTCGTCGTCGATCCGGTGCGGAAAGGGACGCCGCACGAGCTTCACGAGGCACGTGAAGACGCCGAGCAGATACCCGACGTGGCCGAAACGTTTGAATTTGCGGTTGGTGACGGCGGCCGCGTCCGCGGGAAACCCCAGGCTGAGCAGGTTGATGAAGTGCAGGACGCCGCCGCGATGCTTCATGCGCAGCACGTCGCAGGGACGGCACCGTCCTTCGAGAATCGCCTGCGTCGCAAACTCTTCGGCGCGCTCGGTGGTGAAGTCCCGCAAAAACGAGTTGCCCGTCCCGAGCGGCAGCATGGCGAGCGTGGGCGGTTCACCCTGTCCGGCGCCGGGGAAAAGTCCGTTGACGATTTCGAACGCCGTGCCGTCGCCGCCCACAGCGAGGAACCGCCGGTGGCCGAGGCCGTACGCCTCATGCGCCAGTTCCACGCCCTGTCCGGCGTGTTCGGTCTCGACGATCTCGACAGCCACGCCCGCCGCGCGCAGACGGCCGAGCGCTTCCGCCGCGAGCTTGCCGCAGCGGCCGTGGCCGGCGGCCGGATTAACAATGGCGAAGAATCGCTGGTTCACAACGGTCTGACGTCGCGGTCGCGTTGGAGTTTTGACCGGACCTGCTCGGCCAGCGCCGGTCGCTTGATTTTGAGCGATGCGGTGCGCGGGAAATCCTCGTCCCACACGATGTAGCCGCCCACTCGCTTGAAGTCCGGCAGCCGGCGGTTGCGGGCCGCGAGCTCGTCGCACACGGTGCCGCTGATTTCCTGGCCCGGTTCCGCGTGGAGCACGACGATGAGTTGTTCGTTCCCCAGGCGCTTCTCAGGCCAGAGATAATTCGACGCGAAGACGCACAGCTCTTTCACCGGAAGTCCTTCGAAGGCGTTCTCGATGTCTTCCGGATAAACGTTCTTGCCGCCTTCGGTGACGATCATGTTTTTGGCGCGCCCGAAAAGTTGCAGGTGGCCCATCGCATCCACTCGCCCGAGGTCGCCGGTGTAGAGCCAGCCGTCGCGAATCGTCTCGGCGGTGAGTTCGGGATCGTCCAGATAGTGCGACATCACGGTCTTGCTGCGGATCGCCACTTCGCCGATGCCCTTCGCGTCGGGGTTCACAATCCGGACCTGCATTCCGGGCAGTGGCGGGCCGACGGTGTCGGCGCGAAAGGGATTGAAGTCGTTCACGGTGACGGCCGTGCCGGCTTCCGTCAGGCCGTAGCCGTTCGCCACCGGAATCCCCAGATCGTAGAAGAACTGAATCGTCGCCGGGTCCATGAACGCTCCGCCCACGAAAAGCGCGCGCAATTCGCCGCCGAAGGCCTGATGAATCTGGCGAAGCAAAATCCGGCTGAGCCGCAGCTTCGGTTTCTTTCGGGTGAAGGCTCGATTCACGGTGATGAGCGCGTCAAGGATTTTGCGGCGGAAGGGCGGCAGCGTGTCGAACTTCGCGCGCAATCCTTTTTCCAGGTTCTTCAGCACGAGCGGCACGAGCGCCATGTAGGTGATCTTGTAGCGAGGAAAAGCGTCGCGAACGAACTCGGGCCGCAGCGTCCGCAGGTGGACTACCGTTGCGCCGCAGACGAACGGGCCGATGAAGCCGACCATGAAGTCAATCGCGTGGTTGGTGGGAAGAATGCTCAGGTAACGGACGCCCGGCCAGAAGGGATAGAGCGCCGTCAGCGCCACGCACTGTTCGAGATAGTTCTCGTGCGTAAGGACGCAGCCCTTGGGGCGCCCGCCCGTGCCCGAGGAATAAACGATGCAAGCCCAGTCGCTGCGCTGGCGCGGAACGAAGCGCGGCTCGGCCGCGCCTCGCGCCTCTTCCCAGCGCCGGGCGCTTCCGAGGTCGGCGCCCTGCGGGGCTTCGCTCACGAGGGCCACATGGAGTTTCAAGTCCTGGAAACCTTCCGCCTGCGTCAGGGCTCGCCAGACGGGGTATTCGGTGACCAGAATCTTCGCTTTCGAATGGAGCAGGTGCTGGATCTGCTCGCGCGACGTCAGTTTGTAATCGAGCGGGACGAGCACGCCGCCGGACTGGAAGACGGCGTAGGCCGAAAGCAGCCACTTCGACTGGTTGGTCATGATGATGGCCGCGCGATCGTTGGGGGCGAAGCCGGACTCCTGAAGCGCGGCGGTGAGCGGAAGCGCCAGCGCCTTGAACTGGCGGTAGGTGAGCCGGCAATTCTCTCGCTCGCGGTCGGCTTCGATCAGACAGGTCTCGTCCGCGAACCGTTCGAGCGCGTCGCGCAGCGCTTCGCCCAGTGATTGATACTTCTGGAGGTCCAGCATTCGGGTGAGCGGTTTTCGCCGCTTTCGGTCACAGTCTCGCCTGGATGCGTTCGGCGAGCGTGCGAAAATCCGTGACGCCCTGCATTTCGTAGTCGGGCAGTTCGACGCCGAAGTGGTGCTCGAGCCGTGTGAGCAGCTCGAGCGCCTGAAGGCTGTCGATCTTCAGCTTCCGGAAAAAGTCGTCGCTGGGTGAAAGGTCGGCGCGCGCCACTTTGAAGTGCGTCGCAGCCAATGTGAGGATTTCTTCCAGCGTCTGTTCCGGTGTTCTCATTTTCGCCGTCCTGCCTGCTTCGTCTGCGGTCCGCGTTCAGGGCAGATAGGGCAGCGCGTCCGTGCTTTCGACAAATTTGCGCAGCCCCTCTTCCACGGCCGGGCGCGTGAACAATTCGCAGAAGATTTCGATTTCGCGGCGCAATTCCTCCCGGGGAATCGGCTTGATAAATTCTTTCGCCGCCATGGCCGTCGTGCGATCAAACTTGCCCGCCTGCTCCGCCGTGGTGCGCGCCGCACGCAGCGCCTGACCTTCGGCGACAACCTGGCTGACCAGTCCCACGGCCGCCGCCTTGGTGGCGTTGATGCTGCGTCCCGTCAGCAGAAGGTCGCGCACGACGGCGTTCCCCAGGTCGCGCTTCAGACGCGGAATGCCGCCGAAGCCGGGAATCAGCCCCAGGCGAAGCTCGGGAAAGCAGAAGCGCGCCATTTTATCGGCGATGATGAGGTCGCAGGCGAGCGCCAGTTCCAGCCCGCCGCCGAACGTCACGCCGTGCACGGCCGCAAGGGTGACGAGCGGCGCGGAGTCAATGGCGTTGAGGGCCCGATGAATGCGCTCGAGAAAATCGCGCACACCCGCCACACGTTCGGAGGTTTCCAGCGGTTGCATGCGCGTGTAGAGCTCGCGCAGGTCGGCGCCCGCCGAAAACCCGGATTTGAGCGTGCTGTGGAGGATGAGCGCGTGTGCCTCGTCCTGCGCGGCTACGAGCGTCTCAACGAAACGTTCGAGTTCTTCGAGCGTCACGGAGCCGATTTCGTTCGCCGGCTCGCGGTGCAGCGCCAATTCGATGACGCCGCCGCTTGCCGTCCACGAGAGCGCCTTGCCCGAAAATTCCTTCATGCTGAGTTCCGGTTCCGAGTTCGTTCCTTACGCGCTTTGCGACTCGCCGGTCGTGAAAGAGCCCAGGTGCACTTCGGATTCCGTCAGCCCTTCCGCGAGCCGGTCGAGAGCTTCGTATTCCGCCGCGAAACGGCTGCGAAAATGTTCGTAAGCTTCGCGCGACTCCCAGCGATCGAGCGTCAAATAGCGCCGCGGTCCGCCCCAATCGCGCAGCAGTTCGGTGCCGAGAAATCCTTCGCCGCGGGCGAAGAACCTTGCCCAGTCCCCCTGCGGCCCGTAAAAACCCTCAAACTCCTTTTCGTGTCCGGCGCGCGCCGAAAACTCCCAGAGAATGATGTACACGTTCGAATCACTTCTCCCGGGCCGCGGAGGATGCCGCGCCGGCCGCCGTGTCCGCGTAGAGTGCGTCAATTTCCCGGCAAAAACGCGCGGCGATGGCGTCACGTTTGAGTTTCCCGTTCGCCGTCAGCAGTCCGTTCTCAATGGTAAAGGCTTCGGAAAGAATCCGGAAAGCGTGGACGCGCTGGTAGTGCGGCATCGCCGGATTCATTTCGGCGATCGCCTTTTCAACCTGGCCGGCCGCGACCTCGCCCGTGACGAGCGCGGCAAGCGAGCCGCGCCCGTGGCCCACGAGCATCACCTGGTTGGGAGCGGGCAGCGCGCGCGAAAGGGTCCCTTCGATCGGCTCCGGCGCCACGTTGTGACCCGAAGCCAGCACAATCAGATTCTTGACGCGCCCGATGATACTCCAGTTGCCGCTCTCGTCCACGTCGCCCTGATCGCCGGTGCGGAACCACCCGTCGCGAAACGCCGCGACGGTTTCTTCCGGCCGTTTCCAGTAGCCGGGAAAGATGTTCGGCCCGCGCACGAGGATTTCGTTTTCGTCGCCGAGTTTCATCTCGATTCCCGGAATTGCGAATCCCACCCGGCCCGCCGTCACGCTCCCCGGAGAGTCCATCGTGCAAATGGCCGTCGTTTCCGTCAGGCCGTACACCTGCAGGACGGGAATGCCGAGCATCATGAAGAAAAGCTGCGTCTCTTTGGCAAGCGGCGCCGAGCCGCAAATCAGCGCGCGCAGGTTCGGCCCCATCTTCTTCCGAATCGCGGAGAAGACGAGTGAATCCGCCAGCGCCAGCCACAGACCGTCGAAGAGCCTTCCGTCACCCGCCTCCCGCCGGAACCAGGCGCGCCGGCCGCGCTCGAACAACGCGAGCGCCAGGCCGCCTTTCTTCTTCAGTCCGTCCTGGACACCGGTCCGGACGCGTTCGAGGAGGACGGGAACGTTCAGGAAGTAATCGGGCGCGGCAAGGCGGAGTTCTTCGGAGAGTTTCGTGAGGTCGGTCGAAAGCGCCAGTGTGCTCGAGCGCGTGAGGCAAGTAAGAAGCAGTATCCACGAGCCGGCGAAACAGCAGGGAAGGTAGTGGAAGACTCTATCGGGGACCTCGCGCTCGCCCATCAGGGCGTCGAGCCGCTGGTTCGTGCAGCCGAGCATGAAGGTGACGTTGGCGACCGCGAGAACCACGCCCTTCGGCTCGCCCGAAGTGCCGGACGTGTAAATGATTTTCACCGGGTCGCTGTCGGCCAGCGGATGCGGCATGTCGGGAATCCCTTCGCCCGCGGCCGCGAACACTTCGTCGAAGAGGGGCGCCGGCGGCGCGTCCGGCCAGTTCGAACGAATGCCGTCGCGCAGCGCCGCGTCCGAGCAGAGAATCAGCCGCGGGGAGCAGTCCTTCATCATTCCGACAAGTTCCTGCGGCGCCTGGCGCGAGTAAAGCGGGACGACGATTAATCCCTCGGCCATGAGCGCCAGGTCCGCGGCGGCCCAGCGGATGCTGTTCGGGGCGAGCAGCGCGCACCGGTCGCCCTTGCGCAATCCCTGCGCGCGGAGAAAGGCGCGCGCGGCGCGGATCAGCGAGAGCCGCTCCGCTCCGCTCGCGCCAGGGAGGTCTCCTTCGCGCGTTTCCTGGAGGACTTCCCGCGCCCCGGCCCCGCGCAGCCGCTCGAAAATGTTCTCGAGGAAATTCATCCGCCGAAAGTCTCCACCACCTTGCGCAGGTTCGCGCTGAACGGCGGCAGGTAATCCTCCCACGACCAGATTCCGGTGCGCACCGGAAACTGCGGATACCGCCGCTGCAGGTGCCGCTCGAAATAAACGCCCATGCGGGCCATCAACTTCAGATTGCGCGCCACGGTGCGCCCGATCCCGTCGCGAATCGCCTCGCACTCGTTGCGCAGCTTCTCGAGAATCTCCAGAAGTTTCGGCTCGAGGTCCGGGTCGTCCACTTCCAGCAGCAGGTGCCGGTGACCGCGTTCGCGCATCAGGTTGCGGATCCGCTCGTCCATGGTGATTCCCGCCGAAGGCACCAGCGCCGGCATCGAAGTGACGATGCCATGGTATCGCGAAGAGACCATCCAGTGACAGGCGCGCAGGATGGCGACGAGCTGGTACATGTCGTAGTCGTCGGAGGTGAAGGTCGGCGCGCCGTCGAGTTTCCGGGAGAGGTCCGCGCAGGCGCGCGCGTCCAGCCGCTCCATGGCGGCGAGGATGACGAACGCGTGGTGCCGCTCGCGGAACGCCCGCACGGCCCGGGCGATGGAGTTCAGATAGTGCTCGTAGGCCGCCGCGCGGCGGGAATCCCAGGAGTGGAAGTACACGGTCCGGTACTGGCTCGCGCGATAGGCGCCTGTGAAGCTCCGCGCCAGGAACTTGGCGAGCGACGCGCGCACCGGCCACCAGAAGGGGTTGATGGGGCAGACGACGAGGAGGGGCTTCGCGCCGTCCCAGCCCGCGGCGCGCAAGGCGGACTGCGCGTAGTCCGGCCCGTGCGGCTCGAACGTCCATGCGGTGTCGGTTCCGAGCTCGGTGGAAACGCCCAGGCGGTTGAGCACGGCCATGGATTCTTCGTTCCGTGTGATGATGAGCGAGCGGCCGCAGAAGCGGCGCACCATGCGCTCGAGGATGGGATCCATCTGGCCGGCCTCGGCGCCGTATCCGACCGAAAGCCGGTTCATCGCTGAGGCGATGCCGAGCGATCCGATCATCATCGTTGTCAGCGCGTTGGCGAACTTGCTTTTGAACATCGAGCCTTCGCAGGCTACCACGCCGTCGTGGCGCGGGACCTCGCGGTAGAGGAACGGCGGAAAGACGTCGGGCAGCTTCACCTGGCGCGTGCCGTCGAAATAGCCGCGCGAGCGCTCGAAATTCTGCGTCATCACGCTGAACTCAACGTTCTTCGGACCCAGGATGTGGCGAATCTGACGGAGCATTTCCTCGACGCGCACGTCGGCGCCCGTATTGCGCGTGCCGTTGTAGCCCGCGAAGAGGAGTTTGAGCTTCTCGTCCGGCTTCCAGGGTCGGCCGGAGCCAAGCATCCATTTCACCTTGGAAAGCTCGGTCAGCCCGGCCACCCAGGAAGCGAGGATCAAATCCGTCATGCCGGAGTCTCCGCCGCCCCGGCTCGCGGGTGCGGAAGCTGAGATATACCGGATGGCGCGGGGTGCTCACAAGTCCCCGGCGTCCATGTGCTCATGAACCCTCGTGCCCGCCGGACTCCTCTCCGGGCCAGGGGCGGTAGGGATAAGTGAACCGGCCTTCGCGCGCGAACTTCAGCAGCGGAAAACAATATCGCGAAAACGGAACGGGCGCGCGTCCGGTCTCGCTCACCACGCGTGTGTTGTCGAAGACGGTGTTGTAAGTCAAATACGGCAGAAAAACTTTCATCAACGACGCCGCGTAGCCGACGGGACTGCTGCGGCGGTTCGACAGCCACTCGACGACGGCGCGAAAGGGCGGCTCGAGTCCCGGCGCAAACAGCGGCGGAAGTTTTCCCCGCGCCTCGGCGAGTGCGTCCGTCAACTGCCGGTATGTTTCCGAAGCGGTTCCGGAAGCAAGGTGGTAGGTCTCGTACTCCGTCTTCTCCTTCTGGTGCAGCGTTACCAACGACTCGGCGACGAAGTCCACGTTGACGATGTCGAGCCGGTCATCGGGCCGGAAGGGGAGCACCGGGAGTTGCGCAAGAAAAACGAAGGCCCGCACCATGTCGAACTGCGTGGTCTCCGCGTGCCGGCTGTCGCCGAGGATGATGCTGGGGCGAAAGATGGTGCGCGGGACCTCGGCGAGCAGCTCATGGACCATCAGCTCGGAAAATTTCTTGGTCCGCGCATAGGGGTCGTAGTCGGAGCGGTGCCAGTCAATCGCCTCGTCTTCGCGCACGACTTCATCCTGCCGCACGCCCGCGACCGCGACCGTGCTGACGTGGCTGAAGCGGCGCAATCCGTGATGGGCCAGGGCGCGCCGCGCGAGCTGAATCACCTCCAGCGTCCCGCGCAGGTTGACGTTCAGGCAGCTCTTCTCCGATTTGCGATTCAGCGACGCGGCACAATGAACAATCGAATCGGTCGTCTCCGCCAGCTCGCGGTATTCGTCCTCAGCCAGCCCGAAGCGCGAGCCGGTCAGATCGCCGCGGAAAATCCGCACGCGCCCCCTCAGATATTCATGAAAGCGGGGAAAATCGAGATGAATCTGGAGCGCCTGCCAGAGGCGCACTTCTGCTTCATGGGCGCTCTTGGCACGAACCAGCAGGTTCAGCGGCTCGGAGTGTCGCTCGAGGAGAATCGCGGCGATGTGCGCGCCGAGATATCCCGTCGAGCCCGTCAGGAAGATGGCCATGCGCGGGTAGTATAGCCCAAAGGAAGAAGTTCGCGGCGCGCGGCTAGCCGCGAAGCGTCTCGTCCACAACCTTCAGAAGCTCTTCCGCCGAGGGCAGGTCGCCGGTGTGCGTGCCGCGATGGAGCCAGAGGATTTTTCCGCTCGTTGCGACGAGCGCGGCCCCGGGCAGTTGCCAAACGTCGCTGTGTTTCTGGAACGTCCCACGCAAGCTCACGCGCGCGCCCGCTTCTTTGGCCTCTTCCCGCCGGCGCTTCAAATCCGCGGAGGGAAGGACGATTTCACGCAGCGACGTTCGGCCGAGGCCGATCGCGCGATAGCTTTCTTTTTCCGGGTCCGGGATGCAGTGGTCCTCCAGGCCGTACTGCCCGCAGAACTCCGCGGCGGCTTCGGCGTCCGCCTGAACGATGCAGACGACACGCACACCTCGTTCCTCGAAAGCCGGCAGGCGCTCGCGCAACTGCGCGAGTAGGGACGCAAAGAACGGTCAGCCGCAGTGGCGCAGCCAGAGGATGACCGCCGGCGTGCTACTCCACCATTCGGAGAGACGCTTTTCTTCCCCGGAGCGCGTCCGATACACGAACTCGGGCGCGGGACTGCCGACGGTGATCGAACTCCTCATCAAATCTCTCCCCTCTGGATGCGGTCAGGCGCGCGGGGGCTCAACCCTCCCGAGGTCTTCCTGGAGAAAAAGCCAGTGCGGCTTATCGCCGATCTCGGCCGCCACGGCGCGCGCCACGCAGCGATAAAGCTTCCCACCTTTGCGCAGGGCCACAAACTCGCCTTCCCACATCGCTCCGAACTGGAGTCGCTGCGTGATTTCTTCAATGAGGCGGTCCCTTTCTTCCCGCGGATGGGTGTGAAGGTTCGAAAAGTATCGTCCCACGGATTCTTCCGGCTTCAGGCCCGTCATCGCATCCAGGGCGCGATTGGTGTAGAGCACAAAACCGGCGGCGTCCATCATGCAGACGCCGACGGGCAGCGTCTCGAGGATGCGGGTGTGGACGCGGCGCTCGACGCCCTTCCACTTCTTTTCCACCGTCTGGCGGTGCATCAGGAGCGCGGCAAGCGCCACGAGCCAGATGGCAATGATGCTGCCGATGCCCAGCGTGGTCGCGGTTCGCGTGGCCAGCCTGCCCGCTTCTTCCGTCTGACGTTTCAGGCGGGCCGTTTCGCCCGCCGTCATTTCCGCCAGTGTCGCCTCGACCTTGGCGGAACGGGCGGTGTCATTCGAGTTTCGGGGCCTCGCCGCCGCCGGTTTGCGCTGGGATTCCGCCAGACTCTTTTCCGCCGCCTCCAGCTGCTCGCGGACCAGCGAATTAAGACTGGAGAACTTCGCCATCCGCTCTTCGTCGTTCAAAGAAAGCAGGTGGACCTGCTCCAGAGCGCTGCGGACTGCGGCGATCTGCAGAGTGATCCGCTGAGCATTGAGCGTCCGGCTTCCGTTCAGGCTCGACTCCAACTCGCCTTCCAGTTCCCGCAGCGACGAGCCGACGGCGTGAAGGGACTGAATCGTCTGGCCCGTGCGGCTGACGGTGGCCTGGGCCGCTCCGAGATTCTGCACTATCCGGTGCTGGACGACGCCGATGGCAATGAGCGCGGGCACGGCGAGCGCGTAGAGGACGACCACTCTCTTGGCGGCGGCAGGCGACATTGAACCTCCGAATCAGACCGGCAATGGAATCGTGTTCACGGAACTCAACCTTCGAGCAGAAGCCTCAACTTTTCCAGTTTCTGCTTCCAGTAACTTTTCATCTTTTCCGCTTCCTGGGCGGACAAGAGCTTGCCGTGCTGGAGCGAGACCTGACTCTTCCCGGCTCCTTTGGCATCGAGATTGACGTCAAGGTGGCTCCGGCCGTCCACCCAGGTCATGCGAAGCGATTTGCGCGGCGTGGCCTTGCGAATCGTGATGGCGTGGTCTTTCAGCCAGCGGGCGCGCAGGCGGCCATCCTGCCAGGCGCGGAACAGTTCACTGACGGGCACGGCCACGGTTTTGCTCCCGCTGATTTCGAAGCCCTCGGGCTTCTGGTGTTTCTGCCACAGCCCGCGCGCCTGCTCGTAGGCGACAGCGACCATCTGCTGCCACCAACCGTTCATCCGCGATTTCTTTCCGAGCAATGCGACGATAGCTTTGTGGTTGAGCTCCCTTGCGCCCGCCGCGTCGAGGAGAGCAAACCATTCGCGCCAAATCCTGCCGGTGCGGGCTTTGACGGCCGCATCGCTGATTCCCGCCGCTTTCGCCGCTTCGCGCGACATCGTTCGCTCCACGCCCGCCGGAGGTCTCCGGCGGGCGGAAACCTGTTCCGCAGAGAAAACCTGGTTGTCGGTTAGCCGAGCCGCCCTAACGCGCCGCGTAGGCCTTCGAATAGCCGTTGCGAGTGTTCGTCACCGTAAGAGATCCGTCGGGCCGCGCGGAAAGCTTCAGCGCGTGTCCCTGGCACTGCTCCTCGAGATTCGAGATGAAGTCCTCCGGAGCGTTGTGCTTGTCGCCGCCGGGAACCGAACGGTGAAGCTGCCAGATGTCCTCGAGCCCGGGCGCCGAGCGCATGATGCTCCAGTGCTCCGGCAGGCCGCCTTTGCGCGCGCCGTTGTTGATGACCGCCACGCGCGGGCGCGCGCCGTGCACGACCGCGCGGATGCCGGAATCATATCCGCCGTGGTGCGTGCTCAAATAAACGTCCACGCTTCCGATGCGGTTCCAGGGACAAGCCAGTTGCACCTCGCGGTCGGCGGTCAGGTCGCCGAGATCGAGCAGGCGAAAGTTCCCGTACCGGACGAGGACGCCGAGCGAGTGCGCGTTCTCGCCGCCCCGCAGCGGTTCTTTCACCTGACCTTCACAGAACTCGTTCAGTTCCCACTGGCCGCTCACCGGCTCGCCCATCACATTTCCTGCCGACGTGAGCACAACCACGTCCAGGCCGGTGAGGGGGAGCCGGTCCCCGGGGCGGACGACGAGGTGTTTGCCTTTTTCGCGGACCTTTCGGTACGCCTCCTCAAGTTCGGCCGCGCGGGGATGTCGCTCCACCGACGGACCGTGGTCCACGAAGTGAACGATGGGAATCCGCTCGGCCAGTTGCGGCACGCCGCCCACGTGGTCGCCGTGGTAGTGCGTCACCAGCAGATAGTCAATGCGGCGGATGCCCGCGGCTTTTGCCGCCGCGACGATTCGTTCCGCGTCCCGGCCGTTGAATCCGGGCCAGCCCGCGTCCACCAGCAGCGACTCACCGGAAGGCGAGACGATGAGCGTGGCCTGGCCCCCCTCGACATCCACAAAATAGATTTCCAGAGAGTCGGCCGCCGCCCGCGCCGTGGCGAGGAGGAATAAGATTGTCAGAAGCCGCCCACGCATGCGCGCCATCCTACCATAATCGGCCGCGGGGGAGGACGGGTGACGGGCAGGGGACTTGCATCCCCGCCGCCTCTGCGGCCATCCTTATAGGGCAGGGGACTGGCGTGAAGGGCACGGGTCGCGCAGACCTCGCGCCGCCCTCATTAAATACCCAGAGGAGTTCCGATGGCTGACCGCAAGGCCCGACCGGAAGAAGACTGGAAGACCAAGCTGACGCCGGAACAGTATTACGTCACGCGCGAGAAGGGCACCGAGCGCCCGTTCACCGGCAAGTACTGGAACAACCACGAGCCCGGCGTGTACCGCTGCGTCTGCTGCGGGGCAGAACTCTTTGATTCGGAGCGGAAGTTCGACTCCGGGACCGGCTGGCCGAGTTTCTGGGCGCCCCTCGAACGCAACAACATCCGCACCGAGAGGGATACGAGTTACTGCCTGGAACGCACTGAGGTCGTCTGCGCGCGTTGCGGGGCCCATCTCGGCCACGTGTTCGACGACGGGCCGAAGCCCACCGGCCTGCGCTATTGCATCAACTCGGCGGCACTGGACTTCGAAAAGAAGGAATGAAAACGGATCGCGACCGGCAGTCTGGCGCGTCCCGCAAAAGCGAGTGAAGACCGATGGCGACGGAGTTTGCGTTTGACCGCGAAGCGCTGGCCGTCGGCCAGCGAGTCAAGCGCCTCAACGCGCTGACCGCGACGGCGTTCGGCGGCGCGCTCACGCTGGTTGCGGCGGTTCTTGCTCCGGCCGGCCCGCTGCTCTGGCTGGCGGGCCTGCTGCTCGGCGCGCTTTACGCCAACGCCTTCGAATACGCGCTGCACCGGTTCGTGCTGCACGCGCCGGAAAGCGCGATACCCCATCAGCACGACGTCCACCACAGGAGCTGGGGACGGCCCGACGAACCGCTCTACATCAACTTCACGCGGCGCCCCGGGGTGGTCGTCCTGCTTTTTTCCGTGAACGGGCTGCCCGTGCTGGGGCTCGAAGCGATGTTCAGAACGGGACTGGCGGCGGGAGTCCTGGCGGCCTTCACCCTCTATTTCATCAGCTACGAAGAAATCCACTGGCGCATTCACGCCGGCGGTCTGCCGCGCTGGCTGGAGTTTTCGCGCCGGCACCACCTGGCGCATCATGCGGGAGAAGACGGCCGCTACAACGTCTGGCTGCCGTTGTGGGACCGAGTGGCAGGAAAGTTCCAGCGTCTTGCGCGGCGCTTCGGCCGCCGCAACGTTCCGTAGCTTCAGCCCGCCGCGCGGGCTTCCGCAGCGTCCCTTCCGGAAGCCTCGCTGTACAAGTAGAAGGTCCTTTTCGGCCGGCTTTCCAGCGGCCGGCCTTCGATGAGCGGATACGACCACTTCCGCAGCGCCGGGACGTGGATATTGATCCAGTATTCCCACCAGTCAATCGAGTGCGCGTCGTAGCCGAACGCGGCGCGTTCTTCCGGCGGCAGGGCCGCGGAGAGAATCTCCACGTTCAGCGCCTCGAAGACGTGCTCGTTGTGCAGGATGAAGGGCTCGTAGAGCTCGATGAGCTTTTCGACGCGTTCGAGGTCGCGCTCGCGTTTCATCAGCGGGCCCTGCACGAAACGGAGCGGCGGGCTGGCACGCCGCAGCGCGCGCACCACGGCCTTCTGCCCGGGCGCGGAGAATTTCCGATAACGCTCCTTGGAGACCGGAATGGTATCGAACTGCGCGCGCAGCCAGTGTTCGAGCCCCTCCTGCGCGCGGTAGTGTTTGCGGTGCGCGAGACAAGTAAGCTCGATCGAGCGCCCCATGTCGCACGGGTTGCACGCCGAAGTAGCGAGCTGATAGAGCCGCTCGTGCCGCCGTTGCGCGAGCGCCGCGGAGATCAGGAACATTCCCCGGCACACCAGGTCCACGGGAATCAGGTCGAGGCACTTCCGCTCGTTGGAGGGGAGCTGCCGGAAAAAAGTTCCGAGCAGGTAGGAAAGCGGCGCCGACGTGTTGACGCCTTCGTTCCAGCCGCGGAAGGGGTGTTCGATCGAGGACTCGACAATTGAAGGGCGGACGATCGTGACGGGCAAGTCGCCGCCGCGCCGGAGGATGAGGGATTCCGCCAGGCTCTTCGTGAACGTGTAGGTGTTCGGCCAGCCCAGTTCGCGGGCGCGCCGCAGACCCGCTTCGACCATCTGGTTTCGCAGCCAGCGCGTGCGGTACTTGCCGACGTGTGACTCGAGCGCGTCTCCGGCCAGCTTCTTCGTCCCGCTCTTCTCGCGCGCCAGGCGGCGAAGGTCTTCCGTGACGTCGGCGCCTGCGGCGCGTTCCTCGATCTGGCGGACCAGCGCGCGGAGGCTCTCGTGCTCGAGTTCGGGGTCGAAGTCGGGCGCGCGCGCGGGCGTGTAGTCCGGCTGGAGTTCTTCGGTCACGCGGCCGTCGCGCGCGCCGATCACGTAGCACGTCGAGAGGTGCAGCAGCGCCGCGCGCGGGCATCCCCGCAGGAAGTCGAGCAGGTGGACGGTACCGTCCACGTTGATGGCGAGCGCGGTCCGCAGGTCGGGATTGAAGTCGGTCAAACCCGCGCTGTTGATGATGAGGTCGAGTTCCTTTTCCAGACGCGCGCGGACATCCGGCTCGAGCCCCAGGCCCGGGCGCGTCACGTCGCCTTCCACCACCTCCACGCGCTCGCGGAGGAAGTCGGCGAGGCGGCTTCCGTAGCGCTCGTGGAAAGGCTCGAAGAGTGGAGACTCTTCGATGATTTTCTCGAAGCGGCGCAAGGCGCTCGCCGTGCGCTGCCGCCGGATGAGCAGATACACCTTGCCGAGTTCGGGCAGGTCCCACAGGGCTTTCGCCAGCCACACTTTTCCAATGAATCCCGTGCAGCCGATGAGCAGAATGTTTTTTCCCTGGAGCGCCTTGCGGACGGAAAGCTCGGAGACCTTCCGGTGCGGCTCAAAGAGTACCGCGGCGTGGCGCGGCGGCTCGACTCGGCGCGCGGCGGGGACCACAGCTTCTTCCAGCGTGGGCACGCTCTTCGGAATGCCCAGGCGCGCCGCGAGTTTTTCCGGAGCGATTCTTCCCTCCGCGGGCGAAAACAACGGCCGCCCGATCAGGCCGCGCGGCGGAACAACGGGTTCGAGCAGGCGCCCTGTCGCTGCGCGATCGCGGAATTCCAGCCGGTTGGCGATGATCGAAGTGACGCCGAGGTGTTGCGCGAGCGGCCGCACCACGTGTTCCAGGGAGTGGCTCACCAGCACCACCTGCTCGCCCCGTGCCCGCGCCTGATGGAGCGCTTCCACGCCTCGCGGTTTCAGCCGCGGTTTCACAACGTACTGGAAATACTCTTCTCCCAGAAGGTCCAGCCGGTCGCGCGTCACACGGCGAAGGAGAGTGTGCAGCACGCGCGTGGCGAAGGTGCGATGGACGGCATACAGAATCGGCAGGACGAAGGCCAGAAACGCCACGGTCAGCCGTCGCACCCAGCGCCCGGAAAATGTCTGCGAATGCCAGGAAAAAAAAGCCGCGGCGCGCACCGAGCTCAGGTCGGCGAGCGGGCCTTCCACCTGCCAGTAGGTCCGGGTTGGAGAAGAGTCCGTCAAGTTTCGAAGCCCGCCGGCGCGGGCTGGGTGCTGAGTTTCCGGTTGGGAATCAGGATTCAAATCATATGTCACGCCCGCAGACGTTTCAAGCAAGTCCCCGCAAAGCCGCGGTCAGGCCGCCGTCAACTGCGTTGTGCAGTGCGGGCAACGCGTGGCGCGAAGCGAAATGGTCGAAATACAGAAGGGACACTCGCGCGTCGTCGCTTCGGCGGGAGGCTGGCGCCGCATCCGATTGACTTGGCGGACCAGGAGAAATACCGCGAAGGCTACGATGACGAAGTCGAGGACGTGATTGAGGAATATCCCGTAGTTCAGGGTCGGCGCGGCGGCGGTCTGCGCCTCGGCGAGCGTGGCGTAGTCCTGGCCGGACAGGTCCAGGAAAAGGTTTGAGAAATCTATCTTTCCGAGAAGCAGTCCGACCGGCGGCATCAGGATGTCGTTGACGAAGGAAGTGACGATCCTTCCGAACGCGACACCCAAAATGATTCCGACGGCCATGTCGAGCACGTTGCCCCGCATGGCAAATTCCTTGAATTCTTTCAGCATGAGAGTTCACCTTTTCTTCCCTGACGGGGATGCGAACGGGCCGGCCGGGCATGTGGAGTGGGGGACCCGAAAAGCGCGGGAGGGCCGTGCGCTCCCTCGACCGGCACCGGGAAGAATTTACAGTAAGCTGCGTCAGAGTTTCAAATTGCACAGATGACAACCCCGCCGGCAACGTGAAGCCGGACAAGAAGATTCGAAGACTGCCAATTGGCAGCCTTCATGCATCCAAACCCTGTGAAACCGCTACACGGCCGGTGAAAGACTGAAGACAGGGCGCACCGGCTGCGGAGTTTCCACACCGGATTAGGGAGGAAAACCATGCGAAATCGTCTGTTTGTTTCGTGGGTTGCTTCGGCTCTGCTCGTGGCGCTTCCGCAACTCGCGTATTCGCAGAGACAGCCTCAGGACCCGCGGCGCGAGGAACCGCCGCAGGAGCGGCCGCAGCCGGCTCCGGCGCCGGAGAGACCCGGGAAGAGCGATGAATTTGCGAGCATCCGCTCGGGCACGAAACTCACCGCCGAACTCGAGTCCACGGTGGATGCCGGCACCGCCAAGCCGGGCGATGAAGTCACCGCGCGGGTGACGAAGGACGTCAAGCAGGATGGAAAGGTCGTCATTCGGAAGGGCGACCGGCTGAAAGGCCGCGTCACAGAAGTCCAGTCGAGTGCCGCCAGCGAAGCGGGCTCGAAAATTTCCGCCGCGTTCGATCGTGTCCTGCGTGGAGACGCGGAGCACCATCTGAACGCGGTGGTCACTTCAGTTGTTTCGACGCCCGCTGAGAAGCGCGCGCCCGAGCCTCGGACGGACCGCGAGCCGATGACCGCTCCGCCGGTTCCGCGCGGCGGAGGCGCTTCGGCTTCCGGAGGCCTGCTGGGCGGCGTCGCCTCGACGGTCGGCGGGACGGCGGGGAGCGTCGGTTCCGGCGTCAGCGCCACGACTTCGGGCGCGATTGGCGCCGCGGGTTCGGCCGCTCAAACTGCCGGCGGTTCGGTCAACGCCGCCAGTGAGACGGCGATTGGCGCAACCACCAGCGCCGCAGTTGCCACTCCGCGACGCGCCATCCGCCTGGATTCTCAGGCGAACGCGCAAGGCAACGCGGGAGTGAATTCCGTTCTCAGCACCCGGGAGGGTAATTTGCGGCTGGAATCAGGCACGCGGATGGAGTTTCGCGTGGAAGGAGAAGCGAAAGCGCAGGCCAAGAAGTAGCTTCGTCACTGCTCAACGAGGCGGAAGGGCCGGAAGTTCCGCTCGCGCGGGTTCCGGCCCCTTCATCTCGTTCCCGGTAGTTACTGACAAACGGGATTCTCAACTACAAACCACCGTTGGCCTTCCAGGAAGGTTTGGTTTCCGTTGGTCTCGAGCCGGTAGGTGAGGGTCTCCCCATTCGTCAGCCGCAGCACGAGCGAGACTCCGCCGCCAAGCGCCGCCACCTCCCAACGGCCGTCCCCACTCAGCGGGCCGCCGCTGGTACCATGTCCGAACCCGCCCTGCGTGTCGAAAGCTATCTGCGATTGGCTGGTTCCCTGGAACGTCCCGTCACTGCAAAGGTAAATGTTGCGCTCCGTGCTCTCGAAGTGCGATCCCGTCACGCCGGAGTCCCGGTTGCTCCTCAAGTAGGTGAGCCTTCTTCCTCGCAGCCGCTGCGTCCAGGCCTGGATTTCTCCGGACATTTCCGGCTTCGAAAACTGCATGCTCCGCGCGATGCCTTCCGCCAGTTGGGCGTGCTGCGGGCCATAGCTGGAAGCCTCGGTCCCGGCCATGATCAGCACGCCGCCGCCGAACGGCGAGAGCACCGCGACGATGCGCCCGCGGGCCTGTTTCCCTTGCATGTGGCCCCCATAGTCGGCGGCGATGATGTTGTTGGCGAGGGGCGTGGGCTGGCCGCTGACCATCAGTTGGCCGTCCTGTCCCTGGTAAAGTGGCTCACTCGCCGAGGCCATCACTTCCTGCACGCTGCTGAACGTGTGAGGCGTGATGATGACCATGCCGGGAATCGTGTCGTGGCCGAGCATGTGAACGTTCTGCTGCTTCTGATGTTTCCATCCGGCGGGCACAGTGAAGCGGAGGCCCAGCGCCGGGTCACTCACCGACTGGCCGCCGGTGATCGGCTGCGCGGCCGCGCCCCCGCCTGCGGCGGGCGGGGCGCCGCCACTGCCTCCGAGCGGATTGGCGGGTGCGGCCGCCGGGCCGCCGCCCTGCTTCTGAAGCTGATACGTCGTCCCGCCCGTCGAGAACGACAGGCCGGATCCCTGGAGCGACGCCGTAAAGTCGAAGCTGCCCGCGCCGGTGGTGAACTTGCCGCGCAGCGAACGCCCGTCGGGACTCTGTGCTGTGGCGGCAAAAGTCTGTCCCTGAAACTGAATCTGTCCCTGATACTGTCCGCCGCCGCCCTGGAGTTGAAGTCTCAGCTTGTCGTTGGCAAAGGTGCCGACGAACGGGTCGCCCGCCGGGACCGCCGCGCCGCCCGCCTCGCCGCCAACCCGCGGATAAACCAGCATCTGAGCGTTGTCAAGGCTGCCGTCCTTGGGAGCGATGGCCAGCCCCATGCCTCCGGCCGAGGGCTGTAGCTTGATCATCAGCTTGTTGCCGTTCGGCGCCGCGACGGCTCCAATGGCCGTGTTCGTGGCGCCCACTTTAACGGCGTCGATGCTTAGTACATTGCCGTTTTCCGCCGTCAGCGTACCCGTCACCCGGCCCTGTGCGTCCTCTTGCAGGGTAAACGTCATGTTTCCGCCGCCGGGCGGCGCCTTGAACGTTCCGGAAAAGCTGCCGCCCGCCGCCGCGGGCCCCCTGGCCGGCGCTCCGCCGGAAGCGCCGCCTCCTTGCCGCGCGAACGGGAAGGACTGGGCGTTGGCCATGTCCGGCTTGTTGTCCGACGTCACCGGGATCATCGTGTAAACGAGCTGCTCGCCCTGGAAGCGCAGGCTGAAGAGAGTGCTCCCTTGTGCGATGGCCGCAATCCCGAGGACTTGATCGCCGTTAACCGTCCCTTTCAGGGTTGCCTGCGAACCGTCCGTCATTGTGATCTGGCCCCGGACGTTTCCGCTGCCGTCCTGCTGGACGGTCAGCGTCGTCGAGCCTTCACCATCCTGGAGGATGTAAGTTCCCGAAAAATTCTGCGCGCGCGCGGAAAGCGCGACGCACAACACGGCCGCGAAAACCGCGAAGATGCCGCGTGCCATCGTTTTCCTCTCCTCCCGGGCGGCGTGAGAAATGGCGGGTTTCTCGAACCCGAGACGTCGCCCCTGTTTTTTCCGTTGGCTGAGCCCGGAAACGCTGGCAAAAATCCTATCAGCCCTCGCCAGCGCTGTCCACACTGTTTCGCGCGGGTGTTTCCTCCCGCGCCGAATCGCGGTGGCGACGGAAGAGGCGGTTCCCCGCGTGTTTGCAGCGGGCAGCGTTCAGGCGCGCGGCTCGACGGGTTGGTTCTGCCGCCTCGCCATCTCAGCGGCGATTTCTTTCGCGCCTCGCAGGTCGAGCTTCCCGCTGCCGAGCACAGGCAGGCAGGAGACTTTGAAGAACGAATCTTTGCGGGGAATCCACAGGTTGGGCAGGTCGGATTCGCGCAGGCGCGCCACAAGCTCTTCGGGACCGACCGCAATGCCGGTGTACAGCACGACGAGCCGCTCGCCTTTCTGGCTGTCGGGGAGGGAAGTGACGACAAACTTCGGCTCCGACTCGCCTGCCGCCCGCTGGAGCGCATCCTCGACGCGCACGTGCGGCACCATCTCGCCCGCGATTTTCGAGAACCGCGAAAGCCGGTCGGTGAGCGTGATGAATCCGTCTTCGTCGAGGCGCGCGATATCGCCCGTGAGGTACCAGCCGTCCGAAGTGAACGCCTGGCGGGTCTTCTCCGGTTCGTTCAGATAGCCCATCATCACGTTCGGCCCTTTGACGAGGAGCAGCCCGTCCTGGTCCGGCCCCAGAGTTTCGCCGGTCTCGGGATTCACCACGCGCACCGCGACGCCGGGTAGCGCCCGGCCCACGCTCCCCGCCTTGTTGCCCACCTGCGTCTGGTCCGGGGCGCGGTAGTCGTCCGTGCCGACAGCGATGACGGGCGCAAGTTCCGTGCAGCCGTATCCCTCGAAGAGTTCGAACCCGAATTTCTCGCGGAAGGCTCGCGCGAGTTCCGGCTTCATTTTTTCCGCGCCCACCAGCGCCAGCCGTACCGTGGCGAAGTCCCGCGGCTCGCACTGTCGCACGTAGCTCCACGTAAACGTCGGCGTGCTGGCGAGGATCGTCACCCCGTGCTCGCGGCACAGTTCGCCGATCTGCCTGGCGTCGAGCGGGCTGGTGTGATAGACGCCGGCGAATCCCAACGCCATCGGGAGCCACAGGGTGCACGTGTAGCCGAAGGCGTGAAAGTGCGGCAGCACGCCGAGGATGCGGTCGCGTGGCGTGACGTGAATCGCTTGCCGGATGCTTTCCAGGTTGGCGACGATATTCCGGTGGCTGAGCATCACGCCCTTGGGAAGGCCCGTCGAGCCGCTGGAGAAGATGACCGTGGCGAGCGAGTCGAGCTTCAGGTCGCGCGGCAGGAGGCAGCGACGCAGCACGGACAGCGGCAGCAGGCGCGCCGCGAGCAGCGCGCGGAGCTTCGCGCCGCGGGAAATTCCCTTCGCGAGGTCTTCCACCAGGATCATTTCCGGCCGCCGCGCGATCTGGCACTTTTCGAGCAGGCGCTGTGTCGTAAGGATGGTCCGCAACCCGCACTCGCGAATGGCGTGCTCGAGCGATTCCGCCGAGGCCGTGTAATTCAAATTGACGGCGACGCGCCCGGCGAGGCTGACGGCAAGGTTCGCCAGCGCCGCCGGCACGCAAGGCGGAAGCAGGATTCCGATCATCGGCTCGTCGGGCGCGCGTCGCACGATGAGATTTCGGAATAGCAGCGCCCCGACCAGGGCGCGGCCGAAAGTGAGTTTCCTCCCGAGCCCGTCGGCGAGCGCGAGGCGGCTCCAGTTCCGCCTCGCCTGGTCGAGGAAGAGCGCGGGCAGCGGCCGGCGGAAGTCGTCACGGGCGGCGAACGCTTCGGCTCCCAGTTCTTCCACCGCTTGCCGGACTTGAAAGGAAGTCACGCGCGGCGGCAGCGGGCGGCCGAAGCTGACCTGCACGGGAAGACGAAATCCCCGCGGCCACTTGAAAAGAAAACGCCCGCGCTCGTAGCTGAAGAGGCTGCCCCAGACGCCGTCGAGATGAACGGGGATGATGGGCGCGTCGAGCCCGCGCGTGATGTGCTCGAAGCCGCGACGGAAACGCAGCAGGTGGCCGAGCCGCGTGATGGCTCCCTCGGCGAAGACGCAGACCAGGCGGCCTTCCTCCAGGCGCCGCCGCGCCTCGCGCAGCGAAGCGACCAGACGCCGCGGCGAATCCCCTTCGTCAATCGGCACCGTTTCCATGAACCGGAAAAAACGATGCAGCCCGGGCTTCTCGTAGAAACTCCGGTCCATTACGAAGCAGATGAGGCGCTGCGTGCAGGCGGCGATGAAGAAGGGGTCCACAAACGAAACGTGGTTCGCGACCAGCAGCGCCGGGCCGCGTTCGGGCAGGTTCTCGAGCCCGCGCACGCGCAGGCGGTAGAGCGCGCGAATGAGAGCCCAGGCAATGGCTCGAACGAGGTGCCGAACCATCTGGCTGAGGGAGTGGCTCATGGCCGTTTCCGCGATTTGCCATGCCAACGCTACTTCCGTCGGCCTCGCGAATTCAAGCGGCAACACGCCTCGCGGCCGCGACTCTTCCGCGGCCTGCGACGGAAGTCTAGCGTGCTGGCGGCTGCATCTCTATAGCGCGCAGGACAGATTTCGTAAGTGTCACAATCGCAAAAATTCGAGCCCGGGGAGGCGGAATATCGGGGAAGATTTCAGGACGCCGGGCCGGCCGCGCCGTCAGGTGCTCTAGAGGGGTCGAGCACGGTGACGTGGTCGCGCTCCGCCTTTTCCGTAAGTTCTTTCTCGCGTGCCGCCGCCGTCGCGCGTTCCAGGCCGTGCTTGCGGATCAGGCGGATGACCAGCAAGAATCCCAGCCCGCCGACGAACTGCGAAACGACGGCGGTCTGAAGCCCGACCTGAAGACCGTAGTGGTCGGCGACTTTACCCACGATCCAGGCGGCGGGAATGGTGGCACAGAGATTGACCCAGAAGTAATAGATGCCCATCGCGGTGGCGTGCGCACGCGGCGGCGTCAGGTCGTGCATGATGGCCGTGACCGGCCCGTGATACCAGCTCATGAAGAAGGCGCCGACGAAAAACGCGCTGACGACCACAGGCTTGCTCGCGGCCTGCACCGCGGTCAGGATGAGCGGCGCGGAAACTACAAAGCCGACGGCGACAACGAGGGCGCGTCCCCAGTTGTATCGGCTCGAAAGGCGATCGGCGAGCGCCGCGCCCGCCATCACGCCCAGAATGCCCGCCAGGATCAATGCGGAGCCCAGCACCAGGCCGGCCTCGCGTGCTCCGAAGCCTTTCTCCTGCTGAATGAAGGTGGGCCCCCAGATGATGTAGGAATGGGCCGCGAAGGTGATGAACCATCCGCTGGCCAGGACCATCCGGTAGGCGGGAATGCGCAGGATCTGGCGCACGGGCACAGGAGGCTCTTCGCGCGGTGCATCAGCCTCCGGCAGGCGGCGCGCCCAGACAGCCAGCAAGAGGCCCGGAACGCCGACCACGAAGAAGGCGGCACGCCAGCCCCACCACTCCGCCATGATGCCGCCCAGGGCGATTCCGACCGCGCCCCCCACGAACATCCCGACGTCAAATACCCCCTGCACGCGCGCCCGAACGCGTTCCGGATAGCTGGCCGTAATCATGGCCGTGCCGGCGGGCGTGTAGGCCGCTTCGCCCACTCCCACCAGCGCGCGCGCCGTCACCAGAGCCCGGAACGACGCCGCGAGGCCCGCCAGAAACGTAGCGCCGCTCCAGAACAGAACCGCGAAACTGATCACCTTTTTCCGTGACACGCGGTCCGCCAGCCATCCGAAGGGCAGCGTCGCGGTTGAGTGGACCAGGCTGAACGCCACGACCAGCAAACCGAGTTCGGAATAAGTCAGGCCGAATTCGGCGCCGATCTGCGGAAAGAGGGGATAAAGGACCTGGCGGTCCACGTAGTTGATGAAGTTGATGAGCGTCAGGATGACCAGGACGCGTTTCTGCTGCGGCGTAAAACGAGCTTCACCCATGAACGTTTCCGGCGCGAATGGAAAAGATATTCCCGCTGCCCCGTGCGTAACAGTCTAAACGAGAACCGGCCCTCCGCACAGAAATTGCGAGGCCGTTTTACGGGTCGGAGACGCTGATGCCGAACGTGCCGGCGTCGGCTATAATGCCTCGAATGGCCGGCCCGCTCGAGCTTTCGGCCGGGGGTCGCGGCCGCCACGGGCATGCAAATCCGAATCAGCAAGGAAAGTGAAGTTCCCATCCGGCAGCAACTCGCCGAGCAGATCGCCTTTCAGATTGCCACGGGACGGCTCGTGCCCGGTCAGACCCTGCCGAGCGTGCGCGAGCTGGCGCGCCGCCTGGGGATCCACCACAACACCGTCAGCCACGCCTATCAGGACCTGGTGCGGCGCACCTGGCTCGTGCGGCGGCGCGGGCGGCGCATCGTGGTGCGAGCCCTCACCGCGGGCGGAACGGGGGAGCAGAAGAAGGAAGAACTCGACGCGCTGATTCAGCGTCTCGTGCGCGTGGCGCGCGATTCCGGGTACTCGCTCCAGGAGCTGCGAGAGCTCCTGCGGCAGCGGCTGCTCGCCGAGCCGCCGGACCACCTGCTGGTGGTGGACCAGGAAGAGGGTCTGCGGCGGCTGCTGCGCGAAGAGCTGCGCGAAGCACTGCCTTGGCCGGTCGAGTGCTGCTCGCGCGACGACCTGACGAGGAATCCGGGCCTGGGCATCGGCGCGCTGGTCGTCTCGCCGCAGTACGCTTACGATGACGTGGTTCCCCTGGTTCCCGGCAGCGGGTTCACGGTGGCCATCGCCTTCAGCGCCGCCGACGAGCACGTGGAGCAAATCCGCAAACTCGAACAGCCTTCGGTGATCGCCGTGGTCTCGATTTCTCCCGGCTTCCTGCGCACGGCGCTGGGCCTGCTGGCTCCTGCGGTCGGTAAACGCCACTCGGTCCTGGCTTATCAATTGCCGCTCGAAGACGGCGCCAGCCTGCGCGCCGCCGACCTCGTCTTCTGCGACTCGTTCGCCATCCGGGAGGTCGCGCATCCCCGCGCCGTGCACTATCGCGTGATCGAGCCCCAATCGCTCGCCTACGTCTCGACCGCCATGCAGGCCGCGCAGCCGGCTTGAGACCCGCTTTCAGAAAACCGCGCCCATCTCGATCTGCCAGAGCCGTGCGCCGCGCTGCTGGCGGTGTTCGGCGGTGACGCGAAACGTGTAAGAGGTCAGCGGGAACTCCACGTTGGCGTAGGGGTGGAGCGCGGCGAGGCGGTCGGGGCCGGTGCGGTCGTCCACGCGCAGACCGAGCGCCAGCCAGCGCCAGGGGACGTATTCGTTCTCCCAACTGAATCGCGTGTCCGTGGCGCCCGTGCGTCCGCGGGCGAAGCCGACGGCGGCCGTAGAGAAGAACAGCCCGCGGTTGTACACCCCGACGAGGCCGAGCAACCGACGCTCGTCTCCCAGGAAGGCGTGCCCACCGAAGGAACTCAGCCCGTGCTTGTAATAGCTTTCGAGAAGAACTCCTTTCGGCCGTAGCTCGAATTCAAAGTTCCGCTCGCGCAGCACGCGGTCGGTGAGCGGGATCACCCACTCGCCCGCAAACGGCACGGTGAGATGGTTGTACCAGCCGTCGGCCGGCCGGCCGCCTCGCGCCCACTGGTGGCCCAGACGCACGGCCGGCGAGCGCCCGCTAAGCGAAAAGGCGCGCAGGCCCGTGAGCCGCGCGGTCGAAGCCCGCGGGCCCGGAACGCCCGCTGAAAACGCCAGGGGCTCGGAAATCGAGAGGCGGCGCGAGACGTCCACCTGCGTCAGCGAACGATACTGTCCGACGGTCACGTACGCTGGTCCTGCGGGAAGGCTGACGAAAAGGTCTTCGAAGCGCCCGTGCCGCTCGACGCGCCGGTTGTTGCCGTCCACTTCCTGGCTGAGCGGCAGCCATTCGACGAAGTAAAAAGCCCGGGTTTTGCGAACTGGACCACCCGAGATGATTTCCACTCGGTTCGGCAGCAGCCGGCCGCGCTCGCGGCTTGACTCCCACTGGCCGCGCGAAGTCGCCCAGACGGCGAACGGCCAGGTGGAAAACTCGTCGCGGTCGTCGGGAAACCGATAGCCGCGCGCCAGGAAGTCTTCTCCCACCTGATTGAGCTTGGGCGGGATGACATGGCAAGTCTGGCAACCGGTTTTGTATTTTCGAGCAAAATACGGGACGGCGGCGAGCTCCGCCGCTGCGAGCCACAGGAGCAGAAGCGCGCCCGGAAGGGCGCCGAGAGCGAGTCGTTTTTTCATCGCCCCGAGTCCTTAATTGGAATTAAGCGAAAATATTAAGCTCGGTTAATGACATTCGTCAAGTTTTTCGTGGGTCTCCTGCTGCTCCCGGCCGCGGGGTGGCCCGCCCGAGCTGTTTACACCCGCTGTCGGGAAGGTTAGAATCGCGGCCCGGTCAACCTGTTGGCATGGAAACACTCGTCCAGTTTCGCAACCGGCGCGGCCGGTGGCTGCGCGGGATGCTTCACCGCCCCGAGGGGCGAAGGCGCGCTCCCGGCGTGGTTTTCTTCCACGGCTTCACGGGTGACCGGCTGGAGTCCCACTGGATTTTCGTCAAATGCGCGCGGGCGCTGGCGCGCGCCGGAATCGCGTCGCTGCGGTTCGATTTCTCTGGTTCGGGCGAATCCGAGGGCGAGTTTCGAGACGCGACCTTGTTCACTGAAATCGCGGACGCCGAAGACTCCGTGGCGTTCCTGCGCCGCCAGAAGGGAATCGACGGCGCGCGGCTGGGATTAACAGGGCTTTCACTCGGCGGGTGTGTGGCGGCGGTGATTGCGCCTCGCGTCCGGGCGCGCGCGCTGGTGTTGTGGAGCGCCGTCGCGCATCCGACGCTGCTTCGCCAGCTCGCGCGCACGACCGCCGGGCCCATTCCCGGCTCAAAAGGCGCGCTCGAATACGACGCGCGCGAAATTTCTCCGCGCTTTCTCGCCGCCACGCGCTGCGTGAAGCCGCTGGCCGCGCTCAAGCGGTTTCACGGGCCGACGCTCGTCATCCATCCCGAAAAGGACACGGCTGTCCCCCTCTCTCACGCCACGGACCTGTTTCGCGCCACGGCCGCCGAGTTGAAGGCGAAGGTCATCGTGCCGGGCGCCGACCATACGTTCACTTCGCTGGCCTGGGAAGCGCTGGTGATTGAAAAGACCGTGGATTGGCTGCGGCAGTGCCTGTAACGCCGCGTCCGCGCGCGCTCCGGCGCGCTATTCTTTGCCGGGGCGGAATTCCACCAGACGCGCGTCGGCTTCGGCCACCGTGCCATGATGGACGTAGCGGTAGCGGGTGATGCCGACTTCGGGGACGAATTCGAGCTCCTCGCGGTCGGGAAGCGTGCGGTAGAGGAGCCGGAAGACGGTGCGGCGCCCGCCCCGCAACCCTTTCACACCCTCGAGCGTCGCGGCGCGCTCCTCCTCGACCACCCACACGTAACTGGCGTCCTGCCGGGTCAGTTGCCCTGCCTCGCCGAACACCTTGCCGGGGACGAGGGGGAGGTCGAGGAAGATTTCATCCTCGTGCACCAGATTGTGGAGGAGGTCGTTCGGGTCGCGCAGGCGCTCCAGGGCTTCCTGTGCGCGCCGGCCGCGCAGCAGATAGTACTTGCCCGGGCCGACACGCACGACGAGATAAGTGCCAGGGGCGCGGCCTTCGCGATAGTGGGCGAGGTCGGAGGGATGGCCGCGCAAAACGGCGGCGTTGACGTGGCCGCGCGACAGCCGCTCCCCGACTTCCACCTTCCAATCCACCGATTTTTCTTCGACGCGCTGCGTCTCAGCGTTCGTCCATTTCACGGTTCCTGCGTAAATCCAGACGGTGCCGGGCGCGAGCGGGAGAATTCCGCCGTTTGACCGCGCGGCGTCGCGCGCGCCGATCTCTGCCGGGGCCTGGGTCGAAGGCACGACCGGTTTGGGTGGGGCAGGCCGGCGCGCCGTCAACCGGAGGTCGGGACGGGCGGGCTCGGGCTCCGCGACGGCGCGGGCCGACTCGGGTCCCGAACAGGCGACGTTCAGCGTGGCGACAGCCAGAAGAGACAGTGGGAGGACTTTCATCGAGTGGCCTTTCTCCGGGTCCGGAGGGCGGTCGTGGCGCGGAGCGACATTCGCATGATGGGTCGGGTCTTCGAGCGGCGCGCTACCTCGGAAAAACCGGCGCGGCGGAAGGTCCCCGGCAGTCCCGTCCAGGCGAAGGCGTCGGGCATTTTCCCGCTGCGCGATTCGACCGGATAGCCCTCTAGAATTTTCGCGCCGCGCCGCCGCGCAAATTCTGCGGCTGCCTTGAGCAATTGAACTGACACTCCCTGTCCGCGATTAGCGCGCGCCACGAAGAAGCAGCTTACGGACC
This sequence comes from uncultured Acidobacteriota bacterium, assembly GCA_964556705.1. GTDB lineage: Bacteria > Acidobacteriota > Terriglobia > UBA7540 > UBA7540 > CAZKXX01. The sequence continues at coordinate 40,543 of CAZKXX010000019.1, forward strand.
AGACGGGCTCGTCGTCAACCGGCGCCAGCACGCGCGAACGCTCAAGCGCCGGATAGTCCGCGCGTGGGGCCACCGCACACCAGCCGACGGGCTCGCCACCGGCGTAGGCCAGCACGCCCGGCTCGGCCCCGGAGGCCACAATCGTGCGGAAAGCACGGCGGTTTCCTTCGCCTTTGCGTTTCTCGAACTCGCTTCGCGTCAGCCGCCAGAACATGCACCAGCACCCGCCGCACGCCCCGCGCGCGCCGAACAGACGCTCCAAGTCCGCCCAGCGGGCGGGAGTGAGCGGGTGAAATTCGAGCCTGGAAATCGGTCTTGCTTGCTGCGTCATGCTTGCTGGCGACCTGTAGGCCGGGCGGAGAGGTCAGGCTCTCCGGCGGTCTGCCAGTTTGGCCAATTCTCGAAATCCAGTCAACAGGGTCGCACCGCGCGCCGCCGATAGTCGTCGAAGGATGTGCTGAAGGGTGTTCGCCGTGGCGGAACTTCTCATGGGGAACTTGGCGCTCGAACTGGCCTGTCGCCGTGCAAAGCCGGATCTGAAATCGTTGAAATCTTCAATCCCCATGTTGCTGAGTTCAACAGCGGGTGAAGCGACTTGAAACGCTTGAGTTAGGTTCGTGCGACGGGCGCAACGCCGTGGATCCGTTGAACTTTGCAATACTCTTCTCGAAATATCAACATTTCGTCATAACGTCTGAAAAGACGAACTTCTGTAACCCACTGAAATCAAGCCTGTTGTTCGACAGTTGCGGGCGATCTCCGGGACGTGGTTTGGCCCTTCCGCTGCAATCTACAACAGTGGCGTCCGTCACTCGCCCATCCAAGTGGCGCGGTGACGGGCGCGATGGAGGTGGGTCATGGTAGCCATTCTGGTCCTCGTTACGTTCCTCGTTTTTGTTCTCGTGGACTACTACTTTCAGCGCCGTCGTCCGGCCGAGATGGAAGCGACTCGGGTTGCGAAAGAGGAAGAGGCGAGTTTCCCGGTCAGCATTGTGGGTGGATTTCGTCTGCCCGCGCACCTGGGCTATCACCCGGGGCACACCTGGGCGATGAAGGAAGTTCGGCACCAGGTAAGAGCCGGTCTCGACGACTTCGCCGCTCATCTCGTGGGGCCGCTCGATCGGATCGAATTGCCGCAGCGCGGCCGCTGGCTTCGCCAGGGTGAGAAGGCCTGGACATTGGTCCGGGGTGAGCATCGCTTCGAAATGGTTTCTCCGATCGAGGGCGAAGTGGTGGACTTGAACGGGGAAATTGAGCGCGACCCGACGCTGGCGGTCCGCGACCCTTACGGGGCGGGCTGGCTGGTGGCCGTGGAGGCGCCGGCCGTGGACGCGAATCTGAAGAACCTGCTTCATGGGCGGCTCGCCCATCGCTGGATGGAAGAGGCGGTGATGAACCTTTACAGCCAGACGAACGGCGGCACCACGCTGCACTTGCAGGACGGGGGGCGCGCTGTCGCCGACATCCTCAGCCAGGTGCCCGAAGAGCGTTGGGAGAAGCTGGTGCGCTCGCTCTTTCTGAGCTGAATCCCGCGCCGCGTGGGCGCAAGGAGATGCCATCATGGTCGCAATCTTGGTTGCCTTGATGTTCGTGGGACTGGTCCTGCTGGACCTGGTGCTGCAAAAGCTAGAGGCGCGGAAAGCCGCGGTGCTGGCGGCGCGAGCGACGCAACCCGCTGAGGCGGCGCGCGTCCCGGTGGCCGCGAATCCGTGGCTCGTGCCGGAGGGCGTCCTGCTCTGTGAAGGTCACGCCTGGCTCCGCCCACAGGAAGGCGCGGTGTTTCGCGCCGGCGCGGACGCGCTGGTCGCGCACGTTCTGGGCGCGGCCGCGCGCGTTACGCCGCCGCGCGTGGGACAGGAGCTCTGGCCGGGCTCGCCGCTCTTCGGTGTGGAAGTCGGGGGAAGAAAGCTGGAGATCACTTCGCCGGTGGGCGGGCGCGTGGTGGCCGTCAATCAGCTTCTCGATGACCGGCCGGAGACGCTCGTGCAATCGCCGTATGAAGACGGCTGGGTGTGCGA
>CAZKXX010000019.1:42660-44543 GCA_964556705.1 uncultured Acidobacteriota bacterium
CTGTTGTTGAATGCAGCGGCACGCGACGTGCTGTCAAGTGCGGCGGCGGGCCAAGTCCGGCCGTGACAGTTTGCCCGTGTCGCCCGCAAAGGCTCCGAGAGTGGTGAATTCATGAGCAAAGCGATCCTAGTGGATACGACACAATGTATCGGCTGCGGCCTCTGCGCCTCCGCCTGCAAGGAGACCAACGGCCTGCCGGAAGGCGAGGCGACGGAACTTTCCGCCGAGACCTTTAACGTTGTGGAATCCCACGCGGACGTTTTTGTCCGAAAGTTCTGCATGCACTGCGTGGACCCGACCTGCGTCTCCGTTTGTCCGGTGGGCGCGTTCAGAAAGACGGCAGAAGGCCCCGTTGTCTATGAAGCCGAGCGCTGCATCGGCTGCCGGTATTGCATGATGGCCTGCCCGTTCGGCATTCCGCGATATGAGTGGGGCTCGACGCTGCCGGTGGTCAAGAAGTGCACGATGTGCGCGCCGCGCCAGGCGCGGGGATTGCAGCCCGCCTGCGTGGAGGCCTGCCCGGTCGGTGCGACCGTTTTCGGCGAGCGCGACGAACTGCTGGCCGAGGCGCACCGGCGCATCCGGGAAAATCCCTCCGGCTACGTCAACCAGGTGTACGGAGAGAAGGAAGTCGGCGGGACTTCGGTGCTGTACCTTTCCGCCGTGCCGTTCGAAAGCCTGGGCTTTCCGGCGGACCTGCCGCACGACGCGCTGCCGCAATACACCTACCGGGTCCTTTCGAAGATCCCGTCCGTGGTTTCGCTGGGCGGAATACTGCTCGGCGGTATCTGGTGGATTACGGCGCGCCGCGCCGCCGTGGCCCGCGCCGAAGCGAAGGAAGCTGACGAGAAGGAGGCGGTCGATGGCTGAGTCGCCGCGCGCCGTCGCAAGCGGCATGCGGTTTCCGCGGCCGAGGTACGGAGAGGACTCATGAGACTTCCCAAAATCACATTCTGGCGCACGGTTCTGGTGGTCATCCTCGCCGCGGGCTTTTACTCGACGCTGCTGCGCTTCACGCAGGGTCTGGGCGCGGCGACGGCCTTGAGCGACCACTTTCCGTGGGGACTCTGGATCGGCTTCGACGTCCTGTGCGGCGTGGGCCTGGCGGCGGGCGGATTCACGATTGCGGCGGTCGTCTATCTGTTCCACCTCGACCGTTTCCGGCCGATCCTGCGCCCGACGATTCTGACGGCGTTTCTGGGCTACGGTCTCGTGGCCGTCGCGCTCCTGTACGACCTCGGGCAGCCGCAACGCATCTGGCATCCGCTGGTGATGTGGAACCCGCGCTCGGTGATGTTCGAAGTGGCCTGGTGCGTGATGCTTTACCTGACCGTGCTGGCGCTGGAGTTCTCGCCCGTAGTGTTCGAACGCTTTCGCTGGCACCGGGCGCTGAAAATCATGAAGGCGGTGACCGTGCCGCTGGTCATCGCCGGCGTGCTGCTTTCGACGCTCCACCAGTCTTCGCTCGGCAGCCTCTATCTCATCGTTCCCTCGAAGCTGCACCCGTTCTGGTACTCGCCGTGGCTGCCGGTGTTCTTCTTCGTTTCGGCCATCGCCGTGGGCCTGGCGATGACGATTTTCGAGTCGAACCTGAGCGCGCGGGCCTTTCGGCGCGAACTCGAACTGCCGCTGCTCCGCGACCTCGGGAAGGCGATGGCGGTGGTGCTGGCTGTGTACGGCCTGATGCGGTTTCAGGACCTCTTCACGCGCGGGGCGCTGGAACACCTGCGGTATCTGACCGCGGAGTCCGCGCTGTTCGGCCTGGAGGTGCTGCTCGGGATCGCACTGCCCGCAACTCTGCTGGCGTCGCGGCGGGTGCGGGAAAGCCGGGAAGGGCTGTTTGCCGGCGCGGTACTGGTGATCACGGGATTTCTGCTCAACCG
>CAZKXX010000020.1:0-5795 GCA_964556705.1 uncultured Acidobacteriota bacterium
GGCTTTCGCCTCGGGAAGCGTCTTGCCTTCCTCGCGCGTCATGTCTTCGCCGAGCTGGGCGAGGCGCGACTCGAGAATCTCCGCGGCCTTGAAGAGGTATTCGCCGCGGCGTGGAGCGGGCAGCGCCGCCCAGGCGGGCTGCGCTTTCGCTGCCGCGTCGCACACCGCCTTGGCGTCCTCTGGGCCCGACGACTGGAAGAGTCCGACCACCTCGTCGGTGTTCGCCGGGTTGATGTTCGGAAACGTTTTTTTCGACCGGCATTCCACCCACTGGCCGTTCAGATAATTGCGAAAAGTTTCCGGCATGATTCCTCCCTGGTTTGCGCCTGGCGAGAGAGCTTCGGGGCCGGCGGCTTTCTGCCGCCCGAGGGCGGCTTGAAAGTCCGTCGAGAGGGAAGGCCATTATGGTTGGGCGGCGCGAAGAGTGTCAAGCGCAGCGTCGGTCGGGCGGCGTAAAGACTTCCTTGCTTGCCGCGTGTTCCGCGCACCCGAGGCACGCGCTTAGAGAGCCCTGACGCTCCGCTGCCGTTGCTCGGGCGAAGACATCAGCGCCACGGCGTGCTGAAATCCTCCCAGGCACCCACGCATCACCGCCAGACTGCGGTAGTAGTCGTAGTAGCGGAATCCCGTCTCGCCCCGCCACATCGGAAACGCCGCGCAGGCGACGATCCAGCGCTCGAACACCGGCGTGATTTCCAGAAACGTGTCCGGTTCGAAGCCGCTCATGTCTTCCCAGTTCTCGGCGAAATAGAGTCGTCGGACGGCATGAGCGGGCCGCCTTCGCTCAACGCTCTTCAGACCGGCGTAGAAAATCGCGTCGCGGACGACGCCGTGGCAATTCTGGTGGTCCTTGTGCCAGCTTCCGCTCCAGTGGGTGAGAACGATGGCGGGCTTGTGCTCGCGGATGAGGTCGCAGACGGCGAACGCGGCTTCGTCATTCAGAGGCAACTCGCCGTCCGGGTAGGTGAGGAACGCCGCTTCGGCGCGCAGAATCTTCGCCGCCTTCTCGGTGGCGGCGCGTTGCCGCGCTCCGTACTCTGCGGGCGGCATCGTCGGATGGCCGCGCTCGCCGAGCGTCAGGCTCAGGAAGACGCCGCGCCCGCCGTGGTGGACGTGCTGTCCGACCACCGCGCCCATCGTGAAAACGGCGTCGCCGGGATGCGCGGCGATGGCGAGAATCGTCGAAGGTCCGCTCATGCGAGGCCGGCCTATCGGGGCACAACGGGAAGAATCAGGGCCGAAGGCCGCTCGCGGTCATGATAGACCTTGTTGGTTGCCTTCACTATGCGCGACGAGCGCCCTGCGGGTTCGCCGGTGTTCAAATTCCGGTCGAAGCGCGGGAAATTTGAGCCCGAAACGTCCAGCCGCAGCCGGTGTCCCGCCTGGAAGACGTGCGACGTCGGCCACAGGTTGATCGTAATCCTGTACACCTCACCCGGCGTCATGAATTCGGGCTTGGAGCGCGGCGTCCGGTAGCGCATGCGAAGGATTCCGTCCGTGAGATTCTGCGCGTAGCCGTCCGGCCGCACGTCAACAAGCTTCGCCGTGAAATCCGTGTCCACAGCCGACGAGCTGACGTAAAGCTCGAGCGTCACAAGCCCCGTCACTTCCACGTCTTCCTTGAGCGGCGGTGTCGTGTAAACCAGCACATCCTCCCGCGCCTCGACGGGCCGCTGGTCGAAGGCGCCCGAGGCAAGCCCTTCGTTGTCGCAGCAATGGTTTCCGCCGCGAGTCGGCGCGGGATCCGCGGGGTCGTAAACAAACCGGTCCGCAGCCTGGTTCTGCGGCGGCGCGGCAGAAAGCGCGCCGTCTCCCGAGAGGGTGTTCGCCTTTCCGTTCGAGTGCAGGTAGTAGCGTGTCTCGCGGGCGCGCGCGAGCGGCCAGTCATCCTCTTCGCGCCAGCGGTTTTCGCCCATCACGAAAATCCTGACGGGCTTTTCCTTCTCGATTCCGTTCCGCTCGCCTTTCAGCAGGAAGTCGTACCAGCGCAGCATCAGCGAGTCGGTGTCGCCGCGTCCTTCCGGCCCGAAGTCCGCTTCGCCGGCCTTGCCATCCATCGGCCCGTGCCACCAGGGCCCGACGATGAGCCGCTGGCCATTCCGTGCCGCCTCCGAGCCGCCGCGCGACTTGATTCCGGAATAGTTACGCAGCGACCCGCCCACGAAGATGTCATACCATCCGGCCACGTGGTAGCCTGGGACCTGGATCTTCTCGAAGTTCTCGTCAATCGCCCAGCGTTTCCAGTAGTCGTCGTACTCAGGGTGAGCGAGCCAGTCGTTGTAGTAAGCCGCCAGTTCGTCGAGTTCCGGCAGATTGATCAGCGGATAGCGCAGCAGCGGAAGTTCCCAGTTCCATTCGCGCAGCGCGCGGGAATCGCGGCGCACGCGGCGGGCCAGCGTGTCCTGCGCGAGCCCCGTCGTCCACGACTGGCTGAACCACTGGAGAAACGCGCCGCCCTGATACGTCCAGCCTTCGTGGTAGTTCGTCGCGGTGACGACGGGAAAAATCCCCGCCAGGTGCGGCGGCGAGGCGATGGCCGCGAGCATCTGTGTCGCGCCGACGTACGAGCCGCCGAACATTCCGACTTTCCCGTTTGAATAGGGCAGCGCCGCGGCCCACTCCACCGTGTCGTAGCCGTCCTGCGATTCGTATTTGAACGGATACCATTCGCCCTCGGAGGTAAACCGCCCGCGCACGTCCTGGACGATGACGACGTAGCCTCGAGCCGCCGCTTTCAGAGCTGTGTCCGCCGGGCCGCGTTTGTCGTAAGGCGTGCGCGTGAGCAGAACGGGAAACTTTCCCTCGGCTTTCGGCCGGTAAATATCCGCGCGCAACGTAACGCCGTCGCGGGTCTGCATCGCCACGTTGCGTTCGATGGTGACGTCGTGCCGCTCGGTTGCCGTCGCCAGGGAGGCGAGCAGCAAGCTCAGGATGAGGAGGGATACCGTCTTTCGAAGTCTCATTACGTCCTCTCGGCCGAAGACTGGCGGACGGGAAGCGGGATTATGGGCCTGCGAGGCGCATTTATCAAGTCGAGGAGAACGGGCTTTGGGGGGCAGGCTCAGAGCGGGCAGCCCTCCGGGCCCTGTTGGATTGGCTCTGGGGATGTCGCCGAGGGAGGGTCAGCTCTTCTTCTGCTCCGGGACGTAGCCGGGCGGGGCCTGAGCGCCCTCACCGAAGAAGAACAGCTCCATCTGCTTGGCGATAATTTCCTGGTGTTCGGGCACGGCGGGCATGAGGCGGTATTCGTTGATAATCATTCTCAGGTGATCGAGCCAGAGCTGCCAGGCCTGCTGCGAGACGTTCTCGTAGATGCGCTGGCCGAGCTCGCCGGCCCAGGGAGGCTCTTCCAGCCCGGGGAGCTCCTGCCCGAGCTTCACGCATTTCACCGTCCGCTGTGCCATGTCATCGCCTCCGAATCTGGATCTCTCCCTGAGAGCAGGAATGCCGCAAAGGCCGAGGGCCATCAAACGTTCTTCGCCGAAACGAAAGGGACTCCACGATTATACAGGAGAAAAAGCCATGCGAGTTGCGCTTCGTGTGGCGCGCTCATCTTTCTCGGCTGCCGCGTTTCCCCTTTTGTTTTTCCTGGAGTGTTCTGCGCAAGACGGCCAGGACGGCGCGGTCCTTGTCACGGGCCGTCTCGGCTTTGATGCGGATGAGCGCCTCGAGGTTCAGGATTCGAACGCGAAGCCCTCGGCCGATAGGGACGAGAGTGCTCTCAGCCATCAGTTCATTAAAGCCGCGTCCAGCCCCGATCTCTCCGAGCAAATCGAGCGGCCCGTAACGCGTTTGATGGCCGGCGGACATCAGATGGGAATGCTGGGGCTTCAAGGCCCGCGTGCGATGAGTTCGGTAGCGCGTTTCGAGTTCGTCGAGTGCCATCAACAGTCGTTGGATGTTGTCAGAGTGCCTTCGGTGGACAACGTCCACGTCGAAGGTTGAGAGTGGCGCACCGTGCGCTACTGCGGCGACTCCACCCACCAGCACGAATTCGACGTGATGGCGGTCCAGCGTTCTCAGGATGCTGCGGAAGTCAGCTCTCGGTGGACTCACCGCGCATCCTCAGTACAGCGTTTACGTGGTCTTCGAGTACGCGGAGCCGTTCGCCGGGCGTGAGCGAGAGCATCCAACGAATCAGCGTCAAGTCCACGCCGTCGGGGCTGTGCGTCGGCAGGAGAGGTTCAGGCCGCTCCGTCTTCTTCGTTCGTCTTCGCCTGCCCGCCACGTTTCGGCTCCGCCCACACTCTATCAAACTTCGCGGCCCTTTCTCAGGCCCAGTAGTTGCGGTCGAGCGAGCGGTACTGAATGGCTTCGGAAATCTGCGGGACGCCGATGGATTCCACGCCTTCCAGATCGGCGATCGTGCGCGCCACTTTCAGGATACGGTCGTGGGCGCGCGCCGAGAGGCCCAGTCGCGTCATCGCGCTTTCGAGCATGCGCTCGCACTCGGCCGAAATGGCACAGTAGCGGCGGATCTGCCGCGGACTGAGCTGGGCGTTTGAAAAGATTTTCTCGCCCTCGAAACGCTCCAGTTGCCGCGCGCGCGCGCGCACCACGCGCGCGCGGATTTCCTCGGAAGTTTCTCCGCCCGAATCGTCGCGCAGCTCGCGGTATTTCACCGCCGGCATGTCGATGTGAATGTCAATCCGGTCGAGCAGCGGTCCGGAGATCTTGGAGACGTAGCGCTGAATCTGCGGCGGCGTGCATGTGCACTCGCGCGACGGGTCGTTAAAAAAACCGCAGGGGCAGGGGTTCATCGCGGCGACGAGCATGAAGCGCGCGGGAAACGTCAGTGACATCGCCGCGCGCGCGATGGTGACGTAGCCGTCTTCGAGCGGCTGGCGCAAGACTTCGAGGACGTTCCGCTGGAATTCCGGCAACTCGTCGAGAAAGAGGACGCCGTTGTGCGCGAGTGAGACCTCGCCGGGCCGCGGCACGGCGCCGCCGCCGATGAGGCCGGCGTCGGAAATCGTGTGATGCGGAGACCGATACGGCCGCGTGCCCGTCAGGCCCAGTCCGGGCTCCAGCACTCCCGCGACGCTGTGGATTTTCGTCGTCTGGATGGCTTCGTCGAACGTGAGGGGAGGAAGAATCGTCGGGATGCGCTTGGCGAGCATCGTTTTGCCGGCGCCCGGCGGACCGATCATCAAGATGTTGTGGCCGCCCGCGGTGGCCACCTCGATGGCTCGCTTGGCGTGGAGCTGGCCCTTCACGTCGCGAAAGTCCACCGAATACTGGCTTGCTTGGGCGAGCATTTCAGCGGAATTCACGCGAGCCGGCGTGAACTCACGGGTTTCGTTGACGAGGTCGAGGACTTCGGGCAGCGACCGCAGGCCGAAGACTTCGATGCCCTGGACCACGGCAGCTTCGCGCGCATTTTCCGCCGGCAAGACGAGTTTGCGAATGCCTTTCTGCCGAGCCATGCCCGCAATCGAAAGCGCGCCCTTGATAGGCCGCAGCCCGCCGTCGAGAGAAAGCTCGCCGAGAAAGAGATAAGGTTTCAGGTCCGGCTTCATGAGGATTCCGGTCGTGCCGAGAATCCCCAGCGCGATGGGCAGGTCGAATCCCGAACCTTCTTTCTTCACGTCGGCGGGGGCGAGGTTGACCGTGATGTTCTGAAACGGAAATTCCAGCCCGCAATTCTTGATGGCGCTTTTGATTCGCTCGCGGCTTTCGCGCACGGCGGCATCCGGCAGCCCGACGGTGAGGAAGTTGCCCAGCCCCGCCGAAACATCCACCTCGACTTCGACGAGGTAGGCGCCGGTGACGAGGTTGGCGGCCTCGGCCTCACG